>CAZSSQ010000073.1:0-12149 GCA_964609465.1 uncultured Dehalococcoidia bacterium
TTCGTGCTGCGCATCGAGGACACGGACCAGACGCGGCTGGTGCCGGAGGCGCTGGAGAAGGTGCTGGAGTCGCTGCGCTGGCTGGGGCTGGAGTGGGACGAGGGGCCGGAAGTAGGCGGCCCCTTCGGGCCGTACTTGCAGTCGGAGCGGCTGGAGACCTACCACAGGTACGCCAACCAGGTCCTCGAGAGTGGCTGGGCCTACCTCTGCTACTGCACGCCGGAGCGCCTGGAGGCGTTGCGCACGGAGCAGGCGCGCCTCAAGCAGCCGCCGCGCTACGACCGCCACTGCCGCGACCTGTCCGACGCGGAGCGGCGGGAGCGCGCAGAGCGAGGGCTCAAGGCGGTCGTGCGCTTCAAGACGCCCCTGGATGGCAAGACGTCCTTCACCGATCTGGTGCGGGGGGACGTCACCTTCGAGAACGCTACGCTGGACGACTTCATCATCATCAAGTCGGACCGTTACCCCACCTATCACCTGGCCAGCGTGGTGGACGACCACCTGATGGAGATCTCGCACGTGCTACGGGCCGAGGAGTGGCTGCCCAGCACGCCGCGCCACCTCCTCCTCTACCAGGCGTTGGGCTGGCAGCCGCCCCTCTTCGCCCACCTGCCCATGCTCCTGGGCAAGGACCGCTCGAAGCTCTCCAAGCGGCACGGCGCCACCTCAGTCCTCGACTACGCGGAGCAGGGCTATCTGCCCGATTCCATGTTCAACTTCCTGGGCCTGCTGGGCTGGTCCCTGGACGACCACACGGAGATCATCTCCCGGGAGCAGTTCATCCAGCACTTCAGCCTGGAGCGCATCGTCAAGAACCCGGCTATCTTTGACGCGGACAAGCTGACCTGGATGAACGGGGTCTACATGCGCTCCCTGCCCCCCGAGCGCCTTGCCGCCCTGGTGCGCGGTCGGCTGGAGCGGGACCTGCCGTCCGACGTGCCGCGGCCCCTCGATGAGGGGTACATCCTGCGCATGGTGCCGCTCATCCGGGAGCGCGTGAAGCGCCTCGACGACCTGAAGCGCTTCGCCGAGTTCTTCTTCCTGGGCGACGACTTGGACTACTCGGTGAGCGATCTGCTGGGGAAGGGGTTCGCCGGCCGGCCCCACGACGCCACGATGGCCCTCGGCGCCGCCCGCGAGCGTGTGGCATCCCTGCCTTCGTGGGACGAGCAGTCCCTGGAGGGAGCGCTGCGTCCGCTGGCCGAGGAGCTGTCCCTGAAGGCGGGCGATCTCTTCATGCTGGTGCGGGTGGCCGTGACCGGCGGCCCGGTGGCGCCGCCGCTCTTCCAGAGCATGGCCGTCCTGGGGCGGGAGCGCTGCCTGGCCCGCCTGGCGCGGGCTATCGACAGGCTGAGCGCCCCAGCGCGATAGGCGTTGTGCCAGGGCGAATCTCTGTGCTAGAATCCCTGCTGATTGGGGAGTCGTCTAGCGGTAGGACAGCGGACTCTGGATCCGTATGCGGGGGTTCGAATCCTCCCTCCCCAGCCACAAGCGGCGTGGCGCATTCGTCTAGCGGCCCAGGACACCGCCCTCTCAAGGCGGAGACCGGGGGTTCGAATCCCCCATGCGCTACCAAACGCAAGCCAATCGAACCCGGCTAGAGCCGGGTTCGACGCTTCTTGCCCCCTTGTCCTCTTGCGCCGGGGAGGAGACTAGGCCCGCATCCGCCCCATCACACGCTGATACTTGGTCATCTGTCGGTCATCCTTTAGGGATCGCCCCGCGGCGACACTCACCGCTCGACGGCCACCGCCGGCGGCTGGCGGCTGAAGCGCATCCTGAGCCCGTCGACCAGGCTGTAGACCACGGGCACGACCACCAGGGTAAGCAGGGTTGAGCTGAATAGCCCGCCGATCACTACCCTGCCCAGTTCGGTCGCGATCAGCGCGCCCTCGTTGCGGCCCAGGGCCAGTGGGATGAGAGCGAGCATCGCCGCGACGGCTGTCATTAGAATTGGGCGCAGGCGGGTCTGTCCGCCCTCGACCAGCGCATCGTAGGTGCTGTAGCCGCGCTCCTGCCTGAGCATGATGACGAACTCTAGCAGGACGATGGCATTCGTGACCACGATGCCGACGAGCATGAGGATGCCGATCAGCGCGCTGATGCTGAGCGCCGACCCGGTGATCACCAGCGCCACGATCGCGCCAATCAGCGCCAGCGGTAGGCTGAACAGGATGACGAATGGGGTGAGCAGACTGCCGAACAGCAGCGCCATCACCGCGTAGACCAGCACGATCGCGACGACGATCGCGACCAGCATCTTCGAGAAGCCCTCGTTAATGTCGGCGGCGACGCCGCCGGCCTTCACCGTCAGCCCGTCCGGCAACTTGAGCTTGTCGACGGCGCTCTGCGCATCGCCGGAGACCTTGCCGGTGTTGGAGCTGGTGATGTCGCCGGTCACTGTCGCCGCCGGCCTGCCGTCGACGCGCGTGATTGTCGTCTGCTTGGTCACCGGCACGATCGCCGCGACGGAGTCAAGCCGCACGCCCCGGGCGATCTGCACCGCGCCCAGCGCCTCCGCGCTCGTGAGGTCGCTGGCGGACACCACCAGCCGCACGCCGAGCGGCCCCTGGCCGAGGTCGGCGGTAGTGATAGTGCGGTTGGACGACAGGTTGGCCAGGCTGCTCGAGATCTCCTCTGCCGTCAGCCCGGCCGCCGCTGCCTTTGCCGGGTCGACCCTTACCTCGAGCGTGGGCTCGGCGGCCGCGAGGTCGCTGCGGACGTTGGCCGTGTTGGGCACGGCCGCGATCGCCGCCCGCACCTGCTCCGCCGCCTCGGGCAGGCTGCCTGCCGCCGCAGCACTGTCGGCCGAGATGGTCATCGAAATGCCGGACGAGCCGAAGCTGCCGCCGGAAGCGGAAACGGAGACGTTGTCGCTGTCGGGGATGTTGCGCGCGATCAGGCCACGGAGCTCGGTCGCGACGGCGTTCTTGTCCGGTCCGCTCTTCGCCAGCTCCACCGTGATGGTGGCCGTGTTGGCGCCCTTGCCCGAAGTGATCTTGTAGATGGCACTGAAGTCGCTGGAGGCGCCGCTGATTACGGTCTGGTAGCGGTCGACGCTGAAGTTCGGCAGTAGCTTCTCGACGGCGATGGCCTGCTGGAGGACGGAGTCCTGGGTCTGGCCGGGGCGGGCGTTGACCGTCACCGTCACGGTCTTCGTGCCCGAATCGGGCAAGAACTGCACCGGCAGCCGCGGGAGGAGCGCCAGGCTGCCGACGAAAAGCCCGCCGGCAATGCCGAGGGTGATCCAGCGGTGCCCGAGCGCCCAGCGCAGCACGGGCGTGTACACCTTCGCCAGGCGTGTGTCGCCGGGGCCCGCCTTCTCACGCACCTTCACCCGGCCGGCGATGGTGAAGCGAGTGAGCGCTGGGATGACGGTCACGGCCACAATCAGGGAAGCGAGCAGCGCGAACACCACGGCCAGTGCGAACGACCAGAACATCTCGCCGATGAGCCCACCCACCAGCCCCAGTGGCAGGAACACGGCGCAGGTTGTGGCCGTGGCGCCGGTGATGGCGATGCTCACCTCGCGGGCGCCGTTGATGATGGCCGGGAAGGATCTCTCCCCCTGCGACATGTGCCGGTAGATGTTCTCGAGGACCACGATGGAGTCGTCAATCACTCGGCCGATGGCGATGGTGAGGCCGCCTAACGTCATGATGTTGACCGAGTAGCCCATGCGGTCGAGCAGCACCACGGCCACGATCACCGATAGCGGGATCGAGACGGCTGTCACCAGCGTCGTGCGCCAGTTGGCCAGGAAGAGAAAGACGATAATGACCGCGAGCAGGCCGCCGAGCAGCCCGTCGCGGACCACGCCGTTGATCGAGTCGGTGATCCAGGTGGACTGGTCGAAGAAGACGGTGATCGAGGCGCCCTGGGGCAGCGTCCGCTCGACCCTCTTCAGTTCATTGGTCACTGCGTGGGCGACTTGGACCGTATTCGCGTCCTTCTCCTTGACGACCTGGATGCTGACGGCCGGCTGGCCGTCCGTGCGGCTCGCACCGGTCGAGGCGGCCGGCGCCTCCGCGACCGCGGCGATGTCGCCGAGGCGCACCACGTCGGCGGGCGTGCCGATGGCGGGCGCAGTGCGGATGCCGATGTTGCGGATATCGTCCAGGCTCTTGTAGACGGCGACCGTCTGAAGCGGCAGGACGCTATCGCCAGTGGCGAGCTGGCCGGAGGGGAGAATGACGTTGTTGGCTTGCAGCGCCTGCGCCACTTGATCGTAGGTAAGCCCGCTATCGAGCAGCTTCTGACGGTCGAGGGTGACGACAACCTCGGTGAGCGCCCCGCCGCTGACGGAGACGGAGGCGACGCCGTCGAGCTTGGTCAGGTTGGGCACGACCTGGGACTGGGCGAGCTGGTATAACTCCGCCTGGCTCAGATCGCCCTGCAAGCTGAACGTGACGACGGGGAACGACGAGACGTCGAACTTGAGAAGCGATGTCGAAACATTCGTGCCGAGCTGTGCGCCGGCGATCGCCTGCCTGACCGCTGTTTCCGCCCCTTTGAGGTCCGTGCCGTAGTCGAAACTGAGCACGGTGACCCCGAGGCCCGAAACCGCAGTGGAGGAGGTCTTCTTCAGCCCTGGGAGGCCGGCTACAGCGGACTCGATCGGTGTGGTGACGGTCTGGACGATGTCCTGGGGCTGGCCGCCGGGGCTCTGGGCGACCACAGTAAGCACAGGGAAAGCGATGTCAGGGAGCAATTCCTCCCTGACACGGGTGAACGTGAAGCCGCCGAACCCGACCACAAGCACGACGGCGACGAGCACCAGCAATGCCTTGCGGAACGAGTACTCAGTCAGCCACGAGACGACACGGCGCATGATGGTCCTCCGAATGGGTGTCCAATCATTAGAACCGGAATTCCGATTCTTGTCAAGCGCGCCGGACTGGTGTATTCTGCTTATGGAATGGATCTCGACATCGTCCGTCCGCCGGAACGCGCAGATGCTCGCGCCAATCGCGCCCGCCTGGTTGAAGCGGCGCGCGCGGTCTTTAGTGAGCGGGGCCTCGCCGCTGAGATGAAGGAGATCGCGGAACGCGCCGGCGTCGGCGTCGGCACTATCTACCGCAACTTTCCCAGCAAAGAAGACTTGGTCCTTGCAATCATGAGGGATGCCCTTGCTGCTGCCATCGCGGAGGCGCGCCTGGCTGAGGCGATGGATGACCCAATCGATGGACTGCGCGCGCTGCTCGCGAGCGCGTTCGCCATGATTGAGCGCCACGGCTGGCTGGTCGAGGCGACGCTCGGCGGCCAGTTCCTGCCCAATCCTCAGATGAAGGCCGAACTAGAACACCACGAGTTCTTGAGGCGGTTCGAGCGCCCGATCCAGCACGGCGTAGACCAGGGGTGCCTGCGCGCCGACCTGGACGTCCGGGTGGCAGCCACGATGCTTGCGGGCGCCACGGCGCCATGGAGTTACCGCCACCTCCTCGCCGGGCGCACGCCGGAGCAAGCCGCGGACGCGGTCATGACGTCGTTCCTGCGCGGAGCTGCTCCTGATGCATCTGCTTAGGTGACATTCGGATCGCCGCGCACTCGGGCTACCAAACGCAAGCGATGACAGGACCGGCACACCGGTCCTGTCGCTTCTCCGGCGGCGGCTTCAGCCACGCCGAAATGCTCCTCCCGTCGAGCCCGCTGCGTAGATCGCGGGCAGCAGGAGCGCCGCTCCCCAAACGTAGCCGCCTAGCACGTCGCTGGGCCAGTGCACGCCCATGTAGACGTTGGCCGGCGCTGAGAGGACGAGCACAGCCGCCGACCAGGCCCCCACCGCCGCTGTCCCAATTCGAGGCAGGCCTGTGCGCAGGGATAGGTAGAGGAGGAACCCGTAGAGCAGCGTGGGGCTCATGACGTGACCGGCGGGGAAGCTGGGGCTCGAGAAGCCGGATCGCACGTCCACCAGATCCGGCGATGGTCGCGCCCTGTCCACGGCCTCCTTGATCCCGTGCTGGGCCAGGGGTAGCACCACGAGCGCTGCTGCGAGGGCTACCGCCTGGCGCCGCCGGCCCAGCAGCCAGAGCGCCGCCGCTATCGCGAAGCCGGTGGCCAGCACTACTTCTGTTGTGGTCACGGCCCGCACGGCCCGTGAGAGGCCCAGGCCGGGGAACGGCGAGTCCTGGAGCCATTCCGTCAGTCGCAGGTCGCCGGGCAGGCGGTTGTGATGGGCGGCCATCACGCTGAGGGCCAGGGAGGCGCCCAGCACCAGGACCCAGGCGGCGCCCATCAGGGCTGCCTTCCCAGCGAGGGGTGCGGCAGGAGATCGTGGTTCTGTCAGCACGTCCCTTTGCTTCCAGAAGTGCGGCGGCCGGCCCCATTCTACCTCCTGGCGAGCGGCGGCACGAACCGGTCGGGGCGGGCGCCGTGATATGATCAACACGCTGGCCCGAAGGCTGGTCACCTACGAGGCGCCGTTGAGCACTGGGAAGCGGAGCGACAGCCGGGCTCGGCCCGGGAAGGGTGGCTCTAACAAGCCGGTATCTGACCCCGCGCTCGGGTTGGGCGCTCGGCCGATGGCTACCCTCCGCGCCCTGGCCTCCGCGGTCATCCCGCGCGGCGGCCCATTCCCCCTGGGCGCTGACGATGTCGACGCGGCTGGCCGCCTGGCCGACTACCTCTCGCGCTTCCCCCCGCGCGCGCGGCGGGCGCTGCTCGTCCTGGTCACGGCCTGGGAGTACCTGCCTCTCCTCTCTCGTTATCGCCGTCCCTTCAGCCGTCTCACGCAGTCCGAAAGGGAGTCCTTCCTGCGGGAGAGCGAGGGCAGCCGACTGCCACCGCGACGCCTGGCTGCCTTCTGGCTCAAGACCCTCTGCCTGATGGCCTTCACCAGCGACCCGCAGGTCTCGCAAGCCCTGGGCTACACGTCCGCCACAGGCGGATGCCTGGACGAGGCGCCGCCGGCGGAGGGGCCGCGCCTGGAGCCCATAGCCTACCCGGAGATCCACGGCCGGGTGGAGGTGAAGACCGACGTCTGCGTCGTCGGCTCCGGGGCGGGCGGCGCCGTGGTGGCCCGCGAGCTGGCCGAAGGCGGCCTTTCGGTGGTCCTGGTGGAGGAGGGAGCCTACTTCACGCGTCGGGACTTTGAGGGCCCGCCCTTCGAGCGGCTGCTGCGGCTTTACCGTGACGGCGGCCTGACGGCGGCCGTGGGCCGCAACATCGTGCCCATCCCGTTGGGGAAGGCGGTCGGCGGGACGACGGTGGTCAACTCGGGGACATGCTTCCGGCCGCCGGTCCGTGTCCTCCGCGAATGGAGCTCGCGCTGGGGCATCGAGGGCATCGACCCGGAGAGCATGGAGCCGATCCTGCAACGGGTGGAGGAGACCCTGTCCGTCCGGCCCGTCCCCGACCACCTCCTCGGCAGCAATGCCCGCGTCTTCGAGCGCGGCGTGCGGGCGCTTGGCTACCACGGGGCGCCCATCCAGCGCAACATCGACGGCTGCCGCGGCTGCGGCGTCTGTGCCTACGGCTGCCCCAGCGACGCGAAGCAGGCCATGCACCTCTCCTACCTGCCGAGGGCCGAGGCCGCCGGCGCCCGCATCTACGCCCGCTGCCGGGTGGACCGCATAGCGGTGGAGGGAGATCGCGTGGTGGCCGTTGAGGCCGACATCCTGGAACGGGAGACGGACCGGGCGCGCGGCCGGCTGCGCGTGCGCCCGAAGCTGGTCGTGCTGGCGGCGGGCGCCCTCCACACGCCGCTTCTGCTCACGGCCAGCGGCCTGGCCGGCAGCAGCGGGCAGGTGGGCCGCAACCTGAGCATTCACCCCGCCGTCGGCGTCTCCGCCCTCTTCGACGAAGAGGTGCATGGCTGGCGGGGCACCATGCAGTCCTACTACATGGACGACTTCGCGGAGAGCGATGGTCTCCTCTTCGAGGTGACCTCTCTCCTGCCGGGCCTGGCGGCGACCGCCCTGCCGGGCATGGGCGCCGCAGTGAAGGAGAACCTGGCCCGGTACGGGCACCTGGCCTCGGTGGGCCTCTTCGTCTCCGACACCTCTCGGGGCAGGGTGCTGCGCGTGCCCGGTGGTCGGGGCGGGCCCGTGGTCGTCTACAACCTGAACCGCCAGGACGCCGCCCGTCTGGTGCGCGGCATCGCCATCGCCGCCGAGGTGTTCCTGGAGGCGGGCGCGAAGGCCGTCTTCCCCGGCCTGCGCGGTGCTGGCCCTGTCGCCAGCCGACAAGACCTGGAGCAGCTTAGGCGGGGCCCGCCTCTGGCGGGGGGGCCGGCCAGCCTTACCCCGACGGGCTTCCACCCGATGGGCACCTGCCGTATGGGCTCAGATCCTGCCTCGACGGTGGTGGACCAGTACGGGGGCCTCCACGGGCTGCGCAATCTCTTCGTGGCCGATGCCAGCGTCTTCCCGTCGTGCCTCGGCGTGAACCCCCAGGTGACCATCATGGCTGTGGCCACTCGCACCGCCTTCCACATCGTGGAAAGGGCCGACCGCTACCTGGCCTAGGGCTCGCTGGCTGCACAAGCCGTCTCTTGGCCGGGTCAATGGGCCCTTGGCCGACCCTCGGCCCGTCGCCTATGATTAGGGCAACGCGAAGCATATCGCTGCTGGAGCGACTGACTCAGGCGCTGGAGGAGTTCGCGGAGGCGGCCGCCGGGGCGCAGTCGGAGGGCGCCTCCGTGTCACCCTGTCGATAGAGCATGCAGACCGGGCTGAGCGCGCGCACTAAGGCCATCATCCTTGGCGGCACGATGCTGGGGCTCTTTGTCTCGGCGATCAGCGGCACGGTGGTCAGCACGGCCATGCCGCGCATCGTGGCCCACCTGGGCGGGCTTCACCTCTATAGCTGGGTCTTCACCTCCTTCATGCTCGCCTCCACCTCAGTCATCCCCATCGTGGGCAAGCTCTCTGACCTCTATGGGCGCAAGCCGTTCTTCATGGGCGGCATCATTGTCTACATGATCGGCGCTGGCCTTTGCGGTGCCTCTCAGAGCATGGTCCAGCTCATCATCTTCCGGGGCATCCAGGGAGTCGGCGGGGGCATGATCGCGGCCGGCGCATTCGCCGTCATCGGCGACCTCTTCCCGCCTGCCGAGAGGGGCAAGTATGCGGGACTCTTCACAGCCGTCTGGGGGATGGCCAGTGTGGTGGGACCGACTGTCGGCGGCTTCATCACCGACAACCTGAGCTGGCGCTGGGTCTTCTACGTTAACATTCCCTTCGGGCTGCTGGCCCTCCTGGTGCTGGCCTGGGGGATGCCCTGGGGCCGTCCGCAGGGCCGGCAGCAGGAAGTGGACTACCGGGGTGTAACCGCCATGGTGCTGGCGGTGGTGCCCATGCTGCTGGCCTTCGTCTGGGCCGGAGACCAGTATGCCTGGGGCTCGGTGCAGATCGTGGGCCTGCTGGGGTTCTCTGCGCTCATGATAGCGGTGTTCGGCCGGGTGGAGAGCCGCGCCGCCGACCCCATCCTGCCGCTGCATCTCTTCCGAAACCGGGTCTTCGTGGTGTCGGCGGTGGTGGTCTTTCTGACGGGCATGGGCATGTTCGGGAGCACCACCTACCTGCCGCTGTTCGTGCAGGGGGTCATCGGCGCCTCTGCCACCAACTCGGGGCTGGTGATAACGCCAATGATGGTCGGAATGGTGGCCTCCAGCGCGATCAGCGGCCAGATCATGTCGCGCGTAGGACGCTACCGGTTGCTGGGAGTGCTGGGCGTGGCGGTGATGGCCTTCGGAATGTTCCTTCTCTCGGGTATGGATGCCGCCTCTACGCGGGCTGAAGCCGTGCGCGACATGGTCGTAGTCGGTGTTGGCCTGGGTATAACGCTGCCCATCTTCGGCATCGCCGTGCAGAATGCGGTGCCCTTCCGGCTTCTGGGTGTGGTCACGTCGTCAGTCCAGTTCTTCCGGCAGGTGGGTGGGCTCATGGGCGTTGCCGTGTTCGGGACGCTGATGAACACGCATATCCGAAACAACCTGGCGAGCGAGCTGCCGGCTGAGGTGCGCTCGGCGGCCCCGGAGCCTCTCTTGAAGCCGCTGGAGGATCCGCAGGTGCTGCTGAGCCCGCAGGCCATGGAACGCCTCCGCGATGCCTTTTCCGGCCTGGGCAGCGAGGGGCCCCGGCTTTTCGAGGCGACCATCGGCTCCATGCGTTCGGTGCTGGCCGACGCCCTGGCGCTGGTGTTCTTCGCCGGCGTTGTCGTTCTTGTTGTGGCGCTGGCGGCGAGCGTGTTTATGAAGGAGATCCCCCTCAAGAGGGCGGCGGAGCGTGTCCTGGAGGAGGCGGAGGAGATGGAGACCGCGGTCGAGCCGGCGCCAGCGGGGCAGGGCTAGAGCGGGAGGGTGTCTTGCCTTTCCTTTACAGGCCCCGTGCAGGGCGCTAGAATCTGCTTGCCCCCGGTCGCCACGCCGGCGGGTAAGGGCCCGTAGCTCAGCGGCAGAGCGGTCGGCTCATAACCGATTGGTCGGAGGTTCGAATCCTCCCGGGCCCACCAATGGCCTCAAGAAGACGATCCAGCGCCCCTCCGGACGAGGAGGGGCATTGCGTCGAGAAGGACCGGGCGGCCAATAGGCCGGAGCGCCGCAAGGCGGATCCTGCGAGAGCCGGTCCGCAGCGGATGGCCCTTAACGGCAGGAAAGGAGTGGTGGCAAATGGCAGCGCAAGGCGTCGCTATCCAGCCCGGCTGGCAACTGCGCGGCGTGTGGTATGAGGCGTGCGCCTCGGAGGGGCACTGCCCGCTTTACTTCGGGCGCGACATGGCGAGCCCCTGCCGCAGCTTCGCCGTGTACGACATCAAGGAGGGGCAGATCAACGGCGTCGACATCGCGGGCATCCGGATCATCAGCGTGGCCGATATTCTCTCCACCCGCGCCGCCGAGCTGTTCGCTTCGGGCACGGCAGCGGCCGTGTACGTGAGCGACAACGCCACAGCGGAGCAGCGCCCAATCCTCGAGGCGTTCGTGGCGATGGGCCTGCCGCTGCCCGTGCGGGAGCTGCGGGGGGTCAAGTTCGTGCCGATCGACATCTCCTTGGACGGCCCCAGCTACCACATCACCATGCCCTTCGGCGAGCTGAAGGGATCCCTGACCGGGGGTAGGGACGGCGTGAACCCGCAGCGGATCGAGAACTCGGCGGCGGTGTTCCTCAGCGAGCTGAGGATCGCCAACACGGAGCTGTGGAGGTACAACGACCTGGGGAGGAACTGGGAGTATCGAAATCGCAGCGGCACCGTGGGCGACCTCGCCTGGCCGCCGTAGGACCCGCTAGAGCACCTCTGCCTCGTGTTCGGGCTGCCGGCGCCGCAAGGTGGCGTCAGTGGAAGGTGCGAGAATGGAATTAAGAATCGTCGACGCCTGTCCGGAGCACGCCCAGTTCCTGGCGAGGGTCATACTGATTGCGCACCGGTCGCACCTTGAGCGAGGCCTGTGGGACTTCTTGGTGGGAGGCTCTGAGGCCGAGTGCCTGCGCTTTCTCGAGGCCCTCACGACCACGAGCCAGCCACACTGGGCCCACTACTCGACCTTCATCGTTGCTGAGGTCGACGGCCAGCCCGCGTCGGCTCTGTGCGGGTACTTCGACGGGGAGCTGGGGACGGAGACGCCGTTCTTGATAGCTGCCATCCGGGAGGCCAATGAGGTGGTTGGGAGGACCGAGGAGGATAGCATCGCTGGGTGGCAGCGTGCGAGCTCGGTCGCTCACGTTGCGCCCGCGCACGTTCCCGAGGCCTGGGTGACAGAGAACGTGGCCACGCTGCCGGAGTTCCGCCGCAGAGGACTGGCAGACCGGCTCCTGGCGGAGATTCTGGACAGAGGTCGAAGGCGAGGCGCCACTATCGGGGACGTCGGTGTCCTGATCGGAAACGATCCGGCGCAGCGAGCATATGAGAAGGCGGGGTTTGAGGTCATCGGGGAGAAGCGCCACCCAGAATTCGAAGCCGTCTACAAGAGCCCAGGCATCAGGTCGCTGACGCGGGCTCTTTAGACCGCCCAGCCCAGCGAGGGGCACGGTTCCCTCCTCCCGCTCCCGGGGTTGGGTTATATTCGGGGAGAACGAGGTCGTCATGCGGGAAGAGCAACCACGAGGAGGCCTGCTCGAAGCGATTCGCCAGGTGGTGGCCTCGTATCAGCCGCGGTGCGTCCAGCCGGAGGGCCGGCCCGAGGCGGCGGTCCTCCTGCTCATCTACGTGGTGCG
>CAZSSQ010000074.1:0-12053 GCA_964609465.1 uncultured Dehalococcoidia bacterium
CGTAGAGCTTGTCGTCGCGGCGGGTGAGCTGGAACGGCGGCGAGCTCCACTGCTCCAGGGGCTCTGGCGGCTGCACGTCGTAGTGGTTGTAGAAGACTAGGGTCTTCGGCGAAGCCCCATCGAGCTCGCCGTAAACGACCGGATGGCCGCCGCCGGGCTTGGGCAGGAGGCGGGTCCGGAAGCCCACGCCCTCCAGCAGGCGGGCCACGAATTCCGCCGTCTCCTGGATGGCCTGACCCTGAGCGCTGACGCTGGGCAGCTCGCACAGCCGGGCGAGGTCAGCCAGCGACTCCTCCAGGTGCTCCTCGATGTGGCGGTAGACATCCTCCATCTCGAACTCCTATTCCGGCGCCGCCGCCGGCTCCTCGATGGGCGCTGCCAGCCAGTCGGTCACGGCCCGCGGCAGGTTCCGCAGGGGCTCCTCTCGCACCGTGCACGGCGGCAACGAGCGCAGGAAGGCGCCGCCGTAGCCACGACTCCTGATCCGCCGGTCGAGCACAGCAACGACGCCCCGGTCGGTCTTGCGGCGGATGAGGCGCCCGAAGCCCTGCTTGAAGCGTAAGACGGCCTGGGGCACGGTGTACTGGTTGAAAGGCTGGTCATAGAGGTCAGAGCGCGCCACGAACACGGGGTCCGTGGGCACCGTGAAGGGCAGCCGCGTCATCACCAACAGGGAAAGGGCCTCGCCCACCACGTCGACGCCCTCCCAGAAGCTGGCGGTGCCCAGGAGGACGGTGCGCGGGCTCTCGCGGAGGGCCTGGAGGAGCTGCTTCGGCGACCCGTCGATGCCGTGGCCCAGCACCAGGATCCCCTCCTCCTCCAGGGGCGCTCTGACGGCGGCGTGGGTGGCGCGCAGAGCGGCGTAGGAGGTGAAGAGAACCAGGGCCCGGCCTTCGCTGGCGCGGCAGAGGTCCAGCACCGCCCTCTCCAGCGCCGATTGATAGCCAGCCTCCCCGGGCTCAGGCAGGTCCTGGGGCACCAGCACCAGCGTGGAGCGGGCGTAGTCGAAGGGGGAGCCCACCAGGAGGTCCCGGCACTCCTCCGGTCCCACCCGCTGCCGCAGGTACTGGAAGTGGCCCTCGGTGCTGAGGGTGGCGCTGGTGAGGACGACGCTCTCCTTGACGTCGAAGAGCCCTGCCCGGAGGATATCGGCCACCTGCAGGGGCGCCGAGCACAGCCCGATGCGTCCTCCCGCACCGCGGCCCGATTCACGCGCCGGCCGGGCAGGGCCGTTCCAGCGCGACAGGCTGAGCCAGGCTATCAGTTGCGGGTCCTCGCGGGCGATGACGGCGGCGATCCCCTCCCGCAGCGACTGCACACCCTGGAGGAGGTCTCCCGTCTCCGCCGCCAGCGCCTCGTAGTCCAGGAGGCCCTGTGCCTCGCCCCCATCCAGGGCTTCCTGCACGCTTGCCAGGGCGACTTCGACCTGCTGGAGGGCCAGGTCCAGGTTCTCCCAGGCCGCCTCCACCGCCGACCAGTCGGGCTGGACGCGCATGGCCCGGCTGAGGAGGAGGCGCTGGTCATAGTCGCCCTCCTCGGAGGTCTGGTGCCGCACGAAGTCGGGCAGAAGCGCAAAGAGGTCCGGCAGGCGCTGGCGCGCTCGGTCCACAGCAGTCGCCAGAGAGGCCACCAGCG
This sequence comes from uncultured Dehalococcoidia bacterium, assembly GCA_964609465.1. Lineage (GTDB taxonomy): Bacteria > Chloroflexota > Dehalococcoidia > DSTF01 > JALHUB01 > CAVSBT01. Next base: position 1,636 of record CAZSSQ010000074.1, read on the forward strand.
AACTCATGGCGGCCCGCCCCAGGGGCGCGGCGACGCCGCGGGCGGCCTGGCGCAGGCTCCCAGCCAGACCACCGTCGCGGTCGCGGCCGATCCGCTGGTGCACACGATCCAGGAAAGAGACGATGTCGGGCTCCGAGGTCTGGAAGCCGAACTGCTGGGTGGCCTCGTCCTCCAGGTGCTGCGCCTCGTCGACCACCAGGTAGGAGTAGGATGGGAGGACCCGGCTGCCCGCCGCCAGGTCGGACAGGAGCAGGGCGTGGTTTACGATGAGGATGTGGGCCGTCTCGGCGCGGCGACGGGCCCGCTCCAGGAAGCAGGTGCCCTCGCGCACGTAGTGACAGGTCGAGGCGAGACAGGCCTCGTTCTGGGCACTCAGACGGCTCCAGACCGTCTCCTCCTCCGGGGTCAGGTTGAGCTCGGCGCGGTCGCCGGTCTCAGTGTGGGGTAGCCAGAGCAGGAGGCGGGCCATGAGCTTTGCCTCCGCCGGCGTCAGGGCCGCCGCCCGCCTCTGGCCCGCCCAGCGCAACAGGCAAAGGTAGTTCCGCCGGCCTTTGAGCTGGGCCACCCGCAGGTTCTTGCCCAGGCCGCGAGGCCCCCAGCCCTCCAGGGCCCGCCGCACGATAGGGATATCCTGCCCCAGGAGCTGCTCCTGAAGGCTGATGGTGTTGGTAGAGACGACGACGCGGGTGCGGTTGAGCAGGGCGAAGCAGGCCGAGGGCAGCAGATAGGCCAAAGACTTGCCTACCCCCGTGCCCGCCTCGACGATGAGGTGCTCGGCGCCGCTGAGGGCCTCGGCCACGGCGCGGGCCATGGCCGCCTGCTCCGGCCGCCTTTCGAAGTCGGGCAGGACCTCTGGAGACCCGGCCAGCCCTTCCAGCAGAGCCTCCACGTCGTCAGGGGATACCGCTCGACTTTCGCCGAGGGCGCCCAGGGAGGCGCCCGCCTCCCGTGGCGCCTTCACTACGCCTAGCGCCGACTCCTCCAGAGTCCGAACCGCGCCGGAGGCGGGCGGAGAATCTGCTTGCGCTTCGGCCAGCAGCTCGTGGAAGAGGTGGCGCAGGGACCAGTCGGCCAGGGCGGCCAGGCGCTCTAGCTCGCCCAGGACAGCGGCCGGCGTCAGGGCCAGCCTCTCGCAGAGGGCGACGAAGACGCGACCGGCAGCATCAGCGTCGGCTGCGGCCCGGTGCTGCGTTGGATACTCCAGGCCCAGGTGCCGGGCCAGCGAACGCAGGCTGTAGTCGGAGAGGTCAAACAGGAGGAGGCGGGCCAGGTCCCAGGTGTCGAAGGCGGGGCCGCCGGGCCGGACACCCCAGCGGGAGAGGAAGGAGAGGTCGAAGGACACGTTCTGCCCCACTACGGGATGGAGGGCCAGGAAGCGCTCCAAGTCCGACGCCACTTCGGCGAAGGAGGGCGCCCGCCGCAGCTGGCGGCTCGAAAGGCCCGTCATGAGCTGGATGCGGTAGGGCACCTCGCGTCGAGGGTTCACAAGGGTATGGAAAACCTCGGCAGGGCGGCCATCCTCGAATCTGACGGCCGCCACCTCGGTGATCTCGTCCTGCTCGGGGTCCAGGCCCGTGGTCTCCAGGTCCAGGGCCACAAAGGTGCTGCTCACGGGAGCCCTCGCGCTGCGTGCCACCAGGAGAGAAGGAGCAGCCTCATTCTAGCACATTTCTTCTACCAGGGCTGCTGAGCCCAAGTGGTCCGCTCATGGTTCGACCCTTCGGCTGTGCTCAGGGCAGGCAGGCTCACCATGAGCGGCCAATTTCCGCTCATCCTGAGCCTGTCGAAGGGCGGGCGGCGACTTCTGCAGTCATCTCGTAGGGGCCGAGCTTGCGTCGGCTCTGCGCTGGCTGGTAGGGGCGCAGCATGCTGCGCCCCTACGCGTGGGCTACTGCCGATCGGCTCAACCACCACCGGGACCGCCGACCGCCTCGACCTCCTGCAGCCGGGCGGCCGTTTGCTCGCTGAAGCGGGTGAGGGAGCCCCGGCGGAGGCCGTAGGCCGCGTAGAAGCGGCCGCCGTGCAGCTCCTCCAGCATCTGCCTCTCTGACTCGAGCTCACGCTCGAAGACGGTGACGTAGATGCCGATGCCCTGGTTCGAGTGGGCATCGCTGCCCCCGGTGACCGGCTTTCCCAGCACCTGCGCCACGCGGAGGGCAAAGAGGTTCTCCTGGAGGGTATTGCACCCGTTGAGGGCCTCGACGGCGTCCACCACCTCGAAGACAGGTAGCCTTGCTGCCTGCTCCGGGGTCAGGTTGAACGGCTCCCCTCCCATGCGCCGGAAGTGGGCGGGGTCGAAGAGGTGGCGGAAAGGGTGAGCCACGATCATGTAGCCGCCGGCCTCCTGCACCACGCGCCGCAGCTCCTCGGCGCGGCGGATGCCCGGCACGTAGCAGTCCAGACCCAGGGTGAGGATATGGCCCAGGTCCGTCGATACCTCCATCCCGTTGGCGACGAAAAGGCGGTACTTCCGGCGGTAGCGCTCCAGCTCGGAGGCGTCCCAGAGGCGGTCGTGCTCGCTGAGGTGGACGCCGGTTAGCCCCAGGCGCAGCGCCTCTTCGGCCAGCTCCTCGGGCTGCAGGTTGCTGTCCGAGGCGCCCTTGATGGTGTGCACGTGCATGTCTACGATGGTGCCCATGGGTTAGCAGGGGGGGCTTTCTCACTGGGTGTGCGTGCCGGCAGACAGGGCTGGAGTCCAGTCAGTATAGCACGGGCCGCCTAGTGGGAGGCGAGGGGGCCCCACTCCGCCAGGTAGGGCATCAGCCAGCCGAAGACGCCCAGGAAGAGCACCGCCGAGGCGATCACGTAGCGCCGCCCCGACCTCAGCAGCACCGCCGCCGGGGTGAAGGCCACCGCCGACACGAAGACGATGACTAGCGTGAAGGCGAGGCTGGGACTGCCGACCCCGCCCTCCGGCGCCCGGTCCTCCAGGCCCATCAGGATGAGCCCGAGGACAATGCCCAGGCCGGTCCAGAGGAGGAAGGTGAACCAGAACAGCACTGCCGTGAGGGCCACCACGGGCACCTGCTCGGGCACGGCGAGGGCCAGCCGCGGCACCCGCGGTCGCAGGCGCATTATGAGGAAAGCAACCAGGGGCGCTGAAATCAACGCCAGCACATAGCCGCAGACGAAGCCGGCCAGCACCTCACTCATTGGGTCACGGCTCCTCAACCACGGCTGTCGCCGCCGAAGCCGCCATGGTGACGCCCTCGAACACGTCGAAGCCGGCGGCGGACAGCGCCTCCCGCAGGGGCGCGCTCTCGATGTCGGGCCGCAGGAGGACGAATTGGGCGGGGCCGCTGCCCGCCAGGTGTGGCCGCAGTCCCAGGCCCTGGCAGCGCTCGGCGGCGGCGGCCGCCTGCGGCAGCACCTCGGCCGCGATGCTCTCGAAGGTGTTGAGGATGTCATGTTCACGAGGAGCCACGCCTCGGCTGATCGCGGCGGCCAGGCGCTCGCTGGCCTCGCCACCGCTGAAGTGTTCCGGGCGCAGGTGGGCGTACATGGCGGCCGTCTTCCTCGCCGGCCGGCGCCTGGGGACAACCAGCAGGAGACGCCGCGACGGTACGTCCGGCAGAGGCGTCACTTCGTCGCCGCGGCCACGGCCCAGGGCCGTGCCCCCGAAGAGGTAGAAGGGCACGTCGGCCCCCAGTTGGGCTCCCAGGCGAGCCAGCTCGGCCGCTGGCAGGCTCAACCCCCACAGCCGGTCGAGCGCTCGAAGGGTAGCGGCGGCATCGCTGCTGCCACCGCCCAGGCCCGCACCGGCGGGGATCGCCTTCTCCAGCTCGATGCGAGCGCCCGGGGAGCGCCCGCCTGCCCGGTCCCGAAGCAGCGCCGCTGCCCGATAGGCCAGGTTCTCGGATGGCAGCACCCCGGTTAGGGGCGCGCCCGCCTGCCCGACGGGGCCTGTCAGCACCAGTACCAGGTCCGCGGCCGGCGACACTCTCACCCGGTCGCAGAGGTCGACGGTCTGAAGGACGGTGCGGACCTCGTGGTAGCCATCGGGGCGGCCTCCCAGGACCTCCAGGGTCCAGTTGATCTTGGCCGGCGCAAGGGTGCTGACCTTCACGCCCGGGCTCCACCAGCCTGCGGGCTGGGCAGCGTGGACACCCACACCTGCCCGTCCGGCAGGCGGGCTCGGCAGAGGGCAGCCCACTCCTCGATGGAGAGCTCCTGGGGACGCTGGCGCGGGTCAATGCCGGCGGCGGACAGGAGGACCGCGGCCTCGGTGGGCGGGAGGCCCAGGCCCTGGGCCAGGGAGTTGCGCAACTGCTTGCGCGGCGCGCTGAAGCCGGCCCGCACCACCTCAAAGAAGGCGGATGCGTTCGGCACCTCCACCCTTGGGCCCTCGCCCACGTCTATGCGCAAGACCGCCGAAAGCACCTTGGGCGGCGGGTGGAAGGCCCGCGGCGGCACCCCGAAGAGGAGATGGGGTCGCCCGTAGAACTGCACTGCCACTCCCAGCAGGCTCATTCTTCCCGGGCCGGCGGCTATGCTCTCCGCCACCTCTCTTTGCAGCATCACCACCAGGCGCCTCGGGGGCGGGTGGCCCTCCAGGAAGTGGCGAAGGACGGGCGCCGCGATGTAGTAGGGCAGGTTGGCGACGACGGCGTAGGGGCCGCGAGCCCCCGCCTGTTCGGCAGGAAGGCCTGCCTCTTCCAGGAGGCGGGCAGGGCTCAGGCTGAGGACGTCGGCGCAGACGACGGTGACATTCGGGCAGGACTGGAGGTTCTGCCGCAGGTGAAGGCAGAGCTTCTCGTCCACCTCCACAGCCACCACGGCGCGGGCCCTCGCTGCCAGCTCGCGGGTGAGAACGCCGAGTCCAGCCCCGATTTCGACGATCGTTTCCTCTGGGGAGATGTCGGCGGCAGACACGATGCGTGACAGAACGCGCCGGTCGACCAGGAAGTGCTGGGCGAGGCTCTTGCGCGCCCGCAGTCCGGCAGTGCGCAGTTCCGGAGGTGGTGGGGGACCTCGTGTCGCTCGCCGGCTCGCCGCGCCGCGCCGTCCCCCTCTCCCGAGGGGCCCAGAGGGGCGGGCCTGCGCGCGAGGTTGTCTGCTGGGGCTAGGGACCGAGGATGTAGATGTCAATCCAGCGCGGCATCCAGCCGGGGCTAACCCCGTCAGGGAATCCCAGGTCGATGATATTGCCGACGATGGCGCCGCCCGTGTCGGCGGCCTCACCAAAGCCGTAACCCGGGATGTACATCCGCGTGCCGTATGGTATCACGCTGGGATCGACGGCCACAATGCCCTTGGTGACCGGCACGCCGGTGCTGGTGATGCCGTAGCTGGGGTCGCTGGCAGGGCGCCCGGCGCTAGCCGGGTTGTACCAGGTGGCGTAGACGGTCATGACCCGCGCCACGTTCAGGCCCTCAGGCAGCGTCTGGGCAGCCTGCACGCGTTCGCGGGTGCCGAAGTAGACGATGGTGTCGACGGGCTCTGGGTCGTACCACTCGTCGACCAGTTGCCGGGAGACCTCGTCTCCGTCCTCGTAGACGACGACGTGTTCACGGTGGAGGACGCCATCGCTGCCGACGACGCGCTCCGTTTCCCCTTCCGCCAGCTCCGGGTCCAGTTTGTAGACGGTGCCGTGCTCAACGGTCTCAGACTCCACGAATTGCTGCTCGGCGTACGCATAGACCCGCACCCGGAGATGTTGAGAAAGGGCGGCCTCGAGCGGTGGCTCCACACGATCCGTCCCGTCAAGGACTATGCCGGCCTCCTCCACCAGCCCCTTCACCGTGCGCTCTTGAGTGTAGACGACCGTTTCCGTGCCGCCGACGGAGAGGGTGACGCGCTGCGCCCGTCGAATGTGGACCTGGAGCCCAGGGGTGAGCGGGGAGCTGACCGCCGGCTCCACCTCGTCTCCCGGCCCCAGGCGGATGTCCCACTCTCGCAGCGCCTGGGCCAGAGTGGGCTGGCTCGAAAGCAGGGGCTGGGGCTGGGGCTGATCGCCTTCGACGACGGTGAAGGGGACGGCCCGCCGGACCATCAGGGCAACCTGCTCAGACGAAACGGAGACAGGGACAGCATCCTCAGCCAGCCGCAGGCCCAGCGCCTGGGCCGCCACCAGCAGGGGCGGCACGTCTAGACGGTCGCTGGGGCCTGCCCGCAGGCCGTTGCGGAGGACGCTGTCGAAGGGGCCCAGGGCTACGCCGGCTTCGGCCAGCGCGCCGGCGACGGTACCGGCGCGGGTACGCCAGGTGAGCACTCGCCCGTCTGCCTCCAGCACGACGGGCACAGCCCGCTCCACCGCGATGGCGGTGCCGTCAGTGACACCTTCTTCGCGCTCCACGCGGTCGCCAGCCTGGAGTTGCACCCCCGCCTGCCGTAGAAGGGCGCCGGTGCCCCTCTGGTGACTAGCCACCGTCCCCTCAGAACCGTCGGCCTCTATACGGAACTGGCGGAGGGGAAAGAGCAGGAAGGTAAGAACGCTGATGAGGGCGAGAGCAGCGAAGACGCCGGCGTGCTTGCGAAAGCGATGATGAGAAAGATGATCAGAGACAAATGCTGCTGTAGACTTACGGTTATGGTCTTGAGCCAGCGCTCCGCGGCGAACTCGCGCCCCCTCCGGGGCTTTCTGCAAACAACCTCCTCTCCGGCGGGGGAACCGGGTGGCGGGTATCGACAGGATCTGCGGTCGTGCACCCGCCGTCGACCTGGAATCCGGGCTTAACCTCCGTCAACCGACTCTGGCCCGGTAGCCCTGCGGCGCCCGAAGGCGACTACTTACCGCTGCTTCCTTCCGGACCTGACGGGGTTCGTAGAGCTTCGTCGCGCAGGACCAGGCCTTCAACGCCGGCCATCGGTGCCAGTCCCCGGGTACCTGAGCCTCGAGCGGGAATTCGACCCCGCTATAGCGGATTGCGGGTTCAGGGCACCGCTAGCTCCCCGTCTAGCACGACCGCGGGCCATGCTATACACAACGACATGCCTCTGTCAAGGGCCGTTTGGCCGCGGTGGCCGCCGGCGGGTTCCTTGCTGGCCCCGAAGAGGCTGATGTAGAATGAGCGGCAGCGTCGAGCCAGAGAGCGTGTTGTTGTAGATTCGGTTAGGAGGAACGTTGGCAACTACTGCCAGTCGCCAAAGGGTCCGCAAGGCGGTGGTCCTGGCCGCCGGCTACGGCACCCGCCTCCTGCCCGCCACCAAGGCCCAGCCCAAAGAGGCGCTGCCCCTGGTCGACAAGCCCATCATCCAGTACACCGTCGAGGAAGCGGCCGCCGCCGGGTTGGAGCAAGTCATCATCGTCACCGCTTCCGGCAAGCGCGCCGTCGAGGACCACTTCGACCGCTCCCTGGAGCTGGAACAGGCCCTGCGTGAGAAAGGCGACCTGGAGCGCCTGGAAGAGATACGGCGCATCTCTGACCTGGCGGACATCGTCTACGTCCGCCAGAAGGAGCAGCGCGGGGTCGGGCACGCCGTCCTCACCGTCCGCGACGTGGTGGGCCAGGAGCCGTTCGTCCTCTTCTTTCCGGACGACGTCATCATCGCTGATGTCCCGGTGGCCCGTCAGATGCTCGATGTCTTCGAGGAGTACGGCGCCTCCATCCTGGCGGTGGAACGGGTGTCAGCCGCCGACATCGAAAGCTACGGCATCGTGGACCCGGAGCCGGTCAGGGACCGGCTGGTGCGGGTGCGAGGCCTGGTAGAGAAGCCCAAACCCGAGGAGGCCCCCTCCGACCTGGGCATCGTCGGCCGCTATGTCCTGACTCCGGACATCTTCACTGCCCTGGCCCGAACCGAGCCCGGCAAGGGGCGCGAAATCCAGCTCACCGACGCTCTGGCCCTTCTGCTAACCGAGCAGCCCGTCTACGCCTACCTGTTCGAGGGCTGCCGCTACGATACGGGGCGCCCCCTGGGCCTCCTCCAGGCCTCGGTAGAGCTGGCCCTGCGCCGGCCGGACATCGGCCCTGACTTCCGTCGCTACCTGCGCAGCCTGGACCTTCGCGCTGACTAGGGGGACGCTCACGACCATGAGAGTGCTGGTGATTGGCTTCCCCCTGCCTGACCCCCAGATCGACAACTACACCTTTCTCAGCGCGCCCTCCTTCTTCGACTATGACGCGCTGGTGGTGGACACGGCCTCCGTCTCCCGCACGATCGAGGAGGTGGTGGACCAGTCGCAGGAGCGCCTCACCTACGCCGAACAGCCCGTGGTCAACGGGCCCAGTTCGCCTGTGGCCATGGGCCTGGCCGACGCCCTCCGCCGGCGGCAGGAGGAGACGCAGCGCCTCCTGGCGCGAGGCCACCTGGTGGTCTGCTTCGCCTACCCCGACGTGCCTCACCCGCGGGTGACCGGCTTCGCAGGATGCCATCGCTACTACTGGCTGCCGGCGCCGGCCGGCCTCACCTACGCGCCGCCCCACCTGATGCCCGGCGAGGGCACCGAGGTCCTCTCCACGGAGACCGATCATCCCTTCGCCCCCTACGTCGACCGGTTCCGCACCAATCTCCTCTACCGCGCCTACTTCAGTGAGGGTGGTCTCGGGCCAGGGGCCCGCGTCTTCGCGCGCAGCGCCGGCGGCGCCGCCGTCGGCGTGGAGCTGGCGGTCGGCAACGGGCGGGTGGTCTTCCTGCCCCCTGTTCGCTCCCCGGGCACGGGCACGGACCGCTACCCCGTCGCCGGGTGCATCCTCGACTGCATTCGCCATGCCCTCTCGATGCAGGCGGCGGGCCCGCCGCCTGCCTGGGCGGGCCGCTACGCCCTCCCTGGCCTGGCGGAGCGAGAGGCGCAACGCCAGGAGGCCGAGCACGAGCTCGCGGCCGCCGACGCGCGCCTGGCGGAGGCCCGCGCCGAGGCCGAGACCGTGGAGCGCTACCGGCGACTGCTCTGGCAAGAGGGCAAGCATGGCCTGGAGCCCATCGTGCGCGATGCCCTGCGCCTGCTGGGGTTCACAGTCACGGACGACCCCGACCGCCCGGCCGAGGCCATCTGGGGGGAGCAGACGCTCCTGCTGGAAGTGGAGGGCTCGTCGGAGGCGGTGGACATGGCGCCCCACTATCGACTGCGGCGCCGCCTGGAGGAGGGCCTGGAGAGGACGGGCCGCCCGCAGCGGGGGCTCATCGTCGTCAACGGGTACCGGCTGCGGCCGCCGGAGGAGCGCCCCGCCCAGTACACGGACGCCCTGCGCGTCGCCGCCGAGACCATGCGCTACGGCCTGGTCACCGGCCTCCAGCTCCTTCAGGCCGTCGAGAAAGCCCTGGTGAAGGACGAGGCGGCGGTGGCGGCCTTCCGCGAACGCCTGCTCAGCGCGGAAGGGACGCTGCCTTTGGAGTAGCCGAGCGACATAGAGCATACGGCAAAGGACAAAGCCAGCCTTCTATGCCCCATGCGCTATGCGCTAAGTTCTGGTTCCCGGTTCCTAGTTCCAGGGGAGGGGAGCAATGTCTAGGGGTAAGGAGTGGGCCCTCATCCTGGGGGCGTCCAGCGGCTTCGGGGCGGCGACGGCCCTGGAACTGGCCCGCAGCGGCCTCGGCATCTTCGGCGTCCACCTGGATTTGCGCTCCACCCTTCCCAACGCCCAGCGCGTCATCGACGGCGTCAAGGCGGCGGGCCGGGAGGCCGTCTTCTTCAACGTCAACGCCGCCGACGCCGAGAAGCGGGCCGCGACCGTGGAGGCCATCGCCGGGCGCCTGGCGCAGGAGGGCGAGGACGCCTGCATCCGCGTCTTTCTCCACTCCCTGGCCTTCGGCACCCTCCTGCCCTACATAGGGCCGTCGCCGCGAGACGCCGTGAGCCAGCGCCAGATGGAGATGACCCTGGACGTGATGGCAAACAGCCTGGTCTACTGGGCGCAGGACCTGGTGGCTCGACGCCTCCTGCGCTCGGGGGGCCGCGTCTTCGCCATGACCAGCGCCGGCGCCACGAGGGTGATGAAGTCCTACGGGCCGGTGTCGGCCGCCAAGGCCGCCCTGGAGTCCCACGCGCGGCAGTTGGCCCTGGAGCTGGCCCCCCTGGGCATCACGGTGAACGCCATCCGCGCCGGTGTCACCGACACGCCCTCGCTGCGGCGCATCCCGGGTGGGCCGGGGCTGCTGGCCCAGGCGTCCGAGCGCAACCCCAGCGGCCGCGCCACGAGGCCCGAGGACGTGGCCCGCGCCATCGCCGCCCTCATCGACGCGCGCCTCTACTGGATGACGGGCAACGTGATCGGGGTCGACGGGGGGGAGGACGTTACGGGGTGAGGAACTCGGAATGAGGAATTGGGTACTTGGGGCCCAGAACAGCCCGGCGGGTTCGTCGTTCCGAGCTCTTCCGCCCTACTCGAAAGGAGTCCAAGATGCCATCGGTCCAGGCGGGTGAGGTACGGTTGCACTACGAGGAGCGGGGCCGCGGCCCCAACCTCCTCCTCCTAGTCCATGGCTACACGGCCTGCTGGCGCTGGTTGGAGCCCGTCCTGGAGCGCCTCGACCCGGCC
>CAZSSQ010000075.1:0-11937 GCA_964609465.1 uncultured Dehalococcoidia bacterium
CCGAGGCGGGCGCCGTCGCGGGCGGCGTCCACCACCGATAGATAGGCGTTGAGGCCGTTGCCCACCTCCACCACCCCGATGAGCAGGAGCAGGAGCACGGGGAGCGTGAGAGCCAGCTCCACCAAGCTCTGGCCTCTCTCACCCCGACGCTTCCTACCGCTTGTCGACTGGTCTACTGCCATTTCCGGTACCCCCGCATGCTCGGGATCCAGAGATCGTTCACCCCCGCGGCGCCTGCTGCGACAGCAAGACAGCTCACCACCTCCAGCCCCGTGTGGCGAGCTGCAGGCCCCGGCTTAGGCTCGGCAGCCCGGCTGTCCTATCCCGTACCTCTCGAGACGTAGACCCAGGGCTTTGCGCCCCCGCCTTTCGACGGGTTTGCCTTTCTCGGAGCTACTATTGAGTTGCTTACCTCCTCAGAATCGGCCTCTGGCGGGAATTCTGAAGGCCGACTAGGACAAACATTGCTGCCTTTCCCCCTTGGCTCGCCGCCCTGTTAAGATTTCGTGAATTGCGTCCCAAGGGGGGTTGACAATGCTATTGATAACAACTATCATGCCGATAGACAACGCCGTTCTGGTCGCGGCAACCACCACTACTGAACCTGACCCCGCCAGGAAGAGGAAGGTATGGTCGCTGAGCAAGCAGAGGAGCTAGGCTACCACTGGCCGCCGCCACCAGCGCCCGACAGCATCGAATGGAGCGGGACGCCCATCGGCGTCAGCAACGTCGTCACCCGCACCAAGAGCCGCACCGCCCTCAAGGACAAGACCCTTGACAAGAACCCCGCCCACCGCGATGCCCTCGTCGGCCGGGCCCAAGGCTATGCTGCGGCCCAGGCCGATAGCGTGCGCGTGCACGATGTCGTTATCCACGGCGTACGCGTACGAGCCTTCACGAACATGCCACACCTGTACGACTTCTGGGCCGAGAACTGGTTCACTGTCGACGAGTGGCGTCAGGTCACCGGCAAGTCTGCCCCCGACGAGCCTGCCGTAACGGTCTATGCCCTGGGTCACGTCCCTGAAGACATAGCTGCCTACTACAGCCGCGAGAAGAGCACCATCGTCTTCTTCAATACGTCCTACTACGGCCAGCTCAAGAGCTGGGTGCTGGGCGCCGTGGGTCGCGTCCTAGCCGACGAGTTCGGCGTCCACTCCATTCACGGCGCTGCCGTGGCCACTCGTGGCGAGGGTGTCCTGTTCATCGCCCCCACAGGTACCGGCAAGTCGACCGCCTCCTATGGGCTCATGCGCCTGCCCGGCTCCGCCTTCCACTCCGACGACTGGGTGTACTTGCGCTATGCGCTGCCCCTGCGCGATGGGACGCATGCGTCGCCGGTGAGCCTCAGCACCCCCGATGGCTCGCTGGTGCGCGGCTACCGCGTGCTTCCCTGGCTGGCGGCCCACGGTGCGCCGGCGGGCACTACTCTGGACGTCCTCACCCTGAACAATGGGCGCCGCACCGTTGGCGGTGACGAAGTGGACGTCAAAGCGCCACCCGTCGCCTGCGCCTATATCTCTGAGAAGTGGTTCTACCTCCGCAGCAACATCGTAGAGAGCTTCCCTGCTGCGCTCCCCGCCCTTGTACAGTCCAAGCTGGAAAACTGTCCCAACGTGACCCCGGAGTTCATGGACCGCCAGCGACCGGTCCTGAATAGTGCCGTCCGCGAGCTAGATGGCCGGCTGCATGTTTCGCACCGGGAGTTGGCCCACGAGCTGGCCCGTCTGATGGCCTTCGGCAACGCCCGCGCCATGCTCGACATCTCCCGCGTCTTCGGCAAAGAGCGAGTCTACACCAACCCCCTCACGCCCCTCCGCCTCAGCAGCGTCTTCCTTCTTCGTCGCGACGCCGACGATCACCGCGTCCTCCGCCGCCTGAGCGAGGCCCAGTTCGTCGCCGAGCTGGTAGTGGGCCGCACACCGGTGGACACCATGGAGACCGCCTACAACGACTACCGAGCCGTAGATGACAAGGAGGAACGAGCCTTCATCGATGGCCTGCTGAAGGAGGCCGGTCACGGTGCTTCGCCGGGGGCTGAGGAACGGGTCTTGGGAGGCCTGTTTTCCAGCCAGGAGACCCCGGACAGCCTGCGGGAGGAGTTCACCCTGTTCCGCCAGCTTCACCGGAGCACCGCCTGCCTGGAGATGAACACCATCCTGCGTCAGGACCCGTCGGTATTGACGACGCGCGAGGCGGTGAACCTCACGCTGGATCTCCTGGCCCAGGTGACCGACCACATGCCGGAGAGCCTCGACCTGCACCTCAGCGACTATCGCTCCTACCTCCAGGGCTCCTGACCCCCGCCATCGACCATCGGAGGCCCGGCGCCGCGGCGCCGGGCCTTTTCGTCACCCATCCACCATTCTCGAGGTGCACACGGCGACTATAAGCAGTTGACTCTTGCCAGTAACAGCACTAGGATGTTACAGCAATCGGTTGCAATAAGCCTCCTGAGCCAGTGTCTAGAAGGAGCCGAGTGTGGCCTACATCAGCTTTCCGACCCCTGCCCTCCCCCATCCATCGCCCATGCACATCCCGGACGGCTTCCTCAGCGCCCCCGTGGCTGGCGTGGGCTATGCTCTGGCCGCGGTGTTTGTAGCCATAGCGGTGTGGAGGACCAATCGCTCCCTGAGCGAGAAGTCCGTGCCCCTCATGGGGGTGACAGCGGCCTGCATATTCGCCGCCCAGATGATGAACTTCCCAGTAGCGGGCGGCACCTCCGGCCACCTGCTGGGAGGCACCCTGGCAGCCATTCTCGTGGGGCCCTGGGCCGCCATCATCGTCATGACGTCGGTGATAGGCATCCAGGGGCTCATGTTCCAGGACGGCGGGCTGTCTGCCATGGGCTTCAACGTCTTCAACATGGGCGTGATCACCGCCCTGGTAGGCTACGGCATCTACTACCTGGCCGCCCTCTTCGCTAACGGCCAGAGGGGCTGGATCCTGTCGACGGGTGTCTTCGTCGCCTCCTGGATCACGGTCATGCTGGCGGCCTTTGCCACCTCCCTCGAACTGGCCGTCTCGGGGACATCGCCCCTCCACGTCGTCCTGCCGGCCATGATGGGCGTCCATGCCCTCATCGGCATCGGCGAGGGGCTGATCACGGCAGCGGCCGTGACCTTCGTGCTCACCACGCGGCCGGACCTTGTCGCGCAGCCCCAGCGCGCGGCACCACAAGGAGGCCTGAGTTGACCAAGAAGGGATATGTCGCCCTGCTGCTGGTGGGCCTTGGCATCGCCCTGGCGATCACCCTCTTCAGCCCCCTGGCCTCCTCCGAGCCCGACGGCCTGGAGCGCGTGGCCGAAGACAAGGCATTCATTGACAAAGGGAAGGACGCACCTTACGAGGTCATTGCCGACTACGCGTTCCCCTGGGTAGACAACGAAGACGCAGCCACCATCCTAGGTGGAGTCGCGGGGGTGGTGGTGGTGGCAGCCTTCGTTCTCACCCTGGGCTTGGGGCTTAGAGCCCTCTCCAGGCGGCCAGCCGTCGCCGGCACGAATGTCGCCGGACCGGCACCGCCGGCATCGGCAGGAGGCAAGGCCGGGGGCGGGGAGCGGTAGCCAGTGTCTCTGCTTGCCCTGGACCAGCGCTTTCAGGAGGGCGGCAGCCTCCTGCATCGCCTGGAGGCGCGGGCGAAGCTCCTGGCCGCCCTGGCCTTCATCTTCGCCGCCACACTGACGCCGACGGCCCGATGGGAGGTCCTGGGCGGCCTGGCCGTCATCCTGGCCGCGGCCGTGGCCCTGGGCGGGCTCTCGCCGCTCCTAGTGCTGCGGCGCTCCGCCCTGGCCCTTCCCTTCGTGCTCGCCGCCGTCCCTCTCCTCTTCACCCGCGAAGGACACACTCTCTTCAGCGTCCCTATCCTGGCCTGGCGCTGGACAGCCACCGACGCCGGCCTGGAGGCTGTGCTGACGATCCTTCTCAAGTCCTGGCTCTCGGTGAGCGCGGCGGTGGTCCTGACAGCCACGACCCCGGCCACCGACCTGCTGCGGGCCCTGCGGGGGCTGCACCTCCCCCGGGTCATTGTGGCCACTGTTTCCTTCATGTACCGCTACATCTTTGTCATCGGCGAGGAGGCACAGAGGCTCATGAGAGCCCGGCAATGCCGCAGCGCCGTCGTCGGCACGGGCAGCGGCGGAAGCCTCCGCTGGCGGGCCCGCGTCCTGGGAAACATGGTCGGCTCCCTCTTCATTCGTAGCTACGTGCGGGCCGAGCGCATCTACGATGCCATGTGCTCGCGGGGCTACAACGGCGAACTGAAGTCCCTGGCCGTCACCTCGCTGCGGCGCGTCGACTACACGACACTGGCGGTAGTGTTCGGACTTCTGGCCGCCCTGGAGACCTATGCTCGACTATCTGGAGGCTAAGGTGGACACAGTAGACACGGCCGTCACCGCCCAGTCGCGGGCGGAGACCGAGACGGGCGTTGCCCCCACGGCGCGGGTAGCGGACCGTCCGGCCACCGTGGAGGTTCGCGGCCTGCGATACGGCTATCCGGGAGGCTTCCCAGCCCTGCGAGGGGTGGATCTCGCACTGGCGCCCGGCGAGAAGGTGGCCGTGGTGGGGCCCAACGGCGCCGGCAAGTCCACCCTCCTGCTCCACCTCAACGGCATCCTGCGCGGCGATGAGGGCGAGGTGCGCATCGCCGGCCTACCCGTCAGCCAGGAGAACCTGGGGCGTATCCGTGCTCTCGTGGGCCTGGTCTTTCAGAACCCGGATGACCAACTCTTCTCACCTACCGTCTTCGAGGACGTAGCCTTCGGCCCCCTCTACATGGGCCTGGAGGAGTCACAGGTCCGTCGGCGCGTCGACGAGGCCCTGGCCGCCGTGCACATGGAGGGGTACGCGGCACGGATGCCGCACCGTCTCAGCCTGGGCGAGCGCAAGCGGGTGGCCATCGCCACAGTCCTGGCCATGGAGCCGGCGGTACTGGCCCTGGACGAGCCCTCGTCCGGCCTAGACCCGCGTTCGCGCCGCGCCCTCATCCGCCTGCTCCGTGAGTTGCCCCAGGCTATGCTCGTGGCGACCCATGATATGCACCTGGTTCGCGACCTCCTGCCCCGCACGGTGATCCTCGATGCGGGACTCGTGGTGGCCGACGGACCTACGTCGGAGATGCTGCGGGACACACACCTGCTCGAGGAGCACGGGCTGGAGGCACCGTAGGCGGCGTCGGCGTGGGGAGCAGAGACTGGGAGGAGCCGTCCCCTGACGTGGCGCCCGAAAGAGGTTGTGCTAGGGCAGGCACTGGACAAAGCTGAAACGGATGCATTACGCTGCACTGACATCTTGGAGCAGTAAAAGCTAATGGCTGCCTACTCGGACATGGCGGCGTCCCTGCGTGAGGTGGGCTGCCGTCTCACGCCGCAGCGGACGATGATCCTGGCCGCCATGCATCAGAGCGCCGGTCACATCACCGCCGAGACCATCCACGAGAGGGTGAAGGAGCAGTACCCCTTCGTGGACATATCGACCGTGTACCGGACGCTCCAACTCCTGAAGAAGCTGCGCCTGATCACGGAGACGGACCTTGGCGAGGGCGTCGTCGAATACGAACTGAGTGAGCGCGGCAGGCACCACCACCTGGTCTGCCGGCAGTGCGGGAACACCGCCGCTTTGGACGACTCCTTCTTGAAGCCCCTGGCCGACCGGCTGCTCGACGCTCGCGGCTTCCAGGCGGACCTGGAGCACTTCGCCATCTTCGGCATCTGCGCCGAATGTAGAAAGAGCTCCGGCCAAGCCTAGACGTTAGCCTCGGCTTGACGGGGTTGACCTGGATGTGAAAGCCCGCGGCGCCATGTCGCGGGCTTCGTGTTCCAGCTCCAGGGCTGCCCCTAGCGCGGCGCCGGCAGCCCCTCTTCGACCGGCACCAGGCCGATCCCTTCGTCAAGCCAGATGAGGAGGGGCGGCAACACGATGAGCGTGCTCAGGAGCGCCAGTCCCATGTCCAGGGCCGTCACCTTGCCGAAGTCCACCAACAGCGGGAAGTTAGAGAACGCCAGCACAGCGAAGCCCCCCATTACCGTCAGGCCCGAGACCGTGATGGCCCGCCCGATGTGCAGCGTCGCCACCTGCATGGCCTCCCGCGGCGGGGCGCCGCGCCCTCGCTCCTCGAAGTAGCGGGACATCAGCAGCAGTGTGAACTCGGTCCCCATGGCGATGATCAGCGGCCCCGACACCGCCGTCAGCGGGTTGAGCTCGATGCCCAGGAAGAAGAGCAGCACCGTCGAGCTGCCCAGGGCGAGCACGATGGGCAGAACCGGCGCCACCGCCTTGATGGGGTGTCGATAGATGAAGAACAGCCCCAACACGATGGCGCCCATGGCTGCATAAACCATCAGATCCCGGTTCGCGGAGAGGGCATCAATGGCCTCCACTCCCACCACCGAGAGCCCCGCCGGCGTCGCCGACACGCCCGGCGGCAGGCGCAGGTCGGCCTTGATGGAGTCGATGAGAGCCTTCCGCTCTTGGAGGGAGACTTCTTGGCCGATGCTGAAGACGACGGCGGCCTGCGTGCGATCGCCGCTCATCAGGGAGCGCTGGACGTCGGGGGGCGTTGTAGCCAGGACACGCTCCACAAGGTCAGCCGGAGGTGCGCTGCCCTCGGCCTCCATCATCAGCAGGGTGGCCAGGCTGTTGACGCGGAGCAGCTCCCTGTGTTCGCCCTGCATACGCTCCTGGAAAGCGGCCATCCAGGCCAGCACCTCCGGACTGGTGACGTCGTTGGCCTCGACGAAGATGCCCAGCTCGCTGGAGGAACCGGCCACGTCTCGGATGTGGTAGAGGTCCTTAAGCACAGAGCTGTCCTGGGGAATGAAGCGCTCCGGGTCCGTCTGGACGGGAATGTGGGAGTCTACCAGCAGCCCTATCAGGGCGATCAACAGGCCCACGACCACAATCGGCAGGACGCGGCCTACCGTGTTTCGGGTCAGCGTTTGCACGACGTTCTCGACCCGAAAGCGAGCAGTCAGCGGCTGGTCGGCCCGGTCTCCCTCCCTGCCGCGGTCGCGCAGGAAGAGGACAGCATTGAGGATGAAGAGAATAGCCAGGAAGAGGATGACCGTCCCCACGGCCAGCATCGACCCGAAGTCGCGGATCATGGGCACGCGCGAGATGTGGAGGACCAGGAAGCCCAGGGTGGCCGCCAGCACGGCCACGG
Source organism: uncultured Dehalococcoidia bacterium (assembly GCA_964609465.1). Lineage (GTDB taxonomy): Bacteria > Chloroflexota > Dehalococcoidia > DSTF01 > JALHUB01 > CAVSBT01. Next base: position 7,163 of record CAZSSQ010000075.1, read on the forward strand.
CTATGGCCGGCCCGATGTGGGTTAGAGACTCGCGGAGGGCGCTCACGGCATTCGGCTGTCGATGGCTTTCCTCGTCAAAGCGGCTGTGGAACTGAATGGCGAAGTCCACTCCCAGGCCGATAAGGATGGGCAGACCCGAGACGGTGACCATCGTCAGAGGTAGGCCCAGAAGGCCCATCAACCCGAAAGCCCACACGCAGCCGACCAGCACCAGGGGCAGGGACAGAAGTCGCCAGCGCACTGGGAACAGGAAGGAGAGGACCGCCGCCATGATGACCGTGGCCAGGACAGCCATCCTCACCATGCTGTCCCGCATGTTGTCGTTGATCTCCTTGATGAGCATCGCCGGCCCGGAGGACAGGACATCCAGCCCCTCGAACCTTGTGGCCTGCACTATCTTGACTATCTGACCGGCCGCTGCCGCCTGCTCGTCGATGCTCATGTTGCCGCCCAGACGCACCACCATCAGCGCGTGCTGGGGGTCGGTGATGATGTTCCGCAGCTCCGGCCGCACGTCTCTCTTCTCATCGAACATGATGAAGTCGACGAAGGCTGGGTTGTTCAGGCTGAGCTCCCCTACGCTGGCGAGCCGGAGGGCGTCGGCCTGCCGCTGCTGCGCGAACTCGGCAGCCACGCCGTCCGAGGCCTCCCGGGCCGCCTGGTCCTGGGCCTCCGGCGGGAGACCCTGGGCAGCGGCTTCCTCACGGGCCGCGCTGGCCGCCTGCTCCTGCCTGCCCGCCAGGCCCGAGAGAGCCAGCTCCTGCTGGAGGGAGAACTGGTCGGCCGCCAGTTGGACGACGGTGAGAGGGCTGATGACCGCGGCCACGTCGCCCCTGCTCTGGAGGTCGGCCTCCAGGCGGCGGAGCGTGTTGACGTTGGGCGGGGAGAGAAGCCGGCGCACGTCGCCCTCGAAGAGGACAAGCATGGGGTCACCGCCGAACTGCCCCTGGTAGCGCAGGTTGTCCTGGTAGACCTGGGAGCCGGAGGAGACTATGGTGTCCTGACCGGTCTTGAACCGGATGCGGGGGATGCCCAGCGCCAGGACAGGGGTGGCAACAAAAGCAACGGCCAGTATCCAGAAGTACCGCCTCTGGATGACATCCGTCAGAAGCAGCCAGAACTTTCGCAAGAGACTCTGCCTCGCTTCTCCAGCCGGTCCGGGTAGTCAGAAGCCCTGAGGTACCCCACCCCAGGCTCGCTTAGGGGCCCTGGTCCATCCAGACGGTCGGTCTTGCCGCATGGCACCGCCACCAGGGCACGCAGCGACGGCCAGGTATATGTTAGCACGCCGCTAATCATGCCGCTGCCGCCCCTGGCCATCGCGATGCGGTGTGTACGCTATGTCAAGAACGCTGGGCGGCTGACCTCTCCGTCTAGGTACACCAGACCTGGCGCCTTGTCAAGGCGGCCCGTCCCGACATGGAACCAGGCCGCGAAAAAAGTCGGGCTCCCTTGGAAGATCGCCTTGCGGCGCCAGCGAGCGGCTGCTATAATCCCGCCAGTAGAGGCCCCGGTCGAACCTTTAAACCCGGTCCTGTGAGGCCGGAAAGGGGAGGAATCCGGTGAAGGGCGCCAAGGCCCAGGGCCACAGCAAGATACAAGCAGGGGAGGCCTCTTGTCCGCCGAGGGCGGGCGAGAGGTTTTCTTATGCCTGAGAGCGTCATCCTGACCAAGGAAGACATGCGGCGAGCCATCGTCCGCATCGCCCACGAGATCGTGGAGAACAACCGTGGTTGCCACGACCTGGTCTTCGTGGGCATGCAGACCCGTGGCGTTCCCCTGGCACGGCGCCTCTCCGCCGCCATCGCCGACTTCGAGCATCAGGAGGTGCCGGTGGGGGCCCTGGACATCGGCCTCTATCGCGACGACGTCCCCGCCCGAGGAGTCGCCATCCAGATCAAGCCCAGCGAGATCCCGACTAACATCGCCGACAAGCGCGTGGTGCTGGTGGACGACGTTCTCTACACCGGCCGTAGCATCCGCGCCGCCCTGGACGCCCTCATCGACTACGGCCGCCCGGAGCGCATTCAGCTCGCCGTCCTGGTGGACCGCGGCCACCGCGAGCTGCCCATCCGCGCCGACTACGTGGGCAAGAACATCCCTACCTCCCATCGCGACGAGGTAGAGGTAAGGTTCCAGGAGACCGACGGAACCGACGAGGTGGTGCTGATCTCGTCGGAGGAGGGATAGTTATGTCAAATGACTCCCGCTTAGGCGCCAGTAGCGGGGCCGGCGCCGCCGTCGAGGAAGGCCATGCCGTCCGCCTCCCACCTACGCTGCCACCCTTCTGGCACCGCCGTCACGTCCTGGACCTAGACGACTTCTCGGCCGAGGAGATCGGCCTCGTCATGGAGACGGCCGACGCCATGAAGGAGGTGCTAGGCCGCCAGATCGCCCGCGTGCCCACGCTCCGCGGCACCACCATCGTCACCCTCTTCTACGAGACCAGCACCCGCACCCGCACCTCCTTCGAACTGGCGGCCCGGGTGCTGGGGGCCGACGTCATCAGCATCGCCGCCGCGAGCAGCAGCGTGCAGAAGGGCGAATCGCTGGTCGATACCGTGCTCACCCTCCAGGCCGTAGGCGCCGACATGCTGATCATGCGCCACCGCTACTCGGGGGCGCCCTACCTGGCGGCCCGCCACTCCCGTTTCAAGGTGGTCAACGGCGGAGACGGCTGGCACGCCCATCCCACCCAGGCCCTGCTGGATCTCTACACTATGCGCTCCCACCTGGGGGACCTACGAGGACGCAAGGTGGTCATTGTGGGCGACATCACGCACAGCCGGGTGGCGCGCTCCAACATGTGGGGCTTGACCGCCGTGGGCGCTCGGGTGGTGGTCTGCGGGCCGCCTACCCTCATGCCCGTCGGCCTTGACGGCGCGGGCCGCCGCGAAGGCGACGAGTTGGCGCTGCCGCCGGTGGAGGTGGACCTGAACCTGGACCGAGCCATCGAGGGGGCGGACGTGGTCATGGCCCTCCGTCTCCAGTTGGAACGCCAGCAGGCGGGCCTCATCCCCAGCATCCGGGAGTACGCCCGCCTCTACCAGGTGAACGCCGAGCGACTGGCCCGGGCCCAGGCCTGCGCGCTGGTGCTCCACCCAGGGCCCGTGAACGAGGGCATCGAGATCTCGCCCGAGGTGGCGCACGGCGCCCACTCCCTTATCGAGGAGCAGGTGACCAACGGCGTGGCCGTGCGCATGGCGGTGCTGTACCTGCTGGCCGGGGGAGAGCCATGAGCGGCTCTCTTGCCATCCGCGGCGCCCGCGTGCTCGACCCGGGCCACGGGCTGGACAAGATAGCCGACGTCCTCATCGAGAACGGGCGCATCGCCAAGGTAGGGGCGGCGCTCGCCGCCGCCCAGGTCATCGAGGCGGAAGGGCTGGTGGTCTGCCCCGGCTTCGTTGACATCCACTGCCACCTGCGCGACCCCGGCTTCGAGCACAAGGAGACCATCGAGACCGGCACGCGGGCGGCGGCCCGCGGCGGCTTCACCACCGTCTGCTGCATGCCCAACACGGAGCCCCCCATCGACAGCCGGGCCACCGTGGAGTACGTGCTGCGGACGGCGGCGGCCGTGGGGCTGGTGCGCGTGCTACCCATCGGCTGCGTGAGCCAGGGCCGTCACGGCGAGGCCCTGGCCGAGCTGGCCGACCTGGCTGAGGCCGGCGCCGTCGGCTTCAGCGACGACGGCAACCCCGTGGCTGACAGCGCTCTTATGCGCCGGGCCCTGGAGTACAGCAGGGCACTGGGGCTGCCCGTCATCGACCACTGCGAGGAGCCGTCGCTGACCAAAGAGGGCGTGATGCACGAAGGCTGGGTGGCCACGCGTCTGGGGCTGCGCGGCCAGCCCGCCGCCGCCGAAGAGGCGGCCGTGGCCCGCGACATCGCCCTGGCCGAGTTCACAGGCAGCCACGTCCACATCGCCCACGTCAGCACGCGGGGCAGCGTCGAGCTGGTGCGGGCGGCGAAGGCCCGCGGCGTAAGCGTCACGGCCGAGGTAACGCCTCATCACCTGACCCTCACGCACGAGGCGGTGGCCTTCTCGCCTGCCGGCAACGGCGGCCTCACCTACGACACCAATGCCAAGGTGAACCCGCCCCTACGCACCCGCGAGGACGTGGAGGCCTGCGTCGAAGGGCTGCTGGACGGCACCATCGACGCCATCGCCACCGACCATGCGCCGCACGCCCTGGAAGACAAGCTCTGCGAGTTCGACCAGGCGGCCTTCGGCATCAGCAACTTCGAGACGGCCCTGGGCGCCCTCCTGACTCTCGTGCCAGGCGGACGCCTGGACCTGCCGACCCTGGTAGCAAAGCTGACGGCGGGGCCGGTGAAGGCCCTGGCCCTCGACCGGCGGCCGGGCCTCGATGGGCTGGGCAGCCTGGCGCCCGGCGCCCCCGCCGACGTGGTGGTGTTCGACCCGCAGCAAGAGTGGGTCGTGGAGCCGGAGCGCTTCGCCAGCAAGGGGCGCAACACGCCCCTGGCCGGTCGCACCCTTCGCGGCCAGGTGGTGGCGACGGTGTGCGGGGGACGGGTTGTTTACACGCTGGAGACGGCGCGAACCGGAACAACGTAGGGACAGAGCTCTAGCTCTGTCCTGGGCGGAGCTGAAGCTCCGCCCCTACGGCCGGGATGACAGGTGCAGCCATGGAGGGCTAAAGCCCTCCGCTACGGCAGGGTGACGGCGGGTAGTGCTGACAGCATGGAGCCGGGTAAGGTGAGCAATAGGGCCCTTCTCGTCCTTGAGGACGGCTCCGCCTTCGAAGGCAGGC
>CAZSSQ010000076.1:0-11902 GCA_964609465.1 uncultured Dehalococcoidia bacterium
GAAGGAGATGATCAAGTACAAGGGCTACCAGGTGGCCCCGGCCGAGCTGGAGGCCGTCCTCTTCGAACACCCGGCCGTCCTTGACGCCGCCGTCGTCCCCAAGCCGCATCTGGAGGGTGGCGAAATACCCAAGGCCTTCATCGTGCTCAGGGAGGGCTTCCAGGCCAGCCCCGAAGAGCTCATGGCCTTCGTCGCTGAAAAGGTGGCGCCCTACAAGAAGATCCGCGAGCTGGAGTATCTGACGGAGATCCCCAAGACGGCCTCCGGCAAGACCCTCCGCCGTGACCTCATCGAGCGGGAGCGCGGCAAGAAGGACTGAGCGAGCCGGCCTATCCGCGCTGCGTCGAAGACCGGCGGCACCCGCGACGTTCCCCTGTTACCAGGTTGCACCAGGCGATGCAACCTGGTAACTGCTGTTATCTGCACACCGTCGTTGACGCTGGGGGCCTGCCAAGCCGACAATGCGGGGAGTCAGAGCTTATGAAGACCCCCGTACGAACCCCGTCGCGTGTTCCCTTCGTGCGGGCCATGTTCGGCCGCATCGCCGGCCGCTACGACCTGATGAATACCCTCATGACGGGCGGCCGTCACCACGCCTGGCGCCGACTGGCCGTCCGGCAGGCCCAGGCTGCTGGCGGCCGGGGCCTGGACGTCTGCTGCGGCACCGGCGACTTCGCCCTGGAGCTGGCGCGGCAGGGCGCTTCCATTGTGGTGGGGGTGGACTTCAGCCGGGAGATGCTGGCGCTGGCGGCTCACAAGGCGCAGGCGGCTGGGCTGAGCGGCCGCGTGCAGTGCCAACTGGCCGACGCCCTGGAGCTGCCTTTCCCGGACGGCTCCTTCCTCTGCGCTACCTCCGGATTCTCTCTGCGCAACGTGGACGACGTGGGCCGGGCGCTGCGCGAGATGGCGCGGGTGGTGGCCCCGGGCGGGCGGGTCGCCGTCCTGGAGCTCACGCCCGTGCGCTCGCGGCTCTTCGGCCCCGTCTTTCGGGCCTACTTCCGGGGCCTCGTGCCGTTGGTGGGAGGCCTGGTGGCCGGTGACCGCGCCGCCTACACCTATCTGCCCGATTCCGTGCGCGCCTTCCCCACCGCCGAGGAACTGGCCGACCTGATGCGGGAGGCCGGCCTGGTTGAGGTGCAATACCGCCTGCTCGCCCTGGGCACCGTCGCCCTGCACCTGGGGGTGAAGCCATGACCGACTTGGGCAAGGTCAGTCCAGCCGGCGACCGCCCGACCCTGCGCATCGGCCACAGCCCGGACGCCGACGACGCCTTCATGTTCTGGGCCATGGCTAGCGGGCGCGTCGCCGTCGAGGGCTACCGGGTAGAGCATGTGATGGAGGACATCGAGTCCCTGAACCGCCGCGCCCGCAAGGGGGAGCTGGAGGTGACGGCGATCTCGGCGGCGGCCTACCCCTTGCTGGCCGGGACCTATCGCCTGCTGCGGGTGGGTGCCTCCATCGGGCGGGCCTATGGGCCCGTGGTGGTGGCCCGGAAGGCCATCGACCCCGGCCTGCCCGCCGGGCAGGCGGGCCTGGCGGGCCGGCGGGTGGCCGTGCCCGGCGAGTACACCACGGCCTACCTCCTCCTGCGCCTCTTCGCCGCCGGCTTCGAGCCCGTCTTCACCCCCTTCGACCGCGTCCTCGAAGCAGTGGCGGCGGGTGAGGTGGACGCCGGCCTCGTCATCCACGAGGGGCAGGTCACGTATGAGCGGGAGGGCTTCGTCAAGGTGCTGGACCTGGGCGAGGCCTGGGACAGGGCCACCGGCCTGCCCATTCCCCTCGGCCTCAACGCCGTCCGCCGCGACCTCGGCCCGCAGGTCGCCGAGCGCGTGCGCGACGCCCTCCTGTCCAGCATCCGCGAGGCGCAGGCCCACGAGGACGAGGCCCTGGACTACGCCCTCCGGTTCGGCCGGGGCGTCGATAGGGAGACGGGTCGCATCTTCGTGCGCATGTACGTCAACGACGACACGCTTGACCTGGGAGAGGAAGGGCGCGCCGCCCTCGAGTCGCTCTACGCGAGGGCGGTGGGAAGGGGCATCTTTGCGGCCGTCCCGCCGCTGGACATTGTGTAGGTCTCAGAACCGCTGCACGATCTCGTACAGGGTGGTGCGCCGCGTGGCACGCAGGGGCACGGCTCGCCCCTGCCCATCGGGCCCTAGTCTGTGCACTTCAGGTCTACGTCGATCGCCATGTCATCCGCTATGCGCTGCAGCTCGAGGCAGGCCTCCTCGAATCGCTGACCAACAGCGACAAACTCGTCGTCAGTGAGGAGCTCCTCCAGCTCGGCTTCTGATGCGGCGTTCTTCACCCTAGCGGAGGTCTCTGACCAGACGCTGGAGAACTCGTCAGCGAGACCCACCAGGGCGTCATGGGCCTCCTTGACCTCCTCGGGCGGCTCGATGTCGCGAAGGCCGTCTCGGAGGGGCCCGGTGAGGGAGAAAAGAGCGTGGTAGAAATCGCGGGTGAGCTCTAGCCGGTCTTGGTCCGAGCTGGCGGAGGCAAGGTCTTCCTGCCACTGACTCGTCAGTGGCCCGGTCTGCTGGTCAAGATCGCCAACAAGCTCTTCGACCTGGCGGAAATAGTCCTCAGAGGTCACTCCCCCGCCTCCCCCACCTCCCCCACCGCAGCCAGCTACAGCGGCGCCTACGGCCACCAGAGCGATGATTCCTGTCAAGAGGAACAGTCGTGCCTTCATGGATTCAGACTCCTTTCGCCTGGCAAGGATCGGGCCGGCCCGGGGCTGGAGCAGCCCCTAGAGCCGCTGCACGATCTCGTACAGGGTCGTGCGCCGGGCGGGCTGGAAACCCGCCTCCCGGATGAGGGTCATCACCTCTTCCACCGTCGTGCGGTTGTAGAAGCCGGCGGCCAACATCACGCTCTCCTCGAAGAGCGTGCCGCCGAAGTCGTCCGCCCCGAAGTGCAGAGCTACCTGCCCCGCCTTTTTCCCCTCTGAGAACCAGGACGCCTGGACGTGGGCCACGTTGTCCAGGTAGAGCCGTGAGAGGGCGATGATGCGGAGATAGCGGTTGGGGCCCGCCTCCTCCTTCACCTTTCTGGCCAGGGCGGTGTGCTCCCTCTTGTAGCTCCAGGGGATGAAGGCGGTGAAGCCGCCCGTCTCGTCCTGGAGGGCGCGCACCACCTCCAGGTGCTCGACGATGTCCTCGTCCTCCTCCAGGTGGCCGTACAGCATGGTGGCGGTGGTGCGGTAGCCGAGGCGGTGGGCCTCGCGGTGGACAGTCAGCCAGTCCTCGCTGCGGTTCTTGGGGCGGAGGCGGCTGACCCTGCGCTTCACGCGGTCGGACAGGATCTCCGAGCCGCCGCCGGGGAGGCTACGCTGGCCGGCGGACCAGAGGCGGGCCAGCACCTCGCGCACGCTGAGGCCGGAGACCTCGCTCATTCTCAGGACCTCGGGGGCGGAGAAGAAGTGAGGCAGCACCTGGGGGTGGCGCTGGCAGGTGAGACGGACCAGCTCCTCGTAGTATTCCAGCGGCAGCTCCGGGTGGAGGCCGCCCTGGAGGAGGACGGTGTTCACCCCCTCCGCCGCGGCGCGGCCGATCTTCTCGACCACCTCCTCCGGCGTGTAGGTATAGGCCTCGGCGTGGCCGAGGGGTCGATAGAAGGCGCAGAAGGTGCAGTGGGCGTCGCAGACGTTGCTGTAGTTGAGGTTCGTGTCGATGACGAAGGTGACGACCCGTTCCGGGTTGTGGTGAAAGCGGGCCTCCTGGGCGAGGGCGCCCAGCTCCAGCAGGTCGGCCCGCCGGAGCAGCTCCAGGCCCTCTTCTCGGGTCAAGCGCCCGCCCGACCGTACCTTCGACCGGATGTCATCCATAGTACTAGCCGCCGCCGGCATGGGTCGGCCCCCGCCGTCGGCGGGCGAGGGAGCGCGACAGCCGGAGGAAGGTCTCCATCCCCCGGCGCTCCCGTTCGCCCAGCTCAAAGGTGAATCCCTCCAGGTACGTCTTGATCTCAGAGACGGTCATGTCCAGGTCCCGCCGTGCGCGGCCGATGGCATCCAGGGAAGCCAGGTTGGCCCGCAGCCGCTGGGCCAGCGCCTCCCGCAGGGCCGCCTTCTCGCCTGCATCCGCCGCTGACCGTACCATCCAGCGGGCGAAGATGAAAGGCAGGCCCTGCCAGGCCGCCCACTCTTCGGCCAGGTCATAGCGGTGTGGTAAGCCCTCGATGCCGTGGCGGTGCCGCAGGGCCCCGTCGCCGATGAGCAGGCAGGCGTCGGCGGTTTCGCGGGCATCCAGGTCGACATAACGGACATCCCTGAGCCCATGGCGGCGGGCGAGCAGGAGCTTCAGCAGCACCACCGAAGTAGCAGTCTCGCCGGTGACGGCCACGGTGGCGCCCGCCAGCTCCTCGATGGGCCGGCGGGCGAAGAAGAGGACGCTGCGCACCTCGCCGCCGCAGGCGAGGCAGAAGTCGCCCAGGGGCTCGAAGCGGTCCTCCAGCCGGACAGAGTCCATCAGCGAGAAGGCTCCGGCGTCCAGGCCGCCCTGGTCGGCCAACTGGCCCATGGCACGCGGCGGCAGCGGATGCAGCTCCACCCCGGGCCCGCCTGACGCGGACAGCCCGAAGAAGAAGGGCTCCAGGTTCAGGTAGGGTATCTGCCCGACCCTAAGCATCATACACGCGCACGACGTTGTAGAGGGCGTCTCGCTCCACGGGAGTCTTGCCGGCGTCCCGGATGAGGCGGACGATGCGCTCCCGGGCCAGCCCGGCCGGGCTCTGGGCGCGGGCCGCGTGGGCGATTCGCTCCTCGCCGATGGTGCCGTCCAGGTCACTGGCCCCGAAGTGGAGGGCCATGGAGGCCGTCTCCTCTCCGATCATCACCCAGTAGGCCTTGACGTGGGGCACGTTGTCCAGCAGGAGGCGGGAAACAGCCACCATCTTCAGGTCCTCGATGGCGGATGCCTGGCGGGGCACCAGGTTGGTGTCCCCTGGCTGGTAGGCCAGGGGTATGAAGGCCAGGAAGCCGCCCGTCTCGTCCTGGAGCTCTCGCAGGAGCAGCAGGTGGTGCACCCGCTCCTCGTAGGTCTCGATGTGGCCGTAGAGCATCGTGCAGTTGGACTTTATGCCCATCTGGTGGGCCAGGCGGTGGATCTCCAGCCAGCGCCGGGCGCCAGCCTTGCCCGGGAAGAGGAGCTTGCGCACGCGCTCGGAGAAGACCTCGGCGCCGCCGCCGGGCATCGACTGGAGGCCGGCGGCCTTGAGGCGGGCCAGGACCGTCTCCACCGGCAGCTTGAAGCGCCTGCTGAAGTAGTCCATCTCGGCGGCGGTGAAGGCCTTGAGCTGCACGGTTGGGAAGCGGTTGCTAATGGCCCGCAGCATCTCCTCGTAGTACTCGAAGGGCCAGTCCGGGTGGTGGCCGCCGACGATATGCACCTCGCGCATCTCGTCGTCGATGAGCCCCAGCACTTGCTCCAGGGACATCTCGTAGGCGCCCTCCTGGCCCCGCTTGCGGGCGAAGTCGCAGAAGCGACAGGAGAGGACGCAGAGGTTGGTGGGGTTCACCTGGCGATTGACGACGAAGTAGACCCAGTCGCCGCAGTGCCGGCGCTTCGCGAAGCCGGCCATGCGCCCCAGGCCCAGGAGGTCGTCCGTCTCCAGGAGGCGCAGGCCGTCGCCGGCGTCCAGCCGTCGGCCGGCGCGGACCTTCTCCCAGATGGGCGCCAGCGCCGGGTCAGAGAAGTCGATCTCCGGCGCGCTGGCTACCGCCAGTACTCCTCCCATCGCTGGTCTACCTTCCTCCGTATCTCGTCGGTCATGGCCAGGGGTTCCGGGTAGCCCTCCTTGAACGTGGAGTCGATGCCCAGGCGGCCGCGGTACACGGGCCAGGCGCCCCGCAGCTCGACCTCCTGGAAGAGCACGTCGCGGGCGGGGTCGAAGCGCGTAAAGATGCCCCACAGGAGCTCGGCGTTGTTCTCCAGGTGCACGTCCGGGCTTACGGCAGCCACCATGCGCACTCCACCCAGGCCCTCCAGCCCGAGGATCTCCTGGAGCGCTGTCCTGCCGTCGCCCTCCACCTGGACGGCGAGGAGGGTGTCGGCCAGCAGGCGCCAGGAGCGCACCTGCCGGCAGGCGCTCGACGGGTCAAGCGTCATGGGTGCCGGCGCGGCGGCAGGCGGCTGGTCGGCCTTGGGGGTGGCGTCCAGGATCATCTTACTCCCGTAGTGCATACGGACGCCGGTGAAGTCCAGGCTGTCCAGGGGCGCGCGCGGGATGAGGGCGAAGTCCTCGCCGGGGTTGAAGTGCCGCTGGACGGCCCGCAGCACGGCCTCGAAGTCGTGCACGTTGACGTCCGGGCCTACCAGGACGACGACCTTGGTCAGGGCGAGCTGGCCCTGCCCGAGCAGGCCCAGCGCCGTCTTCATGGCCTCCTTGGTGAAGCGCACCTCTACCGAGGCCGCCAGCAGGTTGTGAAAGCCGGCCTCGTAGTAGGCCCAGAGGTCGCGCAGCTCCGGGTGGAGCACCTTGATGAGGGGCGTCAGCATCTCCTGGGCGGCGTCCCCCAGGTAGCGGTCCTCCTGCGGAGGCTTGCCCACCACCGCCGCCGGGTAGACCGGGTTTCGCCGCCGCGTTACCCGTCGCACGTGGAAGACGGGGAAGGGCGCTGCCCCCGAGTAGTGGCCGAAGTGGTCGCCGAAGGGCCCCTCCGTCTCTCGCTCGCCGGGGGGCACGATGCCCTCGAGGACGAACTCGGCGCTGGCGGGCACCCGCAGCGAGAGGCTGCGGGCGGGCACCATGCCCGTCGGCTGTCCCCTGAGAAAGCCGCTGAAGGCTGCCTCGTCCACGTCCTCCGGCAGGGGGAGGACGGCCCCCAGCATGAGGGCCGGGTCGCCGCCCAGGACCACCGCCACCTCCAGGGGCTGGCCTCGCTGCTCCGCCCGGTAGTAGTGGAAGCCGCCGCCCTTCTGGACCTGCCAGTGCATCCCCGTCCGGTCCCGTGCGAGGACGTGCATGCGATAGATGCCCATGTTGCGCCGGTGCGTCTGTGGGTCCTCCGTCAGCACCAGTGGGAAGGTGATGAAACGGCCGCCGTCGCCGGGCCAGCAGGTGAGCGCCGGCAACGCGTCCAAGTCCGGCGCCTCCTCCACCTCCTGGCAGAGGGCCCTGCGGCTCCCCGCCGTGCGCATCGACAGCATCCGGCGCAGGGTGCCGCGCGCTGACCACAGCCCGCGCGGCGAGGGCGGGTTGAGGCGCTCCACCAGGCCGGCCAGCTCCTCGCCGACGGCGCCCGGCTCGCGGCCCAGCGCCATGCGGATGCGCCGGCGGCTGCCGAAGATGTTGATCGCCAGCGGGTAGGGGGAGCCACGCACACGCTCGAAGAGGAGGGCCGGGCCCTCCTCGCTCACCGTCCGGGTGACGATCTCCGTGATCTCCAGGGCCGGGTCCACCTCGACGCGCACCCGGCGCAGCTCGCCCTGTCGCTCCAGGTGCGCCAGGAAGGTCTGGAGGTCCGGGCACTTCGCCACCTACGGCTCCTCAACCAGCTCCGGCATGTCCCCTGTCCAGCGCCGCAAGAGTTGGTGCTCGATGCCGAGGCGGTCCAGCACCCGACCCACGATGAAGTCCACCAGGTCATCGACGGTGCGCGGCTGGTGGTAGAAGCCCGGCGCGGCGGGCAGGATATCGGCGCCGGCGCGGCGCAGGCGGAGCATGTTCTCCAGGTGGATGTCGTTCAGCGGCGTCTCGCGCGGCACGAGCACCAGGGGCCGCCGCTCCTTCATGGTCACGTCCGCCGCCCGCTCTACCAGGGTGGTCGATACGCCGGCGGCGATGCGGGCCAGGGTGCCCATGCTGCACGGTATGACCACCATACCCGAGGTGGGGAAGGAGCCGCTCGATATGGAGGCGGCCATGTCGCGGGGGTGGAAGAGCTCAAGGGCCGGGTCGCCGGGAGGGCGTTCCAGGAACGAGCGCCACTGCTCGGCGCGCTCGTCCAGGGTCCCCTCGAGCCGCAGGCCCAGCTCGATGGCCAGGACGCGCTCGCCGGACTCCGTGACCACCAGCTTGACCTGGTGGCCGGCCTCCAGCAGCACCTGGAGCAGGCGCCGGGCGTAAGGCGCTCCGCTGCCCCCGGTGACGCCCACTACGTAGACAGCCATCGCTGGTCCTTTCTAGGTGACGGTGTCCGCCACCACTGCTCCCAGCAGGAGGAGGCTGATGACGCCGTTGGTGGTGAAGAAGGCGGCATTCACCCGCGACAGGTCGCGGGGGGATACCAGCCGGTGCTCGTAGGCCAGGAGAAGGCCGGTGACGGCGATCGCGATATAGTACCAGACCCCCCGCTCCAGCGACCAGCCCGCCGCCACCAGGGCCGCCAGCATGAGGGCGTGAAGGACGCGGGCCGCTACCAGGGCCTGGGCTACCCCCACGTCCGCCGGCAGAGAGTGCAGGCCGTCGCGACGGTCCACCTCTATGTCCTGGCAGGCATAGATGATGTCGAAGCCGGCCACCCAGCAGCCCGCGGCCAGGCCCAGCGCCAGGGAGGCGCCGGAGAGCTCGTTGTGGAGGGCCACCCAGACCCCCGTAGGCACAATGACGTAGACCAGGCCCAGGGCCAGGTGGCTGGCCCAGGTGAAGCGCTTGGCGTAGGGGTAGGCGGCCATGGCCACCAGCACCACCGGCCACAGCGCACGCGCCAGGGAACCGAACTGGAAGGCGGCCACCACAAAGACGGCGGCCGAGGCCCCCGCATAGAGGGCCACCTCGGCGTAGGAGAGCCGGCCCGCCGGCAACGGACGCGAGGCCGTGCGGGGGTTGCGGGCGTCGATCTCGGCGTCGATGAGGCGATTGGCGGCCATGGCGAAGGTGCGCGCCGACACCATGGCCACGGTGATCCAGGCGAAGTCGGCCACGGAGGGGAAGCCGTCGGAGGCCAGGAAGAGGGCGACGTAGGCGAAGGGGAGGGCGAAGACCGTGTGCTCGAACTTGACGGTCTCCAGGAAGAGGGCGAAGCGGGCCCAGGCGGAGGGGCGTGTCGAGATACCGCGGGAGTTGCTGCGGGAGCCCTTGGTCTGGGGGGGAGGGTTCCGGGCGGGCCTTCGGGGGGCTCGTGTGTTTACGCTTCGGGCTGGACCGTACCGGCCTGCGGGCCGGCTGGTCCACTCTAGGGCGGCCACCGACGGCGGTCAAGGGCGCGATCGGCACCGGCCCGTCGGCGGCGTGGATGCCCGGTACCGAGCGAGTGGCCCTTCGACAACTGCCGTTTACGGCCGATAGTGAACTTGGATGGTTGAGAGAGACGAACATCACGCCCGGCTTAGCCGACTGCTGCAGGATATCAGGCAGCGCGCGTCCGTGCCGACCGCCGGGCAGTCGCTGGATGGCAGGAAGCCCGTTTCGTCAGGAATAGCAGCGGGCCCCGCCGTCGCAGGCGCGCTCCCGCCGGCGGACACCCAGCCGCGGCAGGAGAATCGCCGCCTTTTCCGGCGGCTCGCGGGCATCGCGGCGGCGTCCAGGCCCGCGAACCTCCGCACCCTCTACCTGCTCCAGGGCGCCTACCTCGTCTTCCTCTTCGCCCTCTTCACTATCAAGGGCATTGGTATAACACCGGATACTATCTTCCTGCTCCTGGTAGCTGGGTTTGTCTGGCATGGCAACCGCTGGAGGTTCATCCGGGACTTTGGGCCCTTCGTCCTCCTGCTCCTCTCCTACGAGGCCATGCGGGGCTTTGCCGATGACGTGGGTGGACAGGTCTACGTAGACTACCCCATCGCCGCTGACAAGGCCCTCTTTTTCGGCCACGTGCCGACGGTCGTCCTCCAAAGCTGGCTGTTCGACCTGGGCTCCCCGCATTGGTATGACTATGGCGCGGCTCTGCTGCACGTCCTGCACTTCGTCGTGCCGCTCTTCTTCGCCGCCATCATCTGGCAGCACTACCGGCAGCACTACTGGCCCTTCGTGATATCGCTGCTAGTGATGTCCTACGCCGCTTTTGTCACCTTCATGCTCCTGCCAACAGCCCCGCCCTGGGTGGCAGGCCTGAAGGGTGACCTGCCAGGGGTGCACCTGGTCCACGAGGGCCTGCCTGCCCTCGCCCCCATATACAACACCCTCAGCCCGAACCCGGTCGCCGCCATGCCGTCCCTTCACGCCGCCTACCCGTGGCTCTTCCTGCTTTTCGCCTGGCGGATCTGGGGCTGGCGGGCCACCGCCTTCGCCGTCTATCCGGCGGCAGTGTTCTTCGCCGTCGTCTACCTGGGCCACCACTATGTGGCCGACCTGCTGGGCGGCATGGTCTATGCGACGGCGGCCTACGTTGTCGTCTGTAGCGCGCCGGCCAGTCGACTGATGGAGAAGGCGCGGGGGCTGGCGTCCAGGCTGAGGAGCCGGCGGGCAGTCGAGGGCAGCGCGCTCGGTGCCGAAGCCCTGGTCGCTGTGGCGCCTGCTCAGAGTGCGAGCCGTGAAGGCCGATAACTCCATGAGGAGGCCCGCCGCGCCTTGTTGCCTCTGACCATCCAGAGAGCCCGCCACCTGGGCTTCAGCCTATCTTTGCCCGCGCTCGACGTGCCCAGCCTGGGGGCGGCCCTGCTTTACGTTCTCTTCTTCTCCTTCGGGCTCCTCCAGTTCACGGACCCCGATTACTGGTGGCACCTGCGCACGGGCCGCCTTATCGTCGATACCGGCTCGGTGCCCCACCACGACCCGTTCTCGTTCACGGCGGCCGGCTCACGCTGGGTGACCCACGAGTGGCTGTCCGAGGTCATCATCTACCGCGTCGAGAGCGCCGTGGGCTACGTGGGCAACTCAATTCTCTTCTCATTGGTCGCCCTGGCGGCTCTCTTCGTCATGCACCGCCTGCTCCTGAAGATGGGCCTCTCACCGCGCCCGGCCCTGGCTATCGTCGCTTTCGGTGGCGTGATGGGCCTCCGCTACTGGACGGTGCGGCCCCTGGTCTTTACCTGGCTGCTGGTGGCGATCTTCCTTTACACCCTCTACATGTACCATCGAGATGGCAAGGGACGCCTCTGGCACCTGCCCCTGCTGATGCTCCTCTGGGCCAACCTCCACGCCGGCTACGTAATGGGGCTGGTCCTGCTGGGGTTGTGGCTTGCAGCCATGGCAGCCGAGAATGTGCTCTGGCACAAGCGGCGCGACCTGCGGGGGCCGGCGCTGACACTGGTTGCCTCCTTTGCTGCCACCGCCGTGAATCCCAACGGCCTGGCGCTCCTCACCTACCCGCTCACCTACCTCGCGCCGGGAAACGCCATCCTCGGTCTGGTCTCGGAGTGGCGGTCGCCCGACTTTCACCAGCCGACTCACCTGCCGCTGGCGTTGGGGATCATCATCCTTGTGGCGGTCGGCGCCATGGGCAGTGGACGCAACCTCTTTCGCCTGGGCCTGGCGCTCCTCTTCACCTTCTTCGCCCTCCAGTCCAGCCGGCACCAGCCGCTCTTCGCCCTCGCGTTCATGCTGGTGGTAGGCGATGCCCTCGTCGAGCGATGGGCCTGGGCGCGCCGCCGTGACCAGGAGCCGTCCGCGGCCAGGGGCTACCCGGCCCTGAACTGGTCGCTGCTGGCGATGGCCGTCCTGGCGGCGGCGGCGGTGGTTCCTCAGATGCCGACGGCACAGGTGCACAAGGCGGCGAACACCGGCGGGACGCCTGCCTATCCTGTGGAGGGAGCGGACTTCATCCGCCAGCACTACCCAGAGGCCAGGATGTTCAACTCTTTTCTCTGGGGTGGCTATCTAATCAACGCGCTCTATCCCGAGCAGCGCGTCTTCATCGACGGTCGGCTCGACATGTACGGCGACGCCCTGGTGGACGAATACATGGACGTCGTGACGATCCAGTCCGGCTGGCAGGGCATTCTGGACAAGTACGACGTTGACCTGGTGATTATCGAGAGGGAGTCTGCCCTGGCCACGGTGCTGCGGGAGTCGCCGGCCTGGC
>CAZSSQ010000077.1:0-11760 GCA_964609465.1 uncultured Dehalococcoidia bacterium
GGCGTGTACACGCGGTCGCTGTGGATCATGAGTGGACGGCCGGAGGCAGAGCGCGATGGCGCCTGGAAGTTCATCAAGTGGCTGATGGAGCCCGAGCAGCAGGCGGAATGGTTCGCCGGCAGCGGCTACCTCCCTGTGCGCAACTCCGCCTATGACCTCCCGGCCGCCAAGGAGATCATCGCCCAGTACCCGGAGTTCCAGATTCCTGTCGACCTGTTTGGGAAGACGGCGACAACAACGGCTGCCCTGGGGCCGCTTCTCGGCCCCATCCAGCAGGTGCGGGACGCGGTCGCTGAGGCTATGGAGAGTATGCTATCGGGGGCCGCCACCCCGGACGAAGCAATGGCGGCTGCGGTGAAGAAGGGTAACGCCGCCATCGAGGACTACAACCGCCGCATGGGCCGCTAGGGGGCGCTGGCGCAGGCGTGCCAGGTCCGGAACCGCAGCTCAGGTTCTGGGAATCGGAACAGGGTCAAGGGTATCAGTCCAAGGGAGAGGTGATATGGCGCGAATTCGTGTCGGGCGATGGGTGTGGCTACTAGTCCCGGCCCTGATGGCTGCCGTGCTGGCGATGTCCGCCTGTGGGGGCGGGGGAGGAGGGGAGGGGGAGGGGACACCAAGGGCGACGAAGGGCGCCGGTGAGACCCCTCGCGCCGAAAAGGTCCCAGGAGTCACGGATACAGAGATCCTCATTGGGTCTCACCTGCCCCTGAGCGGGCTGGCCGCCGCCTGGGGAGTCGACCTTAAGGCTGGAATGGATGCCTACTTCGAGTACGTCAACGACCAGGGGGGCGTGAACGGCCGCAAGATCAAACTCATCGTCTATGACGACCAGTACACCGGGCCCGTGGCTGCTGAGGTAACGCGGAAGCTGGTGGAGCAGGACAAGGTCTTCGCCATCATGGGAGGCCTGGGCACGGCGGCGCACAGCGCTGTCGTGAAGTACCTGGAGACCAACGGTGTCCCCGACATGTTCATTATCACCGGCGACTCGAAGTGGACCGACCCGGTGGTGAAGAGCCGCTTTGGTTTCCTTATCCCGTATCCCATCGAGGGTAAGATCCTGGGCAAGTACATCGCGGACAATTTCGCGGGGAAGAAGCTGGGGATCATTGCCCAGAACGACGACTTCGGCAAGGAGGGTGAGCAGGGCCTTCGTGACGGTGTCAAGGACGCCAATATGAGTGTCGTCGTTGAGTACTACGAGGAGACCCAGAACGATCTCATCGCCCAGGTGCAGCGGCTGAAGAACGAGAACGTAGACGTCATCGCCGCCTACACGATGCCCATTCAGGCAGCCAGCATGATCAAGGGTGCGCATGAGACCCTTAGCTGGGACGTGCCCATCGTGATCACCGGCGTCGACGCCGTTGAGATCATCGCCCAGCTCGCCGGCCTGGACAACATCGAGGGCACCATCAGCGTCGTCTTTAGCCATCAGGCCTTTGAGAAAGACGTGCCGGGCATCGCCCAGCACTGGGACATCATGGCCAAGTATGCGCCCGGGGTGACGCCCACCAACCTTACCCTGACGGGCGCAAACGTCGCCGAGCTCATGACGAAGGTCCTGGAGGAGACTGGCCCGGACCTCACCCGCGAGAAGCTCCTTGATGCTGCCGAGTCTCTCTGCGGGTGGATGGGCTTTACTTCCCTCGTGCCAGTGAACATGAGCCCCACCGACCATCGACCCATCGAGGTGGAGGTCTACGTGCGGGCCACGGTGGACCACTCGACCGACCCACCGACCTTCACCTGGCAGCCGTTCGGTGAGCCTTTCGGCTTCGAGAGCACGAAGGAGTGCCCTAAGGAAGAATAAAGAGGGGTAAGGAACGACCAGACGGGTTGATCATCTGCTGGGTCTTTCTCACGACCACTTGGGCAACACCCCTTACCGAACAAGTACAAGGTCTACACGGTGGCGCCAAAGGTGCGTATCATTGCGGCGTCGCCCCCCTGCGATGCTTCCGGCGGCATCGCTCTTAACGAGCGTATGGAGGTGATCATGGAAATCCAGGGGAAAATCGCTGTCGTGACGGGCGCAGCCAGCGGCATCGGTCGCGCAACGGCCACCGCCCTGGCCAGGGAGGGAGCCGACCTGGTGCTGGCAGATGTCAACGATAACCGCCTGGAGGAGGTCCGAAAGGAGATAACGGCGCTCGGCCGCGGGGGCGTCGCGGTACACACCGACGTGTCAAAGCTGGAGGACGTTCGGAACCTTTTCGACCGCTCTATCAGCGAAATGGGGCGGGTAGACATCCTGATGAACAACGCCGGCGTCCACTTGCTGGGTCCAGCAGAGAAGATCTCGATAGCCGACTGGGAGTGGCTGGTCGGCATCAACCTCTGGGGTGTGGTCTACGGCATCAACGTTTTCCTGCCGCACATGCTGGAGCGGGGGAGCGGCCATATCGTGAACACGGCCTCGATGTCTGGCCTGATAGGTGCCGAGTCGTCCATCCCGTATGTGGCGACGAAGTTCGCTGTGGTTGGGATGTCCGAGTGCCTGGCCGCCTATGTAAGGCCGAAGGGTATCGGCGTGACGGTTCTCTGTCCCGGCTTTGTGGCCACCAATATTGCCGAGCACGAACGTCTGGTGCCCTTTGGGGATGGCTTCGACGATGCAAGGAGGGCCTTCTTAGAGGCCTTGAAACACGGAGAGTGGGCGCGGTTTGAGGCGCTTCCAGGGGGCGTCGCCAGACCAGAGGAAGTTGCGCAGAAGGTGGTTCACGCCATCAAGGAGAATGTCTTCCTAGTCTACACCCATCCCGGCCACAAGGAGGCGGTCGTGGCGAAGGCGCAGAACCCCGAAGGCGCCATCGACCTGCTCGCGGCACTTCATCTGGAATGGGATAATGTCTTCAAGGCGACTTGACTCGGCAGGGGGCGCAGTCTGGTGAAACGATTCCTGTTCTTCGCAGCAGTCCTCTCGCTGGTCCTCGCAGCGTGCGGTGGGGGTGGTGAGCCCGCCGGGAAGGAGGCCGCATCCGGTCCGGTCAACGTCACGTTCTGGCACTCGGAGACGGCGTCGGGCAAGGACAACCTGGTGAAGCTGGTGGAGCGCTTCAACGCCTCCCAGAACGAGGTGAAGGTCGAGCCCGTCTACCAGGGCACCGACCAGGACCTGACACTGAAGCTCATCGCCAGCATGCCCAGCGGCAACGTCCCCGCTATCGCCTACCAGTCGGAGCCCTATACGGGGCCCATGATCGACAGCGGCCAGATCGTTCCCATTCAGGAGTACCTTGACCAGGAGGACTACGACCTGTCGGACTTTGCGCCGGCGGCCATTGCGTACTACACGGTTGACAACACTCTCTACGCCATGCCCCTCGGCGTGGGCGTGCCCCTCATGTTCTACAACAAGGCCCCATTTCGAGAGGTGGGCCTGGACCCGGAGCGCCCACCAAGAGACCTGGACGAGGCCCTGGCCGCCTCCGAGAAGCTCGTCCAGCGCGACTCGGCGGGCAACGTCACCCGCTACGGCTTCGCCCTGGAGCTCCACCCCTGGTACCTGGAGGTCATGCTCGCAGGGGCCGGCGAGCTCTACGTGAACAACGACAACGGCCGCGCTGGCTTCGCCACTGAGGTCGCCTTTGACAACGAGGCCGGCCGGAAGTTCTTCCAGTGGTGGCATGACATGGCAGAGAAGGGCTTGGCCCTGAACACGGGGTGGAGCCCCACCGCCGGCCCCGAAGCCCTGATGTCCATTGGCGTCAACAAGGCGGTCATGGCTTTCAGCACCTCAGGCGCGTTGCGCTCCGTCGTCGACATCCTGGCTAGAGGGGGGCTGGAGGGCGTCGACGGGGGCGTGGCGCCTGTTCCGGGCATCCCCGACGCCGTCCCGGAGGGCTCACCCGGCGTGTACACGCGGTCGCTGTGGATCATGAGTGGACGGCCGGAGGCAGAGCGCGATGGCGCCTGGAAGTTCATCAAGTGGCTGATGGAGCCCGAGCAGCAGGCGGAATGGTTCGCCGGCAGCGGCTACCTCCCTGTGCGCAACTCCGCCTATGACCTCCCGGCCGCCAAGGAGATCATCGCCCAGTACCCGGAGTTCCAGATTCCTGTCGACCTGTTTGCGAAGACGGCGACAACAAGCGCCGCCCTGGGCCCGCTTCTCGGCCCCTTCCAGCAGGTGCGCGACGCCGTCAGAGGTGCGATCGAGAGCATGCTCTCCGGAGGCGCCGCCCCCGACGAAGCGATGGACGCTGCCGCCAAGAATGCCAACGTCGCCATCAAAGAGTACAACGACCGTATGGGCCGCTAGGAGCCCACAGGTTGAGCGGGGCTCTCCTCAACCGTGGGAGATCGGCATCACGCCGGAGAAGCACCGCGCCATCTACGAGGCGTTCATGGAGCTCGGCTGCCGCTGATGGCAAGCGCACATGCCTGCGCCAGCGCGAGACCGGGCGGCAGTTTCTATGTCTTCAGCGAAAATGAGGGTTCGTCGGCCGTTCTCCAGCCAACGATGACAGGTCACGAGGCGTCACTTGGACTCAAGGCTGCAGGTCGGGATGTCAAGGAACCAGTATCCGTTCCTTAGGGTCCGGGTCCCGGGAGTAACTTCCATTCGCTTGCCAAACAGCGGGCCGTCCAGCACCAGGGTGTGATATTCGCCCCGCTCACCACACACGTCTACCTCCCCTGTCGGTGCCAGCGTTTTCAGGTCAGCAAGAAATCGGCGATCCACTTTTCTCCCAAGCCATTCCTCCCCGAAGATATCCGCCTTAGCGGAGATTACCACCGCCGCAAAGCCCGCTTCCATGAACTCTTCTAGGATGCGCTCGGGATTCCTGCCCCAGAGAGGCAATATCGGGGTGAGACCTACCTCAGCGCAGACTCTTTCTATCCAATCTCTGTGCTCGTCAGTGTACATGTCGCCGAAGACCATGCTGTCGGCACCCCGGCGCTTCTGGGCGGACACAGCCTTCTTGAATCTCTCTTCATAGAGCGCCATGTCTGACGGGACAGCGCGTTGCACCAGGGGAATGCCGATCGCTTCCGCCTGCCGGGAAATCAGGTGCGCCGCTGTACCTTGGAAGCAGACCCTCCGGAACTCTCGGTATATGAGATTGACGAGATGAGTAACCTTGTACCCCTGCGCCAAGGCCAGGTAACAGGCAAAGCAGCTATCCTTCCCGCCACTCCAGGACACTATGGTTTTGGCCCTTCCCATTTCTTAGTTCCCTTCTAAGTGAGAAATGCCGTTCGATTACTATGTCGCTCTTCCCCGGACAGAGGTTTCCACGATGGGGAGCGAAGCCGGGTCAACACGGAATTGCCACCAGTGACAGAGGTCGACGTGCATCGGGCGTGAGCATGATGAACGGAAGAAGGTAAGTACACGGGATGTACCGAATGAGTAGATTGACTACTCTTGAGGCCCGGCATAGAATATAAGGTGAAAATAGCTCATAGGGATAGCGGGAGCTGGGGGAGCCCGGCTGAGAGGGCGGCCCGTCCGCCGCCGACCGCGGAACCTGATCTGGGTAATGCCAGCGAAGGAATGTGAAGCACACCTAGCGCCGCCGGCAGCCCGGCGGCGTTCCTCGTTGGGGAGGTCTTTGTGAAGACGGCTATGACCATCGCCGGGTCGGACTCGGGAGGCGGCGCCGGCATCCAGGCCGACCTGAAGACCTTCTCCGCCCTCGGCGTCTACGGTACCTCCGCCATCACCGCCATCACTGCCCAGAACACCCAGGGCGTCACCCAGGTGCTGGAGCTGCCCCCCGACCTGGTGGCGGCCCAGATCGACGCGATAGTCAGCGATATCGGCGCCGACGCCGTAAAGACGGGCATGCTCGCCAACTCCGCCATCATCGAGGTAGTGGCGGACAGAGTGCGCCGGCACGGACTTGCGAATCTCGTGGTGGACCCGGTGATGGTCGCCAAGAGCGGCGACCACCTCCTTCGGGAGGAGGCCGTCGCCGCGCTGCGCGAGCTCCTCTTGCCCCTGGCCCTGGTCGTCACGCCGAACATTCCCGAAGCGGAGGTGCTGGTGGGACGGAAGCTCGAAGGCCCTGACGAGCTACGGCAGGCCGCCGAGGAGATCGGCGCCCTGGGCGCCCGCCACGTGGTCCTCAAGGGTGGCCACCGGAACGGGCCGGCCGTGGACCTCTACTACGATGGCCGCTCGTTCCACGAGTTCGCGGTCCCCCGCGTCGACACCAGCAGCACCCACGGCACCGGCTGCACCTTCGCCTCTGCCATCGCCGCCGGCCTGGCCAAAGGCTCCACCGTCCGCGAGGCGGTGGCGATGGCCAAGGCCTACATCACCAAGGCCCTCCAGAGCGCCTACCCGGTGGGGCACGGCCACGGTCCCGTGCACCACTTCTTTCGCTTCTGGCAGGGCCTCTAGAGAGGACGAACCGTGCCTGAGACCATGCGCGCTGCCCGCTATCACGGCCCCGGCGACAGCCTGCGTCTGGAGGAGGTCCCTATCCCGCAGGCGGGCGCCGGCGAGGCCCTGGTGCATGTGAGGGCGGCCGGCGTCTGCCACACGGAGCTCCACTTCCTGAGCGGTGTGCTCAATCTGGGGGTGGCGCCCCTCACCCTGGGCCACGAGATGGCGGGCGAGGTCGCGAAGGTCGGGCCGGCGGTGACCTCGGTCCGGACCGGCGACCGCGTCATCGTCTACTACTACCTGGGGTGCGGCGCCTGTCACTGGTGTCGCACCGGCCAGGAGAACCTCTGCGATGCCCTCGTGGCCGAGTATGGCTTCGTCTCCGACGGCGGCCTGGCCGAATACGTGAAGGTGCGCGCCCGCAACCTGGTGAAGCTGCCCGCAAACCTCTCCTTCGAGGACGCGGCCACCCTGGGGTGCAGCGCCACCACCGCCATCCACGCCGCCGGCCTGGCCCGCCTCGCCCCCGGCGACGTGGCCCTGGTCTACGGCTTCGGCGGCGTGGGCGCTGCCCTCGTCCAGTACTGTGACCTGGCCGGCGCCCGTGTCATCGCCGTGGGCCGCTCGCCGGCCAAGCTGCAACTGGCCCGCGACCTGGGCGCCGAGGCCGCCATCGACGCCGGGCGGGAGGGCGTACCCGCGCGCGTGCGCGAGCTGACCGGCGGTCAGGGCGCCGACGTCGTCTTCGAGCTCGTCGGCACCGCCGAGTCCATGCCGAAGGCGGTGGCGAGCCTGCGCAAGCGGGGGCGCTTGGTCTTCATCGGCTATTCACAGGACCTGCTGACCCTGAGCCCCATCCAGCTCGTCATCCTGGAGGCCCAGGTCCTGGGCTCCGTGGGCAACACCCTGGACGAGCTGACCAGGGCGGTCGATCTGGCGGCGGCCGGGAGCATTCGGGCCACCATCGATCGGGTGGTGCCCCTGGAGGACGTGAACCGCGTCCTCGACGACCTCCGCCAGGGCAAGGTAGTGGGACGGGCCGTGGTGAGGCCGTGAGGGCGAGGCGCCGGAGGAGAGATAGAATCCTAGCCGTAGCTGCAGACCTTCAGGTCTGCCGAATTCACACGGTCCAGCAGGGCTGAAGCCCTGCAGCTACGTGGGCTTGCCCTATGGGGCGCCGGAAGGGAGATAGAGATGGCTGACAGAACCCGCCTGAGGCGGGCCAGCGGCGATGTGAACACCCAGATGCACCACGCCCGGCGGGGCACCATGACGCCGGAGATACGCTCCGTCGCCGAGCGCGAGGGCCTGGAGCCGGAGGCCGTCCGCCAGGAGGTAGCGGCGGGGCGCCTGGTCATCCCGGCCAACGTCAACCACGAGCGGCTGGAGCCCATCGGCATCGGCAAGGCGGCCTGCATCAAGATCAACGCCAACATCGGCAACTCCGCCGTCACCTCCGATATCGATGGCGAGCTTCAGAAGCTGCACCTGTCCGTCCATCTCGGTGCCGACACCGTCATGGACCTCAGCACCGGCGGTGACATCGACGCCATCCGAGAGGCCATCATCGGCGCCAGCCCTGTCCCGGTGGGCACCGTCCCCATCTACCAGGCCGTCTGCGAGCGCAAGGGCGTGGAGGACATGACAGCCGAGGACCTGCTGGAGATGATCGAGCACCAGGCCCGGCAGGGGGTGGATTACATGACCGTCCACTGCGGCGTCCTGCTGGAGTACCTGCCGCTGGCCGAGGGCCGCATCACCGGCATCGTCAGCCGCGGCGGTGGTCTGATCGCCCAGTGGATGGTGCACAACCGGCGCCAGAACCCTCTCTACGAGCGCTTCGACGACCTCTGCGACATCGCCCGTCGCTACGACGTCACCCTCAGCCTGGGCGACGGGCTGCGCCCCGGCTGCCTGGCTGACGCCTCCGACGCCGCCCAGTTCGCCGAGCTGAAGACCCTGGGCGAGCTAACCCTTCGCGCCTGGGAGAAGGACGTCCAGGTGATGATCGAGGGCCCCGGCCACGTCCCCCTGGACCAGATCGAGATGAACGTGCGCAAGCAGCAGGAGCTCTGCCACGAGGCGCCGTTCTACGTCCTGGGGCCCCTGGTGACCGACATCGCTCCCGGATACGACCACATCACCTCCGCGATCGGCGCCGCCATGGCCGGCTACGCCGGGGCCAGCTTCCTCTGCTACGTGACGCCCAGGGAGCACCTGGGCCTGCCCAATCTGGAGGATGTCAAGCAAGGGGTCATCGCCCACAGGATCGCCGCGCACGCCGCCGACGTGGCCCGCGGCCACCCGCGGTCCCGAGAGCGCGACGACGAGCTCTCGCGCGCCCGCTTCGGCTTTGACTGGGAGCGCCAGTTCGCCCTCTCGCTGGACCCGGAGACGGCGCAGGCCATGCACGACGAGACCCTGGCCGACGACTACTTCAAGCACGCGGCGTTCTGCTCGATGTGTGGCCCTGATTTCTGCCCCATGCAGATGATGCAGAACCTGGGCGACCTCAGCTTCATCGAGCAGGCGCCGAAGAAGACGTAGGGGCCGCCCGTCCGATTGGCGACGGAGAATGACGCAGAAGGGAGACACAGCATGGAGAACGACGAACTGATCATCGCCGGCCGGCGCTTCCGGTCGCGCCTAA
The DNA here is from genome assembly GCA_964609465.1 of uncultured Dehalococcoidia bacterium. Taxonomy (GTDB): domain Bacteria; phylum Chloroflexota; class Dehalococcoidia; order DSTF01; family JALHUB01; genus CAVSBT01. The sequence continues at coordinate 8,991 of CAZSSQ010000077.1, forward strand.
TCCTGGGTACCGGGAAGTACCGCAGCGTCGACGAGATGCTGGCCGCCCTCGAGGCCTCGGGCGCGGAGATTGTGACGGTGGCCATCCGGCGCCTGGACCTGGGCAAGCCCGGCCAGAAGACGCTGCTCGACTACGTGGACTGGAGCCGCTACACCATCCTGCCTAACACCGCCGGCTGCCGCACCGTGGAGGAGGCGCTGCTGACGGCCCGCCTCGGCCGCGAGGTCACCGGCTCCGACCTCGTGAAGGTGGAGGTGGTGCCCGACCCCAAGTACCTTCTGCCGGACCCCATCGGCACCCTGGAGGCGGCCAAGATCCTGATCAAGGAGGGCTTCACCGTCCTCCCCTACATCCACGCCGACCCCATCCTGGCCCGACAGCTAGAGGAGATCGGCTGCGCCACCGTCATGCCCCTGGGCTCGCCCATCGGCTCTGGCCGGGGCATCTTCACGCTGGAGGAGATCCAGATCATCATCGAGAACGCCCACGTGCCCGTAGTGGTCGACGCCGGCCTCGGCGTGCCCTCCGACGCCTCCCTGGCCATGGAGGTGGGCGCCGACGCCGTCCTGATCAACACCGCCATCGCCGAGTCGAAGAACCCCGCTCTCATGGCCGAGGCCATCCGCCTGGGCATCGAGGCCGGGCGCAAGGCCTACCTGGCCGGCCGCATCGCCAAGAAGGCCTACGCCTCGGCGAGCAGCCCTCTCGAGGGGGTGGTGCGTTGAGCGCTGCGGCAACCATCACACGCGTCGGGAGGCTGCGTCTCCCCACCCTCTGCCTCATCACCGACCGCCAGCGCTGCGGCGAATCACCCCTGGAGGACGTGGTGAGCGAGGCCATCAAGGGCGGCGTCAACCTCATCCAGCTCCGTGAGAAGGACCTGCCAACGGGCGAGCTGCTGACCCTGGCCATGCGCCTTCGTGAGGTGACGCGTGGCCATGCCCTCCTCGTCATCAACGACCGGCTGGACGTGGCCATGGCGGCCGGCGCCGACGGCGTCCACCTGCCGGAGAACGGCCTGCCGGTGGCCATCGCCCGCTGGCTCCTGGGCCAGCACACCCTTATCGGCCGCTCCGTCCACAGTGAGGAGGCAGCCACCGAGGCCGAGCAGGCTGGGGCGGACTACGTGCAGCTCGGCACCATCTACGCCACGGAGTCCAAGCCCGATGCGAAGCCGGCCGGCCCCGGCCTGGTGCGAAAGGTCTCGGGTGCTGTTACCATCCCCGTCCTGGCCGTGGGCGGCGTCCGGCCCGACAACGCGGCCGAGGTCATCGAGGCCGGCGCGTCCGGCGCCTCCGTCATCTCCGCCATCCAGGGCGCCGACGACCCTCAGGCGGCGGCCCGCCAGCTCGTGGAAGCCATGAGCGAGGCCTGGAAGAAGCGCGCCGCCCTGTCGGAAGAGAAGGCGGCCAAGGCGACCAAGGCCGGCTAGGGCGCGGGCCGTGATCACCCTCACTGTGAACGGCGAGAAGCGGCAGTTGCCCGCCGAGACGGACCTGGTCGCCTTCCTCAAGGAGCTTGAGGTGGACGTGCGGCTGGTGGCCGTGGCCCACAACGGCGACGTCATCCCCAGGAAGGACTACGCCTCTGTGCAACTGCGTCAGGGCGACACCCTGGAGATTGTGCGTATGGTAGGGGGAGGCTGAGTGTCATCCAACGCGGACGTGGTCGTGGTAGGCGGTGGCGTCATCGGCTGCGCCATCGCCTATTACCTGTCCAGGGAGCGGGCCCGCCCGGACGGGCGGCCGTCTGGCCGCGTCGTCGTGCTCGAGCGGGGCCTCATCGGCAACGAGGCCTCGGGGGCGGCGGCGGGCATGCTGGCGCCCCTCGCCGAGGCCCACGGCCCCAGCGCCTTCCTGGACCTCTGCCTGGCCAGCCACCGCCTCTTCCCGGAGCTGACCGACGCCCTCTACGCCGAGACAGGCGTCGACGTGGAGTACGTGCCCTCGGGCCTCCTGCGCGTCGCGTTCTCGGAGACCGAGGAGGCGGAGCTACGCTCTCAGATCGAGTGGCAGGACCGCCTGGGAATGGGCGTCCGCTGGATCGACGGTGAAGGCGCGCGCGGCCTGGAGCCCCTGCTGAGCCCCCGCGTGCGGGGCGCCATCTATTCGCCCCTGGAGCACCAGGTGAACCCAACCAAGCTGGTGCAGGGCCTGGCCCGCGCCGCCGGGGCCCAGGGCGCCGTCATCCGCCAGGAGACACCGGTGGTCGGCCTCCTGCGCCGCGGCCGCCGGGTGACGGGCGTCCGCCTGGCCCGCGAGACGCTCTCGGCGGGCAGCGTCGTCCTCGCGGCGGGGCCCTGGACAAGGCGCCTGGCGGCGGCCCTGGGCGTGCGGGTGCCCGTGAAGCCGGTGCGAGGGCAGATGCTGGCCCTGGGCGGCGGCCCGCCGCCCGTGCGCCACATCGTCTGGGGGCCGAAGGTCTACGTGGTCCCCAAGCCCAACGGCTTCGTCTTCGTTGGGGCCACCGTGGAGGAAGTGGGCTATCGAAAGAGCACCACGAAGCGGGGGCTGGCCTTGCTGCGGAAGATGGCCAACGCCCTGGTGCCGGCCTTCGGCTACGCCACGCACGTCGATGCCTGGGCAGCCCTCCGCCCGGGCTCCGCCGACAGCCTCCCTATCCTGGGCGCCGCGCCGGGGTGGGAGGGCCTCTGGGTGGCCTCCGGCCACTTCCGGAACGGTATCCTCCTGGCCCCCATCACCGGGCAGCTCATGGCCCGCTCCCTGCTCGAGGGCAAGCAGTCGGAGGCGCTCTCCCCCTTCAGCCCGGC
>CAZSSQ010000078.1:0-11740 GCA_964609465.1 uncultured Dehalococcoidia bacterium
CAAGGGCTACAAGGTGGCCATCTGCGAGCAGATGGAGGACCCCGCCACTGCCAAGGGCCTGGTGGACCGCCAGGTGGTGCGGGTCGTCACGCCGGGCACCATCCTGGAGGGCAGCCTGCTGGACGAGAGGGCCAACAACTACCTGGCGGCCCTGGCCTTCGCTCCGGAAGCGCCGGCACGGCGAGGCGCTGGGACGACAGCCGAGAGGCCTGCGGTCGGGGTGGCCTACGTGGACGTGAGCACAGGGGAGTTCGCTGCCACCGAGGTGTCGGGGACGCAACTGGCGGCAGAGCTGGCGCGCCTGCGCCCGGCCGAGCTCCTCCTGGCGGAGGGCGTCGAGGCGCCGGCCGGTGCGGAGGTACCGGTCACCCGCCTGGAGCCGTACTGGTTCGACCCGGAGGAGGCGGACCGGGCGCTGCGGGAGCACTTCCAGGTGGCCTCCCTGGAGGCCTTCGGCCTGCGCGAGCTGCCCCGGGCCGCGGCCGCCGCCGGCGCCATCCTGCGCTACGTGCAGGAGAACCAGCGGGCGTCGCTCCCGACCATCACCGCTATCCGCACCTACAACGCGACCGGCCACATGGTGCTGGACGCCCAGACGCAGCGCAACCTCGAGCTGTTCGCCGGCGGCCGCGAGGGCAGGAGGGAGGGCTCCCTGCTGGCCGTCCTGGACCAGACCCGCACGGCCCTGGGGGCGCGGCTCCTGCGGCGGTGGCTAGGGCAGCCCTTGCTGGACATAACGGCACTCCGAGAGCGACAGGGGCTAGTGGCCTTCTTCTTCGAGGATGGGCTGCGCCGGGGGTCGCTGCGCGAGGCGCTGGGCGCGATGCCGGACCTGGAGCGGCTGGTGGGGCGCATAGGGGCGGGTATCGCCTCGCCGCGAGAGGTGGTGGCGCTGCGCCGGGGGCTGGAGGCCGTCGAGGGCCTGCGCCAGGCCCTGGCAGGAGAGGACGCCGCGGTATCGGAGGGCCTGCCCGGCTTGCAGGCAGACTCGCCGGCGGGAAGGCTACTGGCGCGCCTGCGGCCCTGTGAGGACGTAGCCATGCTCATCGCAGACGCCATCGCCGACGAGCCCGGCGCTACCCTGGAGCAGGGCGAGGTGGTGCGCGCCGGCTTCTCGCCGGAGCTGGATCAACTTCGTTCTCTCACCCGTGACGTGCGCCGGTACCTGGCCGAGCTGGAGGCCCAGGAGAAGGCGCGGACGGGCATCAAGTCCCTGAAGGTGGGCTACAACAAGGTCTTCGGCTACTACATTGAGGTCAGCCGGCCCAACCTGGGCCTGGTGCCGGACGACTACCAGCGCCGCCAGACCCTGGTCAACGCCGAACGCTTCATCACCGGCCAGCTCAAGGAGTACGAGAGCCAGATCCTGAACGCCCGCGAGCGCATCACCGAGCTGGAGTCGGCCATCTTTCGCCAGGTCTGCGCTCAGGTGGCGGCCGCCGCCGACCGCGTCCTGGCCCTGGCGGCTGCCGTCGCCGAGGCCGACGCCGCCTCGGCCCTGGCTGAGGCCGCCGTCCGCTACCGCTACGTCCGACCGCATCTCACGGAGGACAACGAGATCGTGATCAAGGACGGCCGTCATCCGGCGGTGGAGCGGGCCCTGGGGGAGGGTGAGTTCGTGCCCAACGATACCCACCTGTCCAACGGGGATAGCCAGATCGTGGTCCTGACGGGCCCCAACATGGCGGGCAAGTCCACCTATCTGCGGCAGGTGGGGCTAATCGTGCTGCTAGCTCAAGTGGGCGGCTACGTGCCGGCCTCGTCCGCCCGTATCGGGCTTGTAGACCGCATATTCACCCGCGTCGGCGCCCAGGAAGACCTGGCCCGCGGCGAGTCCACCTTCATGGTGGAGATGCTGGAGACGGCCAGCATCCTCCACAACGCTACGCCGCGCTCCCTGGTTATCCTGGACGAGATCGGGAGGGGGACCAGCACCTACGACGGCCTGGCCATCGCCCGGGCGGTGGTGGAGTACCTGCACAGCCACGCCGAGCGGGCCGCCAAGACCCTTTTCGCCACTCACTACCATGAGCTGGTGGAGCTGGCGGCCTTCCTTCCTCGCGTCAAGAACTACAATGTGGCGGTGACGGAGGAGGGCGGCCGGGTGGTCTTCTTGCGCAAGATCGTCCCCGGCGGCTCCGACCGCAGCTATGGCATCCACGTGGCGGAGCTGGCTGGCCTGCCCAGGGCGGTGGTGCAGCGGGCAGCGGAGGTTCTGCGCTCTCTCGAGGCCGCCCACGACGGTCGCACGGCTCCCGCCGGGCGTGGCCAGCCCCGGCGCCGTTCCCCTGCCGAGCAGCTACCTCTACTTGGGCCGCGCTCGCCCCTGCTCGAGGAGCTGGCGGCCCTGGACGTGGACTCCCTGACGCCTCTCCAGGCCATCACCAAGCTCTACGAGTTGAAAGAGCGGGCCGGGGATTCCTGACCGGCGCTAGTCCCTGATCACCCCCGGCGCCCCGATCCGGAACAGGATCGCCTCCAGGGCGCGTCGCATGCGGATGCGCCCCGCTCCGGCCCAACCGGGCGTGGCGTCGTCGGGCAGCGGCAATGCCGCGGCTCTGATTACAAACCGGATCTCATTGGTGCTGAGGGCAGGGCTGTGGGAGCGGATGAGGGCGGCCAGGGCAGCCACCTGCGCGGCAGCGAAAGAGGTGCCGCTGGCCACGGAATAGGGCTGGCCTCCTGGACAGAACCAGCCTCCATCGCAGAGAGCCTGGGGAACGGTACTCACCAGGTCGACGCCTGGCGCCACCACCATCACTTCCGGGCCCCAGTTGCTGAAGGGGGCACGAGCATCAGGGGAGTTGCGATCCGAGGCGCCGACAGCGATGACATTTCGGTAGCGGGCGGGATAGGTGACACCCTGGGTGCCCTGGTTGCCGGAGGCCGCCACCACCACGGCTCCGTAGGTTTCGGTGGCGGTGACTACCGCGTCCAGGAGCGTCTTCGAGGAGTCAGGGCCGCCGAAGCTGAGGTTGATGACCTGAGCGCCCATGCGGGCGGCGTAGAGGATGCCAGCAGCGGCGTCGGCCGTCGTCCCGGCACCGGTGCAGTCCAGGACCTTCACGGGCAGCAAGATGACCCCCGGCGCCGCTCCGATGACACCCACACCGTTGTTGCCGGTGGCGCCGATGATGCCGGCGACGAAGGTGCCGTGGCCGCCGTCGTCGGTGACCTGGTTCGAGGGTGAGATCGGCTGTGGCCCGCAGGAAGGGTCGGCAGCCTCGGGCTCCACGAAGTTGCACCCGTGGACGTCGTCAACGCAGCCGTTCCCGTCATCATCGATGCCGTTGGGCACCCCCTCGCCCGGGTTACGCCAGACGTGGTCCCGCAGGTCAGGGTGCGTGGTGTCCACGCCAGAATCCAGGACAGCGACGATGACCGACGGCTGCCCTTGCTCCACGTCCCAGGCCTCGGGGGCCTCGGTGAGGTTGTAGTACCAGCGTTGGGCGGTGTAGTAGGGGTCGTTGGGAAGGAACTCGGCCTTTAGGCGGTAGTTCGGCTCTGCGTAGTCGACGCCTGGCAGACGGCTGTAGAGCTCTAGAGCCTTCTCCAGGGAGAGGCCTTCGCGCAGGCGGACGCGGACCACCCCTAACTCGCCCAGGCGGGCTTCCTCCTGACCGCCCACGCTTACCATGAGACGCCGGGCCAGCGCACCGATGGCAGGGTCGACGCGAACCAGCAGCTCGCCGGGCAGGGCCTGGCCCGCCTTCGCGGCGGCCTGCGGGCGCAGCCCGAGCGGAGGCCGGTCGCCGCGGGCGGTGGCCGGAGTGAGGACGCCCAGCACGGCAGCCAGGAGCAGCACCCCAATGAGACCCCTCATGTCTCGTACATCTCTTTCCCAAGGTCGTGACATACGATACATCTGGTCTGGCAGTGCCGCAAGTTCTACCTGTACAATGCGCGACAGAGGTGCCCCTTGCCCATTCAGCGTCTACCGCCGGATCTAGTAGCCAAGATCGCGGCCGGCGAAGTCATTGAGCGACCTGCTTCCGTGGTGAAGGAGCTGATAGAGAACGCTTTGGACGCCGGCGCTACCCAGGTCGGCGTGGAGGCCACACAGGGAGGGCTGGGGATCATCCGGGTCAGCGACAACGGCTGCGGCATCGCCGGAGAGGAGCTCTCCCTGGCCTTCGAGCGCCATGCTACCAGCAAGCTCCTTTCGGAGAGTGACCTGGCACGGGTGGCAAGCCTCGGCTTTCGAGGCGAGGCGCTGCCCAGCATCGCCGCCGTCGCCGACGTAGAGGTCGTCTCCCGGCCCGCCGGGGCATCCGCGGGTGCCCACCTGAAGCTGCAAAACGGTGCCGTCGTCGCCAGCGGGCCCCGAGGCGCTCCCCTTGGCACGACCGTCACCGCGCGAGGCCTGTTCCGCCGCCAGCCGGCCCGTCTCAAGTTCCTGCGTTCCACCACCTCTGAGGCCGGCCAGATCGCCACCGTCGTCAGTCACTATGCGCTGGCCTACGCCGAGGTCGCCTTTACCCTCCGGCTCGACGGGCGGCTGTCGTTGCAGACGCCGGGCAGCGGCGAGCGCCGGGAGGCGGTGGCCGCCGTCTACGGCGTCCCGGCAGCCTCAGCAATGCTGCCCCTGCCCAACCCCGAGGCCGACGAATACGCGAACGTCAGCGGCCTGGTGAGCCCGCCGGGCCTGACGAGGGCTAACCGAACCTACATCAGCCTCTTCATCAACCGGCGCTGGGTTCGCAGCCGTACCCTTACCTTCGCCGTAGAGGAGGCCTATCGTGGCCTGCTCACGACCGGCCGTTTCCCCATTGCCATCCTGGAGATTGCGCTGCCGCCGGAGGAGGTAGACGTCAACGTCCACCCCACCAAGGCCGAGGTACGCCTGCGACGCGAGCGCGAGGTGTTCACCATCCTCCAGCGCCGTGTGCGCCGGGCCCTGATCGACCAGGCGCCGGCGCCGCAGGCCAGGGTAGGGGCCTGGACAGCGCTTGCAGCGGCGCCCGGCGCCGTTCCCCGGCTGGTGCCGGCCGTTTCCCCCACGCAGGGCCGCCACCTCGTCTCGTCGCGTTCAACTGACCGCCGGGTGGCCTCCGCCGGTGGGGGCAAGCCAGAGGAGGCGGCGCCTCTCCTGTCCCGTCTGCCCCTGCTGCGGGCCGTGGGCCAGGTGGGAGCCACCTACGTGGTCGCCGAGGGGCCGGAGGGGGTGTACCTCATTGACCAGCACGCCGCCCACGAGCGCATCCTCTACGAGCGTCTCCTTTCGAAACCCGCCGGCCAGGCGGAGGTGCAGGGCTTCCTACAACCGGTGCCGGTGGACCTGACGCCCCACCAGGAGCAGGCCCTCCGGGCCGCCGCCGAGGCCCTGGCCGAGCAGGGCTTCTCCCTCGAGCCGTTTGGGGGCCGGACCTACCTGCTGCGAGCGGCGCCCTGCCTATTGGCGGGCCAGGATGCGGGCCGGGCCCTGGTGGAACTCCTGGACATGCTGGCGCGCGAAGACGGTCCCGCCGACGCCCGCGAGCGGGTGGCCGCCTCCCTGGCCTGCCACGCCGCGATCCGGGCCGGCCAGACGTTGACTCAGGAGGAGATGCGAGAGCTGGTGAAGCAGCTCGAAGAGACGCAGACGCCGCACACCTGTCCCCATGGCCGGCCGACCATGATCCACCTCAGCGCCGAAGCCCTGGCGAGGGAGTTCAAGCGTCGCTAGGGCATCACTAGGTCGCGGCGCGACCGCTGGCAGTCAAGCAAGTGGTCAGGGACGCGCGCGGCGCGGGCTTGGAAAGAGAAAAGAGGAGGCCCTCACTGGCCTTCATCGCGTTCAGGGGTGGCCGTTGAGGCCCAGCTCCTGTTTCACTTCGCGGACGGCCTGCGCCATGACCCGCAGCTTCGCCTCCGCCTCCTCCCAGGTGCGGGTCTTGAGGCCACAGTCGGGGTCGATGTACAAGCGCTCAGGCGGCAGCACGTCCAGCCCCCTCCTGATCCTCCCCTTCACCTCCTCCACCGTCTCGATCAGGTGGGAGTGGACATCCACCACTCCCATGGCCAGCTCCTTGTTGAACCCTTCCTTGTGCTGACGGATGAGGTTTAGAAGGTCGTAGTCACTGTTGGCCATCTCCAGGTCCACCTGGTCGACGGGCAGGTTAGCGATGTGGTGAAAGACCCCCGCAAAGTCGCCATAGCAGATGTGAGTGATCGTCTTCGCACGCAGCCCCTGGGTCACGATCCCCAGCGCCTCCGACATCAGCTCCATCTCCTCCGGTCGGGTGGAGGCCGCCGGCTCGTCCACCTGCACGAACCTAGCGCCCGCCTTCACCAGCTCCTCTGCCTCACGGCGAACCACCTGCGCCATGTCCAGTACCGCTTCCCGGCGCGAGTCGTAGTAGTCGTCGAAGGACCAGTCGACCATCGTGTAGGGGCCGGTGAGCACCCCCTTCAGCGGCTTGTCCGTGAGCCCCTGGGCGAACCGCCACATCTCCACCGTCATGGGCCCGGGCCAATGCAGCTTGCCAGTAATGACGGGCTTGTGGTAGTAGCGGTTGCCGTAGGAGCGTACCAGCCCGCCAATGCTCATGCTGGCCAACTGCTCGGCGAAGAAGACGACCATATCGCCGCGCTCCATCTCCCCGTGCACCAGAATGTCGATGCCCAGTTCCTCCTGGAGCGCGATGACCTCACGGGTAGCGCGACGCTCCACCTCCGCCAGCTCCTCCCGCGAGAGGCGGCCGGCGGCGTGCTCGCTCCGCGCCTGCTGGACATAGGCAGGCTTGGGGAAGCTGCCGACGCTGGTGGTCAGGAGGGCGTTGCTCACACCAGCACCTCCTTCGCTCGGCGAGTGCCCTCCACCATGCGCACGATCTTGGCCTGCGCTACCTCGCGAGGGAGGAACTCCAGCCCACAGCTAGGGCTCAGGTGCACCCGGTCGAGAGAGACTATCTCCCGAACCCGCCGCAGGCCCTCCACAATCTGCTCCACGCTCTCCATTTTCGTGTTTCGGGCGTCGACCAGGCCCAGGCCCAGTATCTTGCTGAACTGCGCTGTCTTCAGCACCTCAAGGTTGCGGGCGCCGGTGACGAAGTCCAGCCCCAGCACATCGATGGGCAGGTCCAGCACCTGCGGGTAGAGGCCGTCCACGTCGCCGAAGTAGAGATAGACGGCGCGCTCGGCGCTCACCCCCTCCAGCGTCCGCTCGATGGCGCGCCGGAAGAGGGGGAGGTCCGTCTTGTGCTTGACGATGGCTGGTTCGTTGAGCTGGATGAAGGCCGCCCCGGCTTCCTGAAGGGCCAGGGCCTCCTGGTTCAGGGCCTCGGCGTAGGCCATGACGCACTTCTCCAGAGAGCGATAGTGCTCGTCACGGGAGAGACGGGCCAGGGTGTAGGGGCCGGGCAACACCGCCTTCACCGGTCGCGGGCTGTGCTCGGCGGCGAAGCGGTAGTCGGCGACGGTGATGGGCCCGGTCCAGGACAGGGGCCCCTCGACGATGGGCTCTCGGAAGTAGGTGTTGCTGTTGAAGAAGCGAATAAGACCATTGATGGAAACACCGCCCAGGTGGCGGGCGACGTAGGTCTGCTCATCCTCCCAGCGGATCTGGCCATCGGTAACGAGGTCGAGGCCCGCCTCGACCTGCTCGTCGATGACCTCGCGGGTAACGTCGTCCTCTACTGCCCGCAACTCTTCGGCGCTCATCCCCCCGCGGTCGAAGCGGTTGATGGCGTTGCGGAGCCTGGCAGGACGGGGCCGGTTAGGGATCTTGGGGTAGTTTCCCACCACCGTTGTCAACATCGGTAGCAGTTCTCCCTTGACCTCAGCGCGGCGAAAGCGGCCCAGACATACAAGAAGGACCAGACGGCCCGCTCCCCGCCTGTCGACGGGGTGGCCGCGGACCCTAGCACTCGCGAAGTCAGTCTAGCATCCCCCTACCTAGAGCGTCAACGCAAAGCCTATCAGGGCAGCCGACGGCCACGATCGGGGCCCGCTCCACACCTATTAAAGGAATTCGCCAGATACGCCGAGTATTTCTTGGTCGAGATCTTGTGTAGGGCCGGCCTGCCCGGGCTGGCCGAACACTCCCGACCGTGACAGAAGCCATGGCCGTCGAACCCCGCCCGGCCAGTGGGAGCTCCGGTTCCAGGGGCCCATCCGGTCGCTCACCAAAGCGCGACTGGGCCCTGAGGGGCCTGCTGCTGGCCAGTGGCATCGCCCTCCTGATAGTGGGCTCGTTCCTCCTCTTGGGAGGCGGACCTTCCACTGGCCGGTCGGCGGAGACCAGTACCCAGGCCGCACCGCCAACAAGCGCCGGTGCTCTCGCTCCCGATGTGGCCGGCTTCGCGACCCCGGACCGCGTCGTCGGGCCAGAACTGGGCGTGGGGCCAGCAGCGCCGCAGGCAGTGGTCAGCGCGCCCCCCTCGGGCTCCCTGGGCGGCGGCTCGCCCCCGGCAGGCCTAGAGGAAGATAACCAGCCGTCTTCAACGGACGGCCAGCCAGCCGCTAGGGCAGCGCCGACCGTCGAGGCGCCTGCCCCAACGGTAGCGGCGCCTGCGCCTGCGCTACCATCGCCTCCGCCTCCTACACCTGTGCCGCCACCGGCACCGCCGGCGCCCACACCTGTTCCGCCGACACCGGCCCCGCCTTCAATACCGACACCCACGCCGCCGCCGCCGCCGCCGATTTCCCCGCCACCAGCATCGGCGTCTCCGGCGGCGGTGGCCGGGGTGAGTCTGACGCCGCTGGAGGCCGACTTCATACGTCGTCTCAACGCCGAGCGTGCCGCCGCCGGCCTGCCGGCCCTGGCTGCGGACGGGAGCCTGGTGGCCATCGGCCGCATCCGCTCCGGCGACATGGCAGCCAGGGGCTACTTCAGCCACACCAGTCCTGAGGGTCAGAGCGCCTTCACCCTCCTCGACGAGTGGGGCGTCCCCTATTCCTGGGCAGGCGAGAACCTGGCCCGCAACAATTACCCCCTGGAGGAGACAGTAGCGGTCGCCGTCCGCGATCTGATGACCAGCCCTCCTCACCGGGCCAACATCCTGAACCCCAACTTCACGCGAGTGGGAGTGGGCTACGCTGAGGACGGCAGCGGTATGCGCTACTACACCGTCGTCTTTGTGGGATAGGGACCTTCTCCCCGCTGGAAACCGGCTCGATCCAGCTTGCCTGTTTCAGGAGGGGAACCGCCTTGGCGGAAGCAAGGGGATTGCCGAAGCCTGCCTAGAGGTCGACGAAGTAGGATTCGCAGGCCAGGTCAATGAGGTCCGTGTCCAGAGCTGGCACCCGGCCCCGGTAACGTGCGATGTCCTCCACCAGCTCCATCAGGTCGCGCGGGTGGCAGCCCCTCAGGGGACGGCCGGTCTCCGCATAGTGGTGCTCCAACAGGTATGAGGCTCCCTCCTGGGAGAAGGTGACGCCCTGTTCCCGGCAGACCAGTTCCAGGATCTGTAGGAACTCCTCTCGGGTGGGATTAGGGATCTCTATCTTGTGATGTATGCGGCGGAAGAAGGCCTCGTCGCCCAACTGGGCTGGCGGTAGGTTGGTGGAGAAGACCAGGAGCACGTCGAATGGTATCTCGATGCTCTCGCCGGTCTGCAGGGTGAGATGGTCGGAGCCCTTGTCCATAGGCACAATCCAGCGGTTGAGCAGCTCCCGGGGCTGCACGAGCTGGCGACCGAAATCGTCGATGACGAGGACGCCGCCGTTGGCTTTCACCTGGAGGGGGGCCACGTACAGCTTGGAGACGGGGTCGAAGCGTAGCTCCAGGTCGCGAAGGGTGAGCTCACCGCCGGCCATGACGACGGGGCGGCGAATCAAGGCCCAGCGCTGGTCGCGGCGGCGCTCCAAACCGTTCGGCAGCGCGTTGCTATCTTCATCCGCGCGGCGTTCGAACGGCGGAGTGGCATCGACCTCCTCGTGGACCCGGGCGTCAAAGACCTTGATGATCTGGCCGTTTATCTCAATCGCATAGGGCACCAGTACCTCGCCGTCAAGCGTTGCGCCGATCGCTCTCGCCATGGTGCTCTTGCCGTTGCCGGAGCCGCCGTACAGCAGGATAGCCTTGCCGGAGTTGATGGCTGGGCCAACGGACCTCAGGGTGCGCTCGCTAAGGACAAGGTTCGACAGGACTTTTTCGACATCCTCACTGGTCACGGCAAGGCGCTTCACGGACTGCCTTTCTAGCAACTCCAGGTACTTCTGGAAGGGAATCGGAGCTGGGCCCACATAGCGACTCCGGGCCAGCACCTCCTCTGCTTTCTCGGCGCCTTTGCCGGTGAGAGTATACTGGTAGTTCTGCTCTCCGAGGCCGGCACTACCCACCACCTCACACAATTGCTCGCGCTTGAGAAAGGTGAGAACTTCCTGAGCGATGTGAAAGGTCAGCCCTAGCTGGGAAGAGATGGCACGTGCCCGCGGGCGTCCGGTGTAGTACATGGTCTTGATGCACAGGTCGAGCAGGAGGCCGAAATCGAGCCCCGTCTCCTCGATTGTCTGGGGCTGTGACACGAACGGCGCCTGGCGGGGGTCCTCTTCTTCTTGCTCTTCGATGCGGACGACGGCGCTGGTCAAGTTGCTCACGGGTTGGTCCTCGCTAAGGGACGACTACGGCGCTGGCCAGAGCTGCTCCCAACCCTGGCGTTCTGCTGCTGCCACCTAGTAGATCATCGTTCCGGTACCCGTTTCCTGAAGGCTCCGCCTCGCCGAAGCTGCCACCGGGCGACGTGGCGCGGGGGGTGAAGACGCTGCCTTGCTACTCGATGCCCCCTGTCTCGACGAAGTACTCCAGCAGAAAGTAGATCTGGACGCCCAGCACGTAGATGCCCACCATGAGGAGGGTGAGGGGCTCTAGATTCCCCCCGATGTCGGCGGCGTCCATGATGAATCCGCTCAGGATGAGGACGAGGGCCAGCGCCCCCGCCAGGCGCGATAGGACCCTGAATACTACGTTGCGCCTTTTCTCCGGCAGGCGGGCCATTCCATCTCTCCTTCCAGCAGTGGTGCCCTTTATCCCGCCAGCAGGAGCTCCCGCGCCAGGTCTCCCCAGCTAAAGAGGACGGCCGAAAGCTTGAAAGCCTGAAGGGAGGTCAGGATGCCATCCTCATGCCAGCGGCCTATGACCTCACGCAGCCGGGCAGTCACATCACCTTCGCCGTAGAAGTCCTGCGGTCGCAGCACGCCAAAGCCGAGGGTAGCGACCTCCTGGTTCTCAGGGCCGACAACAGCTAGGACCAGGGTCACGTAGTCCAAGCCGTAGGGCTTGCGCATGCGCGCCAGGGACTCATGACACCACTCCAAGATGCGGTCCGGGAGGGCTCCTCCTCCCTCCTCGGGCAGGACTGGCAGATCCCAGCTCCCGTTGTAGACACCGACGCCGGCGTCGATGGCCTGCCGCACCTTGGAACGGATGCTGCCCCGTTGCAGCCGACGTACCAGGGGCTGGAGCATGGAAGCCGCCTCTCTGCCGGCACCCCATGAGATGCCGCCTTTCCCAGAGAGATTATCGGCAAGGACGGAGTGGCCGTTCAGAAGCCGCCTGCCGGCAGGCAAGGGGGAGCGAGGCGCCGGGGACAGCAACAAAGGGCGAAGGCCTAGGCCATCGCCCTCTCTGTCTGGCGCTTATCGATTGCCGCTAGCGTTCGCCGTCCGACAAGCGGCGGTGCAGGCCGCTGAAGAGAAGAGCCAAACCGGCCACGGCAAGGAGGCCTCCCAGGGCAGCCGGCCAGGGGAACCAGCCATCCTCAGGCCCGGTACCTGTTCTGGGCAGCTCCCGCACCACCGGCGTGGCCGCCGGCAGCAC
>CAZSSQ010000079.1:0-11495 GCA_964609465.1 uncultured Dehalococcoidia bacterium
CAGCTCGGCCCGGAGCCCGACGCCGATGCCGCCAACGCCGAGAACATCGCCCGGCACCGCGAGTCGTCGCCGGAAGCGCTGGTCGAGGAGATGGCGCGGCAGCGGTCGGAGGTGCGACGGCTCATGGGCCTCCTGCGGGCCGAGCACCTGGAGGCGAGGTCGGCCGTGCGTCGACGGGGTCAGGCGCCGGAAGACGGCCCCTTCCTCGAGGCGCTCCAGCACTGGCACGAGCACGACCTGGAGCACGCGGCGGACCTGTCGCCGATTATGCGCTGGCCGGTGGCGCCACCGGAGGCGTGACGCCGGCCACAGACGGACACAGATTGACTCAGATTTGCTCCCAACACATCCCGGTGGTCTACTAATCTGTGTTCTGTCTGTGTGAATCTGTGGCAATCTCAGATTTGCTCCCCACAGGTTTGGTGGTCTGCTAATCTGTGTTCTGTCTGTGTGAATCTGTGGCAACCCGGGTCGGCGGGCGCTGAACGCCACGAAGGGAGAAGCACCACCATGGAATACCGCAACATGCTCGTCGAGCGGCGTGACGGCGTCGTCACCATCACCCTCAACCGGCCCGACAGGCTCAACGCCATGACCTGGGAATCCTGGGAGGAGCTGGTGGACGCCCTGCGACAGGCCAGCGAGGACGACGACGCCAAGGCCGTCATCATCACGGGCGCCGGCCGCGGCTTCTGCGCCGGCAGCGACCTGGTGGCCTCCACCAGCGAGGCAGAGGCGCCCCAGAAGGAATTGAGCAGGACTCGCTGGTTCCGCAGCGGCTACCTGGCCACCCGCGAGGTGGTGGCCTGCCAGAAACCCACCATCGCCGCCATCAACGGCACGACGGCGGGGGGCGGCCTCTCCCTGGCCCTGGCCTGCGACATCCGCATCGCCTCGGAGACGGCCCGCCTGGGCACCATCTATGCCCGCCGCGGCCTCAGCCCGGACTTCGGCTGCACCTTCTTCCTGCCCCGCATCGTTGGCCTGTCCCGCGCCCTGGAGCTCATGTACACCGGCGACATGTTCGACGCCCAGGAGGCGCTGCGACTGGGGCTGGTCAGCCGCCTGACACCGCCTGACCAGCTCCTGCCCGTGGCGACGGAGCTTGCCCGGCGCATAGCCACGGGGCCCTCGCTGGCCATCGAGGTGACCAAGCGCCTGGCCTACCGAGGCCTGCTGGAGGAGCTGGAAGACCACCTCCGGCTCGAGGAGTACTGGTCGCGGCTGTGCCAGGCCAGCGAGGATGTCCGGGAGGGGGTCCTCAGCTTTCTCGAGAAGCGCGAGCCGCGGTTTCAGGGCCGATAGGGTTTGGCGTTTTGATTTGCCTCGCATACCTTTTCGAAGCCGCTTGAACATCCCCCTTTTCACATAACCATCGCTGGGCTATAATGCCCAACGCACCCTGTCGTTGCCATCCAGCACCCAGGCTAACCGGACCCAGGAGGCCGCCTTGGCATTCAATCCCTTCTCCGCCTTCCTCGGCCTCTTCTCCCACGACATCGGCATTGACCTGGGCACGGCCAACACCCTGGTCATGGTCAAGGGACGGGGCATCGTCATCGACGAGCCCTCCGTGGTGGCCGTGGACCGCAATACCAAGAAGATCCTGGCCATCGGCGCCGAGGCCAAGCGCATGGTGGGTCGCACGCCCTCCAATATAGTCGCCGTGCGCCCCCTCAAGGACGGCGTCATCTCCGACTTTGACGTGACGGAGCGCATGCTCCAGTACTTCATCCGCGCCGTCCACGACCGCTTCGGCTTCGGCATTCCCCGGCCGCGGGTGGTCATCGGCATCCCCAGCGGGGTGACGGAGGTAGAGAAGAGGGCCGTCCACGACGCCGCCCTCAACGCCGGCGCTCGCGCCGCCTACCTGGTGGAGGAGCCCATGGCAGCGGCCATTGGCGCCAGCCTGTCCATCATGGAGCCCGCCGGCTGCCTCATCGTCGACATCGGCGGCGGCACCACCGAGGTAGCCGTCATCGCCCTGGGCGGCATCGTCGTCAGCACCTCCATCCGCGTGGCCGGTGACGAGATGGACCAGGAGATCATGGCCTACGCGCGGCAGGTTCACAACATGCTCATCGGCGAGCGTACCGCCGAGGAGATCAAGATCGAGGCGGGCTCCGCCTACCCCCTGGACGAGGAGCACACGGTCGTGATCCGGGGCCGCGACCTGGCCACAGGGCTTCCCAAGTCGGTGGAGGTAAGCACCGTCGAGATCCGCGACGCCCTTTCCGGCTCCATCAACGCCATCGTGGAGGCCGTCCGCTCCACCATCGAGGTGACGCCGCCCGAGCTGGTGGCTGATCTCATGAACCGGGGCATCGCCCTGGCGGGAGGAGGAGCCCTCCTGAGGGGCCTGGACCGCCGCCTGGCCCAGGAGACCAGGTTCCCCGTCTTCGTGGCCGAGGACCCCCTGAGCTGCGTCGTCCGCGGCACCGGCGAGGTGCTGGAAGAGACGGCGCTTCTGGCCAAGGTCCAGTCCAGTTTGGCGGCCCGCAAGCCCCCACGCTAAGATCTGTCTCTCCACGTCGAGCATGCCTGGAGCCAGGACTCCCCCCGGCCACAGGAGGTCGCAATCTTGAGTTCCCGCACCGGCGTCTGGACCCTAGCGGTCATGGCCTTAGCCGTCTTCCTCCTCGCCCTCTCCCGGGCCGGCGTCCTGGGCCCCCTGGAGAACATCGTCCTCACCGTATTCTCACCCCTCCAGAACGCCCTTACCCGGGTCAGCGAGCCCGCTGCCGACTTCATCTCCGACATCCGCCGCACCGGCGAGCTCTCGGACGAGAACCAGGCCCTGCGGGCCGAGAACGAGCGCCTCAACGCCGAGGTTGCCCGCCTCCGCGAGAATGAGACCCGCCTCCAGCAACTGTCCCAGCTCCTTCAAGTCAAGGAGGCCCACCCGGACGAGCAGTTCCTGGCCGCCAACGTCTTCGCCCGCGAGCCGAGCAACGTCAAGGAGATGGTGGCCATCGACCGGGGCAAGCGAGACGGCGTCCGGGAAGGGATGGTAGCGGTCACTGAGGGGGGCAGCCTGGTAGGGAGCATCACCCAAGTCTTCGACGACTACGCCTGGGTCACCCTCATCACCGACCCGAACAGCGCCGTCAGCGCCATGATCCAGGAGTCACGCGCCCAGGGCGTCGTCTCCGGCAGCTACAGCCGGCGCCTGACCATGGAGTTCCTGCGTCAGGCCGCCGTCGTCAATCAGGGCGACACGGTCCTTACCTCGGGCATTGGGGGCAACTTCCCGCCCGGCCTCGTCATCGGCCGGGTGAGCGCCGTCGAAAGCAGTCAGCAGGAGATCTTCAAGGATGTGACGGTGGAGCCGCTGGCCAGCCTCTCGAGGCTGGAGACCGTGCTGGTCCTCACCAGCTTCACACCCTTGCAGCTACAGGGGCCATGAGATACGTCGTCGCTGCTGTCCTCGTGCTGCTGGTCGCGGTTGCCCAGACCAGCGCCCTGACATCCTTTCGGGTGCTTGGGGTGCACGCCAATCTAATGCTCGTGCTGCTGCTATCGTGGGCCATGGTGCGCGGCCTGGAGGAAGCAATGGTGGTGGTGCCTATGGGCGGCCTGGCCCTGGGGCTCATGGATGGCCAGCTACTGGGAGCGGCCATGCTCGCCCTCATCCCCCTGGTACTCTTGACCGAGATCCGGGAGGCGCGGATCATCGAGGGCGATTTCCTTCTCGCTGTCCTTCTCATCCTGCTCTCCACGCTAGCATACGAGGTCATCCTTCTGATAATCTTGCGGGTGACCGGTGAGACGGTGCAGTGGTGGGGCATTCTCTCGCGAGTCGTCGTCCCGGCGGCCATTGTCAACGCACTGCTGGTTCCGCCCGTCTATGGGCTCCTGTGGCTGGGCAGCCGGGACCTGCGGAGAGCCCGGCCCCTGTGAAGAGCAAGATCCCTTTGTTCCCAGTGATTCAGGACAAATAGCGGGGAGCTATGGGCCCCTTCCAGAGGCAGAGACGCTGGCGTTCGCGCCGCCGCGAAGTCCCCAATGAGGGGCAGGCGCTTCAGAACAAGTTATTCTACCTCCGGCTCCTCATCCTGGCCCTCTTTGCCGTCCTCGCCCTCCAACTCGTGCGCATGCAGATCTTCCAGGAGGAGGCGTATAGCCAGCGAGCGGAGACCAACCGTCTGCGCATTCTGCCTGTGGTCCCTTCCCGAGGGCTCATCTATGACAGCTTCGGGACGCCGCTGGTGGAAAACGTGCCCAGCTTCTCGGCAGCCGTCGTTCCCGCCGACCTGCCCCGCGACGAGCAGCACCGGGTGCTGTCCGAACTGGAGCCCTTGCTGCAAGTGCCAGCCGCCGAGATGGCAAAAGAGATCGAGGCCCATCGCAGCAGCAATGACCCCTTCACACCCCTGGTTCTCAAGCGCGATCTGAGCGAGGAGACCGCCTTCACCCTGCGCGAGATGCAGTCCCGACTACCTGGCATGGAGGTGCTGGCGGAGCCCGTCCGCCGCTACCCGATGGGCTCCCTGGTGGCCCACATCCTGGGCTACGTGGGCCCCGTCGATGAGAGCGAGTACCCGGATCTGCGGTCGAAGGGCTACCAGCTCAACGACCGGGTGGGCAAATCAGGCGTGGAGATGACCTACGAGAGCGTGCTCCGCGGCACCGTTGGCAAAAAGCAGGTGGAGATCGACGCCTCCGGCCGCGAGATCCAGACCCTGAATGAGACGCCTGCCCGCCCCGGCCTCAGCCTGGCCCTCACCATCGATCTGGACCTCCAGCAGAAGGTTACGGAGATCCTCCAACAGGCCATGGCCGGCGGCTCCCGCAACGCCGCCGCCGTCGTTCTGGACGTGCACACCGGCGAGGTGCTGGCCATGGTCTCCCTGCCGGCTTTCGACAACAATGTCTTCTCCGGCAGCATGACGGATGAACAGCTCCAGGCGCTCTTGGACGACCCCGGCCGGCCACTCCTGAACCACGCCACCAGCGAGATGTACCCGCCGGGCAGCATCTTCAAGCAGGTGACCGGCGTGGCCGCCCTTCAGGAAGGTGTGGCTACCCCCAACACCACCATCACCAGTCACGGCTACATCACGGTGCCCAACCAGTACGACCCTTCCATCCGCTACGTCTTCCGCGACTGGGCGGCGCTCGGCACCCTCAACTTCTACGGCGGCGTTGCCATGTCCTCCGACGTGTACTTCTATTACCTGGCCGGAGGCTACTACGAGAACGGCCAGGAGGTCTTTCACGGCCTGGGTGTGGAGAACCTGGCCCGTTATGCCCGCGCATTCGGCCTGGGCAGCCCCACCGGTATCGACCTGCCAGGCGAGTCACCAGGGCTGGTGCCCGACCCGGCCTGGAAGGACAAGACCCTCCATGAACCGTGGGTTACGGGCGACACCTACAACATGGGGATCGGCCAGGGCTACCTGGCAACGACGCCCCTCCAGATGGCCCTGGTCACCGCCGCCATCGCCAACGGCGGCGACGTCCTAGCGCCCCGGGTGGTGAAAGACGTGGTAGACGCAGAGGGCAACGTCATGGTGCCCTTCCAGCGGACGGTGAAACGGCATCTGCCCGTAGACCCCTCGAATCTCAGCGTGTTCCGAGAGGGCATGCGGCAGGCCGTGTCCTGGGGCACAGCCGAGAAAGCCTCGGTGAGCGGAATACAGGTGGCGGGCAAGACGGGCACCGCCGAGTTCGGCGAGCCTCTAGCCAACAACCAGCATGAGACCCACGCCTGGTTCAGCGGTTTCGCCCCCTTCCAGGACCCGCAGGTGGCCGTCGTCGTCTTCCTGGAGAAGGGTAACGGCGCCATCAACGCGGCCCCCACGGCTGCCCGCATCCTGGACTACTACTTCCACCGGCAGGTTTTGGCTACGGGGCCCTGATGATACGAGGCAACATCCGCCACTTTGACTTCATCCTGATGGCCGCCGCCCTGGCGCTGGTGGCCTACGGGGCGATTCTCATTTACAGCGGCAGCCTGACCACCTACGGCCACGGCGCCGAGGTTCTCCGGCACCCCGTGACCCGCCAACTGGCCTTCGCCTCCGTGGGTGTGGTCATCGCTGTCCTGCTGTCCCGGCTGGACTACCAGGCGCTGGGATACGGGTGGGTCGCTCTTTACATCTCCATCGTGGCTGTCCTGGTCTTCGTGATGGTTGTGGGCTCCATTGCCTACGGCTCGCGGCGCTGGATCGAAATCGGCGGAACCCAGGTCCAGCCCTCGGAGATCGCCAAGCTGGGCGTCATCATCGTCCTGGCCAAGTACCTATCGGACAATCAGGAGCGACTGAAGGAATGGCGGGTCTTCCTCACCTCACTCGCCATCGCTGCCGTGCCAGGGGCCCTTGTCTTCGCCGAGCCGGACCTGGGCTCAGCCGTCATCTTCGCTGCCATCTGGCTGGGCATGGTCATCATGGCCGGCGCGCGGGCGCGACACGTGCTCGCCCTGCTAGGCGCCTTCACAGTCTCAGTCCCCTTCGTCATCGCGGAAGTGCTGACCGAATACCAGCGGGAGCGACTGGCCCTCTTCCTCGACCCCGCGAAGGAGGCCCTTGGCTCCGGCTTCAACATTCTCCAGGCGGAGATCAGCATCGGTTCGGGGGGCTTGTTAGGCAAGGGGCTGACCCACGGCACGCAGACACAGCTAGACTACCTGCGCACCCAGACCACGGACTACATCTTCAGCGTGCTGGGGGAGGAGCTAGGCTTCGTGGGCGCCCTGCTTCTCTTCGGGCTCTTCATCGTGCTGTTGATGCGCGGTGTGCGGGCGGCAGCGGTGTCGCGCGACATGTTCGGCCGCCTCCTGGCGACGGGCATCGTCATCTTCATCCTCTTCCAAGTCTTCATCAACGTGGGCGTGAACCTGCGCGTCATACCTGTCACCGGCATCCCCCTGCCCTTCGTGAGTCAGGGGGGCAGTTCCCTCCTCACCCTCTTCGTGGCCCTCGGCATATTAGAGAGCATCGTCATCCGCCACCGCCAGATCAACTTCTGACGGTCCCGCCTTCCT
Source organism: uncultured Dehalococcoidia bacterium (assembly GCA_964609465.1). GTDB lineage: Bacteria > Chloroflexota > Dehalococcoidia > DSTF01 > JALHUB01 > CAVSBT01. Next base: position 6,989 of record CAZSSQ010000079.1, read on the forward strand.
CTGACCGAAGCCGGCCGCTCTCTGCTAGGCTTTGGGAAACTCCCGCCCCAAGGGCTCGGCGCCCCGCGGGCGCCCGGACCGCAGCGCCGACACCAGGCCGGAACCCGCCAGTACTGATACGATGGGGATGGCAGGAAAGTGAAACCGCGGATCGCCAAAGAATATCAAGGGTATCGCCAACACATAAGCGAGCATCACGAGCAAGAAGATGAGACGGCGATCCCCCTGCCTGATCCAGTGCACGAGCCCCACAAGAGCGAAACCAAGCACGGCGAAATAGTAGGCGTTGGCAGCGGTCCTCAGGTAATCCCGCAAGTCCGCTCCGATGAAGGGATCATTCCCCCAGGACTCGACGGTCCATATGCCACTGTCATCCGTGTACATCAGGTAGTAGGCCTTACGGAGAACCAGCTTGGCCTCCGACAGTGGACTCGTCACCATGAACTTCAGAGCCCGTCCCCTGTTATCGCCGTTCCTCTCCACCTCCAGCGTCTTGCGATCCAGACCCTCGTACCCTTCAAAGCAGGGGCCAGACAGCAGGAAGCGCCCGGTGGCACCTTGATGGTTCCCTAAGCACAAGTCATCGCCTAAGTTGGTGGAAAGCAGCACCGGGGTCCCCAGTGCCAAGCTACTCCGGACGGACCACGGCAACACGAAAATGACGATGCCTGCGACAACGACTGCCGCGCATGCCGCAGCACGCGCAAAACTAGAGAACAAGGCTCGCGACGCGACAAGCATAGCCACAGGAACACCCAGCGTTATGCCTCTCACGAGGGCAGACGCACCCATTAGAATCCCCAGCCCCACGGCATGGCGGAGGGTCATACCTTCCACTCCCCACACACCAGAAGTGGCCAGTAGCAGGCCGAACATAAAGAGAAACGTGAACAAAGGCTCCGATAGAAGGGTACCGGTGTAGTAGACCTGGCTCGGGAATAGGGCCAGCAGGAATCCCGAGGCCAGCGCAACGCGTAACCCGAGGAGGGAGGCCGCCAGTCGATAGGTCACACAGACCGTAGCAGCACCCAAGAAGGCATTGAGCATCTTGGCCGCTAGAACGTTCGGCCCCACCAGCGCATACAGCGCCCCTAGCGTAGCAGGGTACCCTACTGGGTAGTACGCTGTAGGAACGCCATCCGAGCTTGTGTATCCCAACCCATTGGCGATTCTCTGAGCGAAGAAATGGTACATCCAAGGGTCGTTCAGGCCCCTGGCCGGACGGTCGGCGTAAAGACACCAAGCGACTCTTGCAGCCAGCGCAAGGGAAAAGATGACCAGCATCCAGCGAAGCTCGGGGGACGACGATAGCCTAGCGACCCGACCTGCCAGCCTTCGAGCGACCGTCTCCCGGCGCGCAGGCGGTGTGCCGGCCATGGCCCCCGAAGATCCCAACGAGGTCACTCGCCTACCGTTCGGGGAAGACAGTGTCGTCAAAGCGGCCGTCCAGCGGGTCAGGGGTTACCGTTGCTACCCAGGCGATACGGAGGGCAAGCGCCACAAGGACCAGGGCCACCAACCAGCGCAGGTGGACGTCCACCCAGAGGCGGCTCAAAAGGACAAGAGCTTGCCTGTGCGACGAGCGGGCAAGCTCGGCGCCCGTCAGGGCCACGGTACTTGCCGCTGCAGCCGCCTCAGCTCGCGCCAGGCCTGCCTGTCCGTCGGGCAGGCGCGTCGTGCTTCGCTCCGCCAATGTGGGTGCTCCGAGGCCTCATTATACACGAGGCGCCAGCGGTGGCCGACACAACAGGGAGGGCGGGCCTTCGGCGCCCGCCCTCCTCTTGCTTATCCAGGGAGCCGCTCTCTCAAGCAGGAGCCGGCTGAGGGACGTTCTTGAGAATGATGGAGTCTTCCTCGCAGTCGATGACGATGGTCTCGCCGGCCTGGAAGCGACCATCCAGGACGGCCTCAGAGAGGCGATCCTCCACCTCGTTCTGGATGAGGCGGCGCAGCGGCCGCGCCCCGAAGACCTGGTCGTAGCCGTGCTCGCCCAGCCAGTCCTTGGCAGCGTCGGTCACCTCCAGCGACATCCCCTTGAAGGAGAGCTGCTTGTCCACGTCTGAGAGCATCAGCTCCACAATCTTGCGGATGTGCTCCCTGGACAGGGCGTGGAAAACGACCGTGCTGTCGACGCGGTTCAGGAACTCGGGGCGGAAGGTGTTCTTCAGCTCAGTGAGCACCTTCTCCTTCATCTTCTCGTACTGCTGCTCCACCGTCTTGGACTCTTCTGTCTTGGCGGCAAAGCCCAGCGTAGTCTCACGCCGGATGAGGTCAGAGCCGACGTTGCTGGTCATGATGAGGATGGTGTTGCGGAAGTCGACCCGCCGCCCCTTGGCGTCGGTCAGGTGCCCATCGTCGAAGATCTGCAACAGCATGTTGAAGATTTCGGGGTGCGCCTTCTCGATCTCATCCAGCAGGATCAAGCAGTAGGACTTGCGGCGGACAGTGTCCGTGAGCTGGCCGCCGTCGTCGTAGCCGATGTAGCCCGGGGGCGCACCGACCAAGCGGGAGACGGTGTGCCGCTCCATGAACTCGGACATGTCCAGCTTGATCATGGCGTCTTCACTGCCGAACATGAACTCGGCCAGCATCCGAGCGAGGTATGTCTTGCCAACACCCGTGGGGCCCAGGAAGATGAAGACGCCTATGGGCCGCTTGGGGTCCTTTAGTCCTGCCCGCGCCCGTCGCACGGCCTTGGCGATGGCCGATATGGCCTCGTCCTGGCCTATCACGCGGGCGTGCAGGGCATCCTCCATCTCGAGCAGGCGCTGGGACTCCTCGCTGGCAATGCGCGAGACGGGGATACCCGTCCACATGCTCACCACCTCGGCGATGTCCTCGGCGGCAACGACGGGCTTGCTGGCCTCCCGTTCGGTCTCCCAGCCCTCCTCCATGCTCTCGATCTTCTCCTGGAGCTTTACCTCCCGGTCGCGCAGCTCGGCCGCGTACTCATATTGCTGGGAGGATATGGCAGCCTCTTTCTCTCGCCGCAGGCTCTCCAGGCCGCTCTGTGCCTCCTTGAGAGAGGGTGGTGTGGCGGACTTGCGGATGCGGACGCGGGAGGCCGCCTCGTCCACGAGGTCGATGGCCTTGTCGGGCAGGAAGCGGTCAGCCACGTAGCGCGCTGCCAGCTCCGCCGCCGTCTTCAAGGCCTCGTCGGAGATGATCAGCTTGTGGTGCTCCTCGTAGCGCTCCTTGATGCCACGCAGGATATCGATGGTCTGCTCGACGGTGGGCTCCTCCACCAGAACGGGCTGGAGCCGACGCTCCAGGGCAGCATCCCGCTCGATGTGCTTGCGGTAGTCGTCCAGCGTGGTGGCCCCCACGCACTGTAGCTCGCCGCGGGCCAGGGAGGGCTTCAAGATGTTGGCGGCGTCCACGGCGCCCTCGGCGGCGCCGGCCCCCACCAGCATGTGCATCTCATCGATAAAGAGGATGCAGTTACCCGAGGTCTTTATCTCCTCGATGACCTTCTTCAGCCGCTCCTCGAACTCGCCACGGTACTTGGTGCCAGCCACCAGGGCTCCGATGTCCAGGGTCAGAAGACGGCGGCCCTGGAGGGTCTCCGGCACGTCACCGGCCACGACGCGGTGAGCCAGGCCCTCCACGATAGCCGTCTTGCCAACGCCCGGCTCCCCTATCAGAACAGGGTTGTTCTTGGTGCGCCGCGACAGGATCTGGATGACGCGCTCGATCTCACGGTGGCGCCCGATGACGGGGTCGAGCTTGCCGGCCCGCGAGGCCGCCGTCAGGTCCATGCCCAACTGGTCGACGGTGGGCGTACGGGTAGCGGTGCGCGCTCCCGTATGGGCACTCTGGGGCAGGCTCTGGGAGAGGATGCGCGTGGTCTCGGCGCGAACGCGCTCCAAGTTCACGCCCAGGCTCTCCAGGACGCCGGCGGCAATGCCCTCGCCCTCACGGACCAAGCCCAGAAGCACGTGCTCGGTGCCGATGTAGTGGTGGTTCAGTCGGCGGGCCTCGTCCACGGCCAGCTCAATGACCTTCTTGGCCCGCGGGGTAAGGCCGATCTCGCCCATGACAGCCCGGTCGCCCCTGCCGATGATGAACTCGACGGCGGAGCGCACCTTGTTCAGCTCAACACCGAGGTTGGCCAGTACTTTGGCAGCCACACCGTCTCCCTCGCGCACCAGGCCCAAGAGGAGGTGCTCGGTGCCGATGTAGTTGTGGTTGAAGCGCTGGGCCTCTTCCTGTGCCAGGGTTAGAACCCGCCGCGCCCTCTCGGTGAACTTATCGAACCGGTCTGCCATCTCCGTCCCCGTGCCGAGCTCCTACGTCCACATCCAAGTTAGCATAGGACCCTGATTCCAGTCTAGGGGCCAAACAGCCTGTAGTACGGCATCCAACCCAGTGCAGGCCATCCAGACCCGTCCGGCTCCATCCCGCTGAACTGCTCTTCTCTTCATCTCTGGCGGCGCTCGTGTCTCTCTACTCCGCCTCTTCCGCCTGCTCCTCCTCGGCCTCCGCCGGAGCCTCTGCCTCAGCTTCT
>CAZSSQ010000080.1:0-11476 GCA_964609465.1 uncultured Dehalococcoidia bacterium
GAGTGGACGCCGTAGAGGCTGGCGAAGAAGGAGACGTTCTCGCGGGCGGTGAGCTCCAGGTAGAGGGCGGGGAGCTGCGGCATGTAGCCGACGACCGCCGCCGTCGCCGGCGAGGGGACGGGCCGCCCCAGGACGACAGCGCTGCCTCCCGAAGGGCGCAAGACGCCCAGGAGGAGGCGGATAAGGGTGGTCTTGCCGCAGCCGCCGGGCCCCAGCAGCCCGTAGGTCTGGCCCGGCGCCACCGCGAACGACACGTCGCGCAGGGCCTCGATGCGGCCGAAGCGCTTGCTCAGCCCCTGGACGGTGACGGCAGGTTCCACAGCGACTACCTTCGCTCCAGGAGGCGCTCTACCCTCCGCCAGACCTCCTCCGCCAGTTCGTCGAGGGGCCGGCGGGCGTCGAGGACGGCCCAGCGGCGCCGCTCCGCCGCGGCCAGGGCCAGGTAGCCCTCGCGGACCCGCTTGTGGAAGGCCACCGTCTCGCGGCCGATGGCGTCGCGGTCGTTCCCGGCCTTCCCCTGTCGGGCCAGGCCCTCCTCCACAGGCAGGTCCAGCAGGAAGATGAGGTCGGGCCGGATGCGCTGGGTGGCGAGCCGGTTGAGGCGCTGGAGGAGGCGCGGGTCCAGGCCCCGGCCGTAGCCCTGGTAGGCGACGGTGGAGTCGGCGAAGCGGTCACAGACCACGATGCGGCCCCCCTCGAGGGCAGGCGCGATGGCGCGGGCCGTGTGGTCGCTGCGAGCGGCGAGGAAGAGGAAGAGCTCGGTGCAGGGGTCCAGCCCACCCCGGGCGATGCCCTCCCAGGCCAGCCGCCCGACCTCAGTTCCGGCCGGCTCGCGGGTAACGGTGACGGCGTAGCCAGTCGCCTCCAGGCGCCGGGCCAGGAGGCGGGCCTGGGTCGTCTTGCCGGACCCTTCGCCGCCTTCGAGGGTGATGAGGAGGCCTCGCGAGGGACGGCGTCCGCCTCGAGGGGTCATGGGCCCTCAGCCCTCGAAGGGGTGGCCCACCATGTCGGAGGGCAGGATGCGCACCCGGCGGAGGGGCTCGCGTCCGCGGCTGCGGGAGGTAAGGTTGTAGCGCTGGGCCATCTGGTGCTGGAGGCGGCGGATATAAGCGTTCTGGGGCGATAGCTCCATGGGCCCGTCGCCGGCCATCACCTGTCCAATCGCCTCCTCCGCCTCTCTCAGGGCTGACGTGATGGGGTCCAGGCTGCGGCCTCCCCTCTCCCACATCGAGAGGAGGCACTGCTCCATGTGGGGCAGGCTGTTCGTCTTCAGGACATAGATGGGGACGCCCCGCGACTCGGCATCCCGCAGAGTGCGGGGCTTGCGCCGGTAGTAGCTGCGCAGCGTGAGAACAGTGTCGGCGTCGCCCAGGGTGTCGCTGAGAGTGACGGGAGAAGCGGTGATGCGGATGGCCTGCTCCAGGCGCTGGCGGGAGACGCCGAAGGGGTAGACCCGGCGGGTCGGGCCTTCGACAGGCGGGCCGCGGCGCTCGAGGCCGCGCCTCTCGCGGGCCAGCTCCCTGGTGGGTATGGAGCGGACCTCTCCCTGCTCGTCCACCTCCCGGACCTCGGCCGGCATCTCGTAGCCGCGGAGGATCGCGTCCACCGTCTCCGCCACGTCGGTGTGGATGGCGACCCGGTCCCAGGTCTGGATCTCGACCACCACGTCAAAGGTGGGGGGCGCCTTGCGCTCCAGGATGGACTTCTGGGTGCCGCGCCGGCGGGCCTCTTCGTCGCCCAGGGTCACCGACTGGATGCCACCCACCAGGTCGGCCAGGGTGGGGTTCATCATCAGGTTCTCCAGGGTGTTGCCGTGGGCGGTGGCCACCAGTTGAACGCCGCGCTCGGCGATGGTGCGGGCGGCGGCCGCCTCCAGCTCCGTCCCCATCTCGTCGATGACGATGACCTCCGGCATGTGGTTCTCCACCGCCTCGATCATGACGGCGTGCTGAAGGGTGGGCGTGACCACCTGCATGCGGCGGGCGCTGCCGATGGCCGGGTGAGGGATGTCGCCGTCGCCGGCGATCTCGTTGGAGGTGTCGACGATGATGACCCGCTTGTTCATGTCATCGGCCACGACGCGGGCCACCTCGCGCAGCATGGTGGTCTTGCCGACGCCGGGCCGGCCCAGGAGGAGGATGCTCTTGCCGGTGCGGATGAGGTCTTCGATGACGCGGATGGTGCCGAAGACGGCCCGCCCCACGCGCAGCGTGAGGCCGACGATGCGCCCGCGGCGGTTGCGGATGCAGGAGATGCGGTGGAGTGTGCGCTCGATGCCGGCCCGGTTGTCGTCGCCGAACTCACCGATGCGGGCGACGACGTAGTCCAGGTCGGCCTCGGTGACCTCGGTTTCCGCCAGGAGCACCTCGCGGCCCGGGTAGCGGGCCTCAGGAAGGCGACCCAGGTCCATGACCACCTCCAGGAGCTCGTGGCGGTCATCGCGGGCCGCCAGGGGCTCCCGGATGTGGGGCGGCAGTACGTCCAGCAGGGCGTCTAGGTCGTCAGTGATCTCTCTCTGCAAACAGCTACTCCGCTCAGAAGACTACGGGCGACTGCAGGTCGGCGGCCAGGCGGGGCGCCTTCACCAGCGCCGCCGTGCGCTTGGCCATCACCACGTACTGGTCTTGCCTCTCGAATCCCATGCTCTCGAGCAGGCGAGACAGGGGCTCCTGGTACTCCGGCACCAGGGCCAGCAGGATGCCCTGGCCGGAGAGCCGGGCCAGGGCCGCCATGAGCAGCGGCTCCAGCAGGTCCAGCTCCCGCGGATGCACCAGCAGGTCGAAGCGTCCAATATCGCCGTCGGCGGCGGTGCGGATCCAGGCGCCGAGGCACCCGTCGCGCTCCAGGACAACCTGGGTGGAGCGGCGGCCCAGCCAGTGGCGCTCTTGGGCGGCCAGCCACTCGGCGAAGGTGGCGGCTTCCACCCGCCGCACCGATTCCGGCACGGCGGCGTTGTAGAGCTGAAACAAGGCGTAGGCGTCGGCGCGAGAGCGGCGGCGCAGGGGCAGCGCCGAGCCGGCCTGACCCTGCCGAGCCTTTCCGTCCAGCCGTTCGGCAGACACGGGCCCCTGATGGGCGTACCGGTTCTCGACGACGCAGGGCACGAAACCGGCCCGGCGGGCGATGGGCACGACGCCGCTGTCTGCGGCCAGACGCAGAAAGATCTTCTCGGCGCCGCCACGGCCGGCCTCCTCCGACACGCGGTCCAGAAGGCTCATGCAGATAGACTCGTCCTCCGCCGCGTTGATGAGGCAGTCCACCTCCCAGGCGGCGTTGGAGGAGCGACGGCGGGCGGAGATGAGGCCGCGCAGGGTGGAGCCCCGAACGCTGATCCAGGTCTGGCGCCCGGTGGCGAAGGAGAACCATTGCTCCAGGGCGCTCTCCAGCGGGCTGGGCGACGACTCCTCGCGGCCCAGTCGGTCCCGCGTCTTGGCCTCGTTGGGGTAGATGCGGCCGTCGAAGGAGACCAGGGCGACGAGGTCGGTGGGTCGGACGGTTCTAGCGACGGTCATGGCGTCCCTTTGGCGCCTCTTCCTGCCTCAGGCCTCGCCGACGGCGCAAGGGGCGGCTGCCTGTGGGCCTCCACCAGGGCAAGGAAGTAGCGGTGCAGGCGCGGGTCGCCGGTCAGCTCGGGGTGGAAGGCGGTAGCCAGCAGGTGGCCCTGCCGGGCGGCCACAACGGTGCCGCCGTCGAGGCTGGCGCCGTAAGCACGTCCGGTCGCAGAGGCAGGCAAGCGGGCAAGGACTTCCACCTCTGGCCCCACCTGGCGGATGATGGGCGCCCGGATGAACACGGCCGGGAATGGCTCTGGCCCTAGGACCGGTATCACCAGGGCAGCCTCGAAGCTGTCGACCTGGCGGCCGAAGGCGTTGCGCTCCACGACGATGTCCATGACACCCAGGCCCGGCCGCGGCAGGTGGGAGGCCTGGCGGGCGAGGACGATCATGCCCGCGCAGGTGCCCCAGATGGGCACCCCGTCCTCTGCCAGGCGGCGGATGGGCTCCAGAAGGGCGTAGTCGGCCATCAGGCGGGTGAAAGTGGTGCTCTCGCCGCCGGGAATGACCAGGCCGTCGAGCGTGTCCAACTGCTCGGGCAGGCGCACCTCGTGTGCCTCGACACCGAGGCGGGAGAATACGGCGACATGTTCGACGAAGTCCCCCTGGAGGGCAAGGACGCCGATGCGGATCATGCGCGGGACTACCAGCCCCTGGGGGCTAGGAGCTCCTCCTTGGGAATAGTGGCGATGTCGAGGCCACGCATGGGCTCGCCCAAGCCCCGGGAGGCCTCGGCGATGATCTTGGGGTCGCTGTAGTGGGTGGTGGCCTTGACGATGGCGCGGGCGCGGCGCTCCGGGTCCTCGGACTTGAAGACGCCGGAGCCTACGAAGACGCCGTCGGCGCCCAACTGCATCATGAGGGCGGCGTCGGCGGGGGTGGCGACGCCGCCGGCAGCGAAGTTGACCACCGAGAGGCGGCCCGTCTCGTGCACCTCGCGTACCAGCTCGTAGGGGGCGCCCAGGGCCTTCGCCTCGGCCATGAGCTCCTCCTCGGGCAGCGCCTGGAGGCGGCGGATGCCGTCCCAGACGGCCCGCATGTGGCGCACGGCCTCAACGATGTTGCCGGTGCCCGCTTCACCCTTGGTGCGGATCATAGCCGCCCCCTCGCCGATGCGGCGCAGGGCCTCGCCCAGGTCGCGGCACCCGCAGACGAAGGGCACGTTGAAGAGGTGCTTGTTGATGTGGTGGGCTTCGTCGGCCGGCGTCAGCACCTCGGACTCATCGATGTAGTCGACGCCCAGGGCCTCCAGCACCTGAGCCTCCACGAAGTGGCCGATGCGGCACTTGGCCATGACGGGGATAGTGACCGCCTCCATGATCTCCAGGATCTTGGTCGGGTCAGCCATGCGGGCCACGCCGCCAGCGGCCCGAATGTCGGCGGGGACGCGCTCCAGGGCCATGACGGCGCAGGCGCCTGCCTCCTCACCAATGCGGGCGTGCTCGGCCGTCACCACGTCCATGATGACGCCGCCCTTCAACATCTGGGCCAAGCCCTTCTTGACGATCCAGCCGCCGGTCTGGGGCCTACCCTCGTCGGGAGTCACTTTGTTCTCGCTCATATTCGCCTCCACGCCCCTGAGGGCGTCCTTCCTCGCACGACCATTCTACTATCGCTCCTTTGCCCATTCAAGGATGTGCCGGCCACCCGCGGGAAGGAGGGCGGCCCGACACTCGTCGCTGCGGCTTCCTGCCTGTACCCACGCTGAAGTGTGTAGAGCCGCCCAGGCAGATCGTCCGCTTGACAGTACGAGGTCAGGCCTCTAGGATGGCGCGGGCTGGATTCGAAGGACCGGGGGAACCCCGTCGGGCGACGGGGTTCCCTACCTCACATCGATGGCGAGGCTAAGCTACGCTCTGTCGATAGTGTCGGTGGCGCTGGGTGTTCTCTTGGTGCTCGTGATCCTGAGCCTCAGCGAGGGCGACATCAACGCCACGGGTCTCCTCATGGGGGCTGTACTGATCTTGAACGGGCTGATCCGGCTCTGGGCGCGCCACCGCTGAGAGTGCCGATTGGCCTGATAGCCTCCGGGGAGTGCAGATATTATAATGAGCCTGCCTCTAGCGGGCCTTTGACCCCAGGGGGCACCGTTAGGTGGAGATCGAAGCCAGGTAGGAGTCATTCGGTTGGCCTCGGCAGACCCTACCGCCGGTATGAAGGTTATCCTGGTGCCCGCCGATGGCTCCCGCGCCAGCATGCGGGCCGTGGCCTTGGCCTGTAGCATCGCCAAGCGAAATAAGGGCAGGGTGTACGTGGTACACGTCATCGAAGTCAAGCGCTCCCTACCCCTCGATGCCGAGTTGGAGCCAGAGGCGGGCGAGGGTGAGCGAATCCTGCTCCAAGCCGAGAAGGAGGCTCACGAACAGGGCTTCGAGGTGCAGGGCGAGCTTCTGCAGGCCCGCGACCCTGGCCACGCCGTCGTCGATGAGGCAGTGGAGCGCGGAGTGGATGCCATCATTCTTGGGGTGGACCACAAGCGCGCCTTCGGGGAGTTCCAGCTCGGACGCCTGCCCCAGTACGTGCTCAAGAATGCCCCCTGTCTGGTGTGGATCTGCCGGCAACCGGTCGAGGAGCGTGAGTAGGGTGAAGGTCATCATTATGGGCTGTGGTCGCGTCGGGGCGGAGGTGGCCCTCATGCTGGAGCAAGAGGGGCACGAGGTGACGGTGCTGGACTCTGACCCCGCGGCCTTCGGGCCTCTCGGCTACCTATCCGAGGAGTTCCGGGGCATCCGCATGGTCGGTAACGGCGTTGATCAGGACGCGCTCCGCCACGCCGGCATCGAGCAGGCCGACGCCTTCGTCTCCGCCACCCGGGGCGATAACCGTAACGTTATGGCCTGCCAGATCGCCAAGCACGTCTTTAACGTGCCCCGCGTCGTCTCCCGCGTGTTCGACCCCATTCGGGAGGAGATGTATCGTTCCCTGGGGCTGCGCACCATCAACCCAACGCGCATCCAGGCCCGCCTGCTGAAGGAGGCTCTGGAGAAGGAGGAGGAGGAGCCCGTCTCCGCCGGGCCTGGCGCCCGCGAGGAGATTTAGGCTCCGTCAAGCGGACATGTACGTCATCGTCGTGGGGGCAGGCAAAGTAGGATACTACCTGGCCAAGGAGCTGGTGGAGGAGCAACACGAGGTCCTGGTCATCGAACTGGACGCCGCCAGGTGCGCCAGCATCACTGAGGAGCTGGGTGAGATTGTAATGCAGGGGGACGGCTGCGAGGCCTCTACCCTGGAGCGGGCGGGCGTTGGCCGCTGCGACATGATCATCGCCGTCACCGGCGACGACGAGGACAACCTGGTGGTCTGCCAGGTGGCCCGCCATCGCTTTCAGGTTCCCCGCACCGTGGCCCGCGTGTGCAACCCGAAGAATGAGGAGATCTTCAAGAGACTCGGCATCGATACCACGGTCAGCGCCACCAGCGTCATCATGGCCCACATCGAGCAGGAACTGCCCACTCACCCCCTGATCCCGCTCATGACCCTGAAGGGCGGTGGGCTGGAGATCGTGGAGGTGAAGGTGCCGGCGGAGTCCTTCGTGGTGGGCAAGCCCATCCGTGATATCCTCCTGCCCCATCAGTCCCTCATCTCCCTCGTCATCGACACGGAGGGCCACCCGCGCATCCCCACCGGCGAGACCGTAATCCGTGCCGGTGACGAGGTGGTAGCGGTGACCATGCGGGAGAGCGAGGCCGCCCTTCGCATGGCGCTGACCAGCTCCAAAGGCATGGGGCTGCCTGGCTCTCCCTAAGGGCGGCATGAGCAAGCGCCTGGCCTATCTAGGCCCTCCCGGCACCTTCTCGGAGGAAGCTGCCCTCCTGTACGACCGTCAGGCGCAGCTTCTCCCCTTCGCCAGCGTGGCCGCAGTGGCGGCCGCCGTCGATTCCGGCATGGCGGACGAGGGAGTGGTGGCCATCGAGAACAGCCTGGAGGGTTCCGTCAACGATACCCTGGACGTGCTCATCCACGAGTCCAGCCTCTCCATCTGCCGCGAGCTGGTGCTGCCCATCGAGCACTGCCTGCTGGGCGCGCCGGGGGCTTCTTCGCCCGAGGTGAAGGTCGTTTACTCGCACCCCCAGGCCCTGGGACAGTGCCGCCGCTTCCTGGAGCGCTGCTTCCCGAAGGCGCAACTGGAGGCGGCCCTGTCCACCGCCGCCGCTGTGGAGGAGATGCTATCGCACGAGGGCGCGGCGGCCATCGCCACGCGGCGGGCGGCGGAGCTCTACGGCGCCCAGGTGCTGGCGCGCGGCATCCAGGACAACCCCTTCAACAAGACGCGATTCGTGGTCCTGGCGCCTCATGACTGCCCGCCCAGCGGCCATGACAAGACATCCATGGCCTTCTCGGTGGCCCATGACCGCCCGGGCACGCTGGTGGGTGTCCTGCACGAGTTCTCGGACCGGCAGATCAACCTGACGAAGATCGAGTCGCGGCCATCCAAGGGGGAGCTGGGAGTATACATCTTCCTGGTGGACATGGAAGGGCACCGCACCGACCCGGCGGTGGCGGAGGCCCTGGAAAAGGTACGGGAGCAAGCCTCCTTCTTCAAGGTCTTCGGGTCATACCCCAGATACGCGCCGCCGGCCTGACAGCGACTCTGTGAGGATTCCATGCCTGAGATCCCGGACCTCGAGGCCATCAGCGGCTTTCTGAACCGACGCCTGCCCGGCGTGCGCATCGAGCGGGCGCAGGCCCTCATCCCTGTGGTCTTCCGCGTCCCCAAGGCTGAGTTCGAGGGCACCCTCGGCGGCAACGTGTTCGGCCAGACCGCGCGGCGGGGCAAGTTCCTCCTCTTCGACCTGGAGAGCGGCCACAAGCTGGTGGTCAACCCCATGCTGACCGGCCGGTTCCAGTACGTGACGCCCGAGGAGAAGCGACGGGCCAAGACCTGCATGCTGCTGGCCCTGTCAGACACCCAGGAGCTGCGCTACAGCGATGAACGCCTGATGGGCAAGGTCTACCTGGTGCCTGAGGAAGACCTGGGACAGGTGCCCCAGTTCGCCGAGATGGGCCCCGACGCCCTGGACGAGAGCCTGACAGAGGAGGTCTTCGCCCAGCGCCTAGGCCGCCACAGCGGCATGATCAAGAGCATCCTCACCAACCACAGGTTCGTGGCCGGCATCGGCAACGCCTACGCCGATGAGATCCTCTGGGCCGCCGGACTACACCCCTATCGCAAGCGGCCTACCCTCTCCGAGGACGACGTAGGCCGCCTCTACGAGGCGATGCGCTCGGTGCTGAACTGGGCCATCGCCATCGTGGCCGAGCGCATGAAGGACGGCCTGGTCCATGAGGAGGTGCGCGACCACCTGCGTGTGCACCGGCGGGGCGGCCAGCCCTGCCCCGTCTGCGGCACACGCATCTCCGAGATCACGGCCGGCCAGCGCATCACCAGCTTCTGTCGCAACTGCCAGAAGTGAGGGCGCACCGAAAGCGGCGGCCCTCACGCGATCCCTCCCCTGGAGAGCCCTTCTCCTACCACGCTGGGAAGTAGAGAGCACCCAGGACGATGCCCCAGATCAGGTGCAGGAGAAGGTTGGCCACCAGCATCTTCCGGTCGCGGGGCAGTTGGCCGCCCAGGAGAACGGTGATGGTGCCCATGATGCCCGTGGGCACGATAAGGAAGACGACGAAGCCGTAGCCCAGGCCGGCCAGGGGGCCCCACCACCAGTCGATGGGCTTGTCGAAGATGTCCTCCAGGTTCAGGAAGACGGCTCCGGCATAGACCAGCGCCAGGAGCATGCTGTCCAGGTGGTGGGCGGCCTGTCCCACGAACCACCAGCCCGGCTTGTCGCCGCCCATGTACTTCAGGCCGGTCATTCCGAAGTCCATGCGCGGGAACCCGAAGACCCCCTCCATCCAGTAGGCCGCTACCGTCATCACAAAGCCCGCCAGGAAGCCCGCAATAAGCGCGTGCCCTATGTTTACTCCCTCGATCATTGGCTAGCCTCCCTTCTAGTGCCGGACCCTAGACTTTTCTGCTGGCGATTCTACCACCGCTGGGAAGACGGCGCACGGTATTTCATGGCCGGGCGACAAAGGGTGCCTCAGGTGCCGAGGAAGTAGACGGGTGACTCAGGAGAAGCCTTCGACGGGCTCCCAGCCGGGGATGAACTTCCGCCAGCCGGCCTGGTACTCCAGGTAATGGTAGAAGAGGTAGAAGGGGGTGATGCGAGGTAGATAGGGCTGGCGAATGAGGTGCATTCGCGCCTCCTGGGGCGTGCGGCCCGCCTTGCGGTGGTTGCACTGCTTGCAGGCCGAGACCAGATTCTCCCAGTCGTGGGAGCCGCCACGGTGGCGAGGGATGACGTGGTCCAGGGTCAAGTCGCGGGTCTGCTTGCCGCAGTACTGGCAGGTGAAGCGGTCCCTGTTGAAGATCTCCTTGCGCGAGAGACGCATCTGCGGCCGCGGCCGCCTGATCATGTAGATGAGGCGGATGACGGAGGGGAGACGGAAGATGTACCTGGGGCTGTGGAGGATGCCGTCGCCGTGTTCCAGGATCTCGGCCTTGCCGCGGTCCACCAGGACGAACGCCCGGCGGGCGTTGCAGACGTTGAGCGGCTCATAGTTCTGGTTGAGGACCAGTACTGCGGAATTCACCATAGCAAAGCGGCTCTTGCTGGCTTGGCTGCCATGATAGCAGAAGGCATGCGTCGAGGCAACGAACCTGAAGCCCGCCGCCTGTGCTCGTGCAGTACAAGCGGTTGCCTGGAGGAGACCGGCAGTCGTATAATACGGTCAGACGCGGGGTTGGGCCAGCGGGAGCGGCCGTACCCGACCAGTCGGACGGCCGCTAAATGTTATCCCCAGGTGGGGAGAGGACGGCGATCACATTGGCATCTGCGGACAAGACTCTGGTATGCCGCGACTGCGGCGGCAACTTTACGTTTACGGCTGGCGAGCAGGAGTTCTATGCCGCCAAGGGCCTTCAGAACGAGCCTGTACGCTGTCCCTCCTGCCGGTCGGCGCGCAAGTCCATGCGCAGCCTGGAGGACGAAGAAGGGTACGTCCGCTACGGCGTCTTCGCCAGCTTCGGCGGCAAGACACCTCGGCAGATGCACCCGGCCACCTGCGCCGAGTGCGGCATGATGACCGAAGTGCCCTTCATACCCCGCGGCGACCGGCCTGTGTACTGTAGCACCTGCTACACGAAGATCCGGGGGCGAACCTAGAGAGCGAGTCGCGTTCGGACGCGCAGCACGCGTAGCGCGCGGGAGCCGGCCGCTGGGGCCGGCTCTCACTCTTCCTATGCTTGTCGACAGGGAAGTGCAGGCCGCCCGATGGCAGGGATACCCAGCCCCATCCAGCTCGCCCAGTTGGCCCGTCTCCTGGGAGCCGAAGAGCTACACAGCGCCCTCGCCCGCCAGGGCGAAGGCATCGATGTCGGCCGGCTGCAAGCGTTCCTGGGTGAGCGGCTGGAGCGTCTGGCGCGGGGTCTCCTGGAGGAGGCGGTTGCCAGCGACGACGTGGTGGACGCCGCCAGCGCCGAGATGTACCTCGAAGACCGGCTCGCCTTCTTCGGCGAGCTGCTCTCGGAGGGCCAGCGACAGCGTGTGAGGGAGCTGTATCTGGAGGCAGTGCGCCGGTGGGATAAGGCGCCGCCGCCGTTGACATAGCCCGAAGCCGCCCCTTACACTATCGACTGCGAAAAGGCTGTGACGGAGACGAGTACGCCGGTGGAGCCGTCCAGCGAGTCCGAGAGGCCCGCCTGAGGCGGGCAAGGTGGAAGCGGACACGGTGGCGCCGGCCGAAAATCCCTCCCGAGCCGCCGACCGAACGGGGAGCCGCTGGAACAGTAGAACAACAGAACACTGGAACAGGGACTCGGTTCAGGGGGCCTGTTCCACTGTTCCAATGTTTCAGAGTTCCACCGCCGCCCCCAGTAGGCTCGGCCGGAACGCCCGCCGTTAGCAGGGGCAGGGGCATCA
>CAZSSQ010000081.1:0-11409 GCA_964609465.1 uncultured Dehalococcoidia bacterium
AGATCGCTCTCGCAGGGATTATCGGCGAGCCCCGGGCGGCACAACCAGACCGTGTTCGACGGCGCCGGTGTCAGGCATAGCCACACGGCGTCCCACCGGTTCACGGTCAGCAGGTCACTCGCCTGTGGTGCCGCCGGAGAAAAACCCTCGAACCTGTTCTGGGCAGCGTTGTGACGCCACATGGCCTCGACTACCCCAGCAGGCGTCACCGCATTCACCACCGTCTGGCTATCCGTCCCATCGGGGAACGAGAGGGCGATGTTGTTGCACCCGGAGTAAAGCTGCACGGTGCCACGAGAGGGCAGCGCGATGCTCGCTGCTGGCTGTGCTCGGACGACGGATGACCAGGAAGCAACCAACACGCCCACCACCAGCGCAAGCCCTACCACCACGATGACAAGTCGCCTCGTGCTCCCCGTGCCAGAACGAAGGCCCGTCTGCCAGTGCCTGCGTGGTTCCATCATTGCGCCGACCTCCTTGCGCGCACACCCCCGTGACGCTCCGGCCGCCCTCGACGGTCTTAGCCGGGTACGATCTGGCGGTCGATTGTCACGACACGTCTACGCGAACGTTGTCCACGGGGTAGTGTGCGGACGGTGTCCGCATCTGTCAAGCCAATCGTGTGAGATGGGGACCTCGTCGTTTGCAACCTTTGTCACACTTCCGCAACGACACGCTGTCCTCGACGGGCTATTCTCGGTGCGGGTCGAGGCCGGCCCAGCAGTCAGGCTTCCATTTCGTGAGGGTAGGACATGTCGACGGTCGCCAACGTCTTCGAGCGCCAGAAACTCATCGAAAGAGCCGTGTCGATGCGAGCGAGGTTCTGGCATCTCACAGGACTGGCAGGCGTTGTGGTGCTCGCTCTGATGTTGAATGCGTGGGGCCTGTCCAAGGCTGGGTACGGGAACACTTACTACGCTGCGGCAGTCCGCTCGATGACGATGTCGTGGAAGAACTTCTTCTTCGGCGCATTCGACCCGGGCGGGTTCATCACCGTGGACAAGCCGCCGGCGTTTCTGTGGGTAGGAGCGCTGTCCGCCCGTATCTTCGGCTACTCGAACTGGTCGATCCTGCTCCCCAGCGCTGTAGCCGGCGCGGCGAGCGTGGGGCTGCTGTGGCTGATCGTGCGGCGCTATTTCGGGGCGACGGCAGCGACGATAGCAGGGTTAGCTCTGGCACTATCGCCGATCTCCGTAGCGGTCAACCGGCTGAACCTCCCCGAGCCGTTCCTTATCCTCGCCTTGATAGGAGCGGCGGGCGCGGTGCTGCGGTCGCTCGAAAGCCGCCGGTGGTGGGCCTGGACCGCGCTGGCCGGCTTCCTCGTCGGCGTTGCCTTCAACACGAAGATGCTCGACGCCTGGATCCCGGGCCCGGCGCTTGCGCTCGCCCTCGTTGTCGGAGTGCGAGCCACATCGCTAGCCTCAGCGCGACAGCTCCTCGCGCGGCTGGCGGTGCTCGGAGCCGCGACTCTGGTCGTTTCGGCCTCATGGATGCTTGTCGTCGATGCGTGGCCAGCGTCCAGCCGGCCCTACATCGGCGGCAGCACCGACAACACGGTGCTGGACCTCACATTGGGGTACAACGGCTTCAACCGAGTGGAAGGCCAGGTCAGCGGTGGGGGTCCCCGACCGGCATTCAACATTGGCCAGGCGCAGCGCCCACCAGACGGGACTGACGGCTGGCAGGCACAGAGGCCGGACGGATTGCCTGTGCAACCGGGAGGACTGGGAGCGCCCGGAGGCGTTCAGGGGCCCGACGGACAGTTTGGGCAACCGGGCGGACAGGCCGCGCCCGGGGGAGGAGGCTCGCCGGGAGGCCTCCGAGGCGCCGGAGGCATCATTGCAGGAATCCCAGGTCTTCTGAGGATGTTCGACGACGCGAATGGAGGCCAGATCGGCTGGCTGCTGCCGTTCGCGCTTGGCGGTGGGCTGGTCGCGCTCTGGTCTTGGCGGCGAGACCCCGTGCGGCGCGCCTTCGCGGTGCTGTTCCTGGGATGGATCGCTCTTTACGGAGGAATCTACTCCTACGCGCAGGGCATCTACCACGCCTACTACACCTCGACCATGGCGCCTGGCATCGCAGCCCTGGTCGGCGTGGGGGCCGTCGCCGTGGCAAACGCCGTGCGACGCGACCGTCGATGGCTGATGGCCGCGATCGGGCTTGTTGGCATCACCGTGTGGGCGCAGCTAGTGATAGCGGGGCGCACGCCCGATTTCTACGGCTGGGTTCGCCCGCTGACCGTAGCGACCGCGCTCGCCGGCGTCGCCGTGGCGGTGCTGCTGGCAGTCCGACGTCTCCCCGTAGCGAGCGGGGTAATGCTGAGCGTCGCGGGGCTCCTGTTATTGCCCGCGGCGTGGTCGTGGAGCGCATCGACGAACGCCTCTCTCAATGCAACGTTGCCCCAGGCTGGGCCGCAACAGGGCGCGTCCGGGCAGACGTTTGGCTCCCAAGCCTTCGACGATGGCACGCCTCAGCTCGCGGCATGGCTGAAGTCGCACAGCGACGCCGACGCTAACTGGCAGCTCGTCGTTTCCAGCTCACAGAACGCTTCCACGCTAATCGCCGAGTACAAGGTGTCGGTGATGGCGATAGGCGGGTTTTCGGGCACGGACAACAGCATCGCTGTTGCCGGGTTTGCTGACCTCGTGTCATCCGGAGCCGTTCGCTATGTGCTGGTCGGCCAGGGAGGAGGGAGCGGCGGAGACGCGCCCGGAGGTGCTCTCCCGGGCGCCGGAGGAGATGACCGGCTTGGCGCTGCCGGCCGGCAGAGCATGGGCGCTGGCGGTTTCGGTGGAGCGGCGGCGTCAGGGCCGAACGCGGTGATGTCGGCGGTTCAAAGTGCCTGCACCCTCGTGAGCGACTCGAGCTTGCCTACGAGGTATCAGAGCGTCCTCTATGACTGCGCGGGCGCTGGCGACGCCATCCGCGCCGCGGGGAACTGACATGCAGCGGTTGCGGGCGGCTGTAGCTAGCTCTACTCTCGCCCAATTCCTGATTGTTGGCGGCATTAGCTACGTCGTCAACCAGGTGCTGCTGATCGTACTCTACGATCACGCGTTCGCGTCGCTGCCAAGAGGCGAGGAGAACCTGGCTGGCGCCTTCGATTTGCCGCTGCTCCTCGCTTCCACAATCGCCCTCGAACTCTCCATCCTCATACGATTCGCCCTGAACGACCGGTGGACCTTCCGAGACCGGCACACGAAATCGCTTGCAGCGCGCTTCTACCAGTCCAACTTCACCTCGTTCGGCGCTCCCCTCATTTGTCTGGCCGCGGTCAACATCCTCACGCCTTACTTCGGGGTCAGCTACCTGATCTCCAACTCGCTGGGAATCTTGTTGGGCCTCGCCTGGAACTGGTTCTGGAGCACTCGCCTTGTCTGGGCGACTGGCCGGACGCCGCCTCGAAGCACCGCTAGAGAAAAGCGGGGGAGTCAAACGGCCGGCCTGCTGCCAGTCGGCCTCTCTCCGAAAACGAGCCCGCGCGCCATGCTGGTGCCGTCCCCGCTGCCGTTGCCAGCCGAGCTGGAGCTCCCACCCGGCCAGCGTTCCCCCGACCGAGGGGCACGATAGCAGGACCGCGCGCCGCTCGATAAACCCGGCGTCAGCGAGCGCCTGCCCGCATGGGGCTACCCCACTCGCCGGCAGTATGGCTAGCCCCCGGACAGCCGATAACCGCCGGGGGCCCTAAGCGCTCCGTCAGAGGGTGAGGTTACACGAAGTAGGTGGTCGCCGCCTGGTCCACCGCCTCCGGCGAGAGGACGCGGGGCAAGTCCCGGTAGCGGGCGGCGTCGGCGATGGCCTCCACGATGTCCCGCGGCTGGCAGCCGCGCATCTCCCGGCCCGTCTTCATGTAGTAGCGGTCCACCAGGTGCTGGGCGCCGTCCTCGTGGTGGGCCACCTCGTATCGCTCGCACTCCCCGCGTAGGATCTCCAGGAACTCCTCCTTCGTCGGGTTCGGGAACTCCACCTTGTAGCGGATGCGGCGCAGGAAGGCCTCGTCGGCCAGGTTTGTGGGCGGCAGGTTCGTCACGAAGATGGGGATGACGTCGAAAGGCACCCGAAGGCGAGCGCCCGTGTGCAGGGTCAGGATGTCAACACCCTGCTCCAGGGGGACGATCCAGCGGCTCAGCAGGTAGGAAGCCTGGAGCTTCTGGCGCCCGAAGTCGTCGATGATGAGGAGGCCGCCGTTGGCCCTCATCTGTATGGGCGCCTCGTAGGTCTTCTGGATGGGGTCCAGGGTGAGCTCCAGGTGGCCGCTTGCCAGGTCGCCGGCGGCGAAGACGGCAGGGCGCCGGATGACCAGCCACCGCCGGTCGACCACCGACGGCGAGCGCCTGGTGGCGGCATCCACCGCCTCGTGCCAGGACGGGTCGTAGAGACGCACGATCTGGCGCTGAACCTCCACAGCGTAGGGGATGATGATGTTGCCCTGGAGGGCCTTGCGCAGGCTGTCGGCCGCCGCCGTCTTGCCGTTGCCCGAGGGCCCGAAGAAAAGGGTGGGCTTCCCGGAGCTCACGGCGCGGCCCAGCCGGTCCAGGGTATCGGCACTGAACACCAGGTGAGACAGGCTCGACTCGATGTCCTGCGACGCCAGCACCTGCCGGCCTACGGACTGGTGCTCCACCTGCTGGATGTAGTCGGCCAGAGGTACAGGCGCCTGGCCAGCGTATCCGCTGAGCTCCAGCACCTTGCTGACCCGCGACACGCCGTCGCCGGTGAGGGCGTAGAGAAACGTGCTGGGCGAGGTCCCGGAACCTCCTGTGACCTCGCAGAGGTGCTCGCGACGGAGGAAACCCAGGATCTCCTGTACAACCGCCAGGGGCAGCGCCATGCGTTCCGCCACCTCGGCACCCGAGGGGTTGCCAGCGAAGTAGACGGTCTTCAGCGCCAGGTCCACCAGCAGCCCGGCGTCGAGGCCGGTCTCCTCCACCGAAAGTGGTGCCGGCGGAAGCCCAAGCTCGCCCCTCTCCACCTCCGGAACGGCAGCCATTCTCACCATGTCGTCCTCCTCTGTCCCCCTCCGCAGACCGTACGCCACAGGGGACGGCCCTGCCGGCCGGTACACCCCCGGCGCCGGCCGGGCACCTGCTTGTTCACAGGGCCTTCCACTTTAGAACGGATCAGAGGGGCTTCTATTACGGCCGTCGCGCCCCGACGCCTACTCCGGCGACAGAGGTGCGCCGGCGGCTCCGGGTCGGGGGCTCATCGACACCAGAAGCAGCATGAGGGCCGCCGCGGCGAAGGCCATGCCAGCGCCAACCGCGAAGGGCGCTGCCGGAGCCACCGTCTGCCAGAGCAGGCCCGCCATGACACTGGCCAGAACCGCCGCCAGCCCGACGGAGGTGTGGTACAGACCCAGGAAGGTCCCGCGGCGCCCCAAAGGGGCCGCCTCCGCCACGAGCGCTCGCCCGGTGCCCTCGGTCAGCGCCATGTAGCAACCGTAGACAACGAAGAGGGGCCAGACCCACGCTGTCGAGGGGAGCCAGGCAAACCCCAGGTAGACCAGACCGAAGATGACCAGCCCAAGCGCGAAGAGCAGCCGGCGGTCCACCCGGTCGGAGATGATCCCCGCCGGCATGGAGAGAAGCGTGTAGGACACGTTGTACGCCACGTATGCCACAACCACCAAACTGACGCTCAAGCCGACGTCTTTGGCTCTGAGGATCAGGAAGGTGTCGCTGGAGTTGCCGATGGCGAAGACCAGGACGACGGCCAGGAAGGCCCAATAGACGCCGGGAGCACGGGACGGCGGGTCGCCGGCTTCGGCATGGACGGCGCTCTTCACTGGTATGTCCCGCACCAGGAGCATCAGAAGGGCGACGGTGGCGACGCCGGGCACCACGGCCACGAGCAGGACCGTCCGGATACCCAGGCCCAAGCCTCCCACCAGCAGCAGGGCGATCAGGGGGCCCACGACGGCGCCGGCCGTGTCCAGGGCGCGGTGGAAGCCGAATGCCCGCCCCAGCAGCGACGGCGGCGTGCCGTCGGCGATGAGGGCGTCCCGCGGCGAGGTCCGCACCCCCTTCCCAAACCGGTCGACAAAGCGGGCCACGAAGACCTGGGGCCAGGCGAAGGCCAGAGCCAGCAGCGCCTTGCCCAAAGCCGAGAGGGCGTAGCCGGCTGTCGTCAGCCCCTTGCGCCGTCCGACCCGGTCGGAGAGCCAGCCGGAGGCGACCTTCAGCGAGCTGGCGGTGCCCTCGGCCACCCCCTCGATGGCGCCCATGGCGGCCACGGGCGCCCCCAGCGTCGAGGTCAGGAACACCGGGATCAGCGGGTATGCCATCTCGCTGGCGATGTCGGCCACGAAGCTGACGATGCCCAGCACGAAGACGTTGCGCGTGACGCCGGGGACCGGAGACGGCGCCTCCGGGGCCGCAGTTTCCGTCCCCTGGAGACCGGCCGGACCGCCAGCCGGGGCCTGCGCCCCGGCGGCAGCGGACTCGGAAGAGGAAGCGGTCATAATGAACCTTCGGGGGGCAGCCGTCCGGCGCCCCTCACTCTATTGTTCCACCTATGACACGCCGGAGGAAGTGGGGGAAAAGACCTATGGCTCGCGCGGCCCCTGAAGGCCTGCGAGGTCCTCACCCGCTACAGCACCTCGACAGGTCGCCGGCGCCGGGCCCTACTGCCCGGCAGCCGCCGGCGCCTGCTCGCCCTCGACAAGCCTCTTCAGGTTCTCGAGCGAGCGCTGAAAGCCGGACTGGAGGTTCCTCTTCAAGAACAGCCCATCGGAGAGCGAGCTCAGCGGGTTGCCGGGCGTGTACTCGAAGACCAGCGTGAACTTCGTGCCCGCCTGTCCGGCAGGCAGGCCCCCCGCCGACGGCTCGAGGCCAAAAGACACGCTCGTCGCGGCCATCATCGCCACCTGGCCGTCGTGCTTCTGGAACCGGGGTGGGTCGAACTCGCTGATCTTCCAGGTAGTCACCTGGCTCAGCGGGCCGACGATCCGGGACCGCTCCCGGTAGACCGTCCCCTGCTGGGCCGGTTCCGGCTCCACGGTGAGCATCGCCCGCGTATCCTCTATCCATTCCGGAATGCGCCGGAGGTTGGACACGAAGTCCCAGACCACCTCCGGGGACGCCCCGATATCGACCGATACTTCGATTCGCGACACGTCATCCTCCTTGGGCGGCTGCCGCCCTATGGTCCTGCCGACGGCGCTCCACGCACTCCCGCACCAGGGCCGCCAGGCGCTCCCTGGTGCGCTCCCGTTCCGCCGGGGTGAGGCCCACGACCAGCACCTCGGGCCGGGCCTTGACGGCGTCGGCCCAGGGGTGAGGAGCCAGCAGTATGCTGCCCAGCAGGCAGCAGCCAGCGTCCAGGGCCGACTCCACAGCCCGCCGGAAGCGGTGCGATGCCATCTCCATCTTGCCGATCTCGTCCACCACCACCACGTCCGCCGAGGCCGTTGCCTCCTCCAGAGCGGGCACCCCCACGCGCTCCAGGGCGGCCACATCCACCCCGTACTTGCCCACCCGCGTCGGGCCCGGCACGTCTACGGAGGCCAGCACGGCCTCCTGCCCGTCCAGGGTCAGTAGCCGGAAGCCACGACGCTGGCCGCCGCGGCGGATCTCCTCGGTGTAGAAGCCGCCGGCCCGCAGGGGCAGCTCCGCCACCACTTGGCGCAGGAGAGTGGTCTTGCCGCAGCCCGGCGGGCCCGTGACCAGGAAAGCTCGCTTCAGGGCGAACCTCCCACCGCCAGCCGGTAGCCGACCCGCGGCACGGTCACCAGGAGCTCGGCGCCCTCGTGCAGGCGCCGCAGCTTGCGGCGCAGGTTGCGGACGTGGGCCCGCAGGACTTCGGCGCCACCGGTGCCCGGGTAGAAGCCCCACACCCTTACCAGCAGCTCCTCCGTCGACAGCACCAAGCCGGGCTTCTCCATGAACTCCCGGAGGAGGCGGCACTCGATAGGCGTGAGACGGACCTGGCGGCCCTCGCCGCCCGCAGGCCGGTGAGCCCAGCGCAGGAAGCGCCCGACCGGGTCCAGCGAAAGGGGCCCAGCGCGCAAAGGCCTCGCCAGCCCCGCGGGTGCGCCGCCATCGCCCGGCAGCAGCCCGGCCACCGTCTCCACCAGGCCTTCGGCGTCGAAAGGTCGGCCCAGGTAGGCGTCTACGCCGGGCCGGAGGGCAGAAGGCAGCGCGCCTTCCACCTGGAGCGCGGCGCGCGGCCCCAGGAAGAGGACTGGCATGTGGAGCCGGTCCGGATCGGCCCGCAGCCAGCGGCAGAACTGCTCCGCCGGCAGGCCGGGGGCGGCCAGGTCCAGCGCCACCAGGTCGGCCCGGAGGGTATGCAAGGCCCGCAGCCCCTCGTCGCTGCTGGCGGCGTCGGTCACCAGGTGCCCCTTAGCGGCCAGCGCTCCCCTCACGGCGTCGCAGGCCCGCCGGTCTGAAGAGATGACGAGAATGATGGCCAACGCGACCTCCCTGTGCGCCACCGCCCGCTTGGATTGTGCAGGGGCCGTCAATCCAGAAGCCCCTTAACACCCTTGTTCGACCCTTGCCTCCGCTGCTACAATCAAAGTTCGGCGATATGCCACATTCCCCTCTAGGAGGACCCACCTACTTGCCGCTGGACGCCATTATCGTCAGGGGTGCCCGCGAACACAACCTCAAGGACATCGACGTCGCCATCCCCCGCGACCGGCTGGTGGTCATCACCGGCGTCTCCGGCTCCGGCAAGAGCTCCCTGGCCTTCGACACCATCTACGCTGAGGGGCAGCGACGTTATGTCGAGTCCCTCTCCGCCTACGCCCGCCAGTTCCTGGGCCAGATGGAGAAGCCCGACGTCGACTACATCGAGGGGCTCTCCCCGGCCATCTCCATCGACCAGCGAGGCGCCAGCCGCAACCCGCGCTCCACCGTCGGCACCCAGACCGAGATCTACGACTACCTGCGCCTCCTCTTCGCACGCGCCGGCGAGCCCCACTGCCCCCAGTGCGGTCGCCCCATCGAGCGCCAGACGGTGCAGCAGATCGTGGACGCCATCCTGGATATCCCCGCCGAACGCCGGCTCATGATCCTGGCGCCCATCGTGCGCGACCGCAAGGGTGAGCACCTGGGCATCTTCGAGGACGCCCGCAAGGCCGGCTTCGTGCGCGTCCGCGTGGACGGTCAGGTGCACGATCTAGAGGAGGACATCGCCCTCGACAAGAACCGCCGCCACACCATCGAGGTAGTCGTGGACCGGCTGGTAACGGAGGGCCGCGTAGGGGAAGGTTCCGCCGCCTCCACCAGCCGCCTGGCCGACTCGGTGGAGATGGCCCTCAAGCTGGGCGGTGGAGTAGTCCAAGTCGCCGTCGAACCCCCCGCAGGCGAATCCCTCGTAGGGGCCGACCTTCAGGTCGGCCTGCCTGCCGGACAGGCAGGCCCGGAGGAGCGCCTGTATTCGGAGCACTTCGCCTGCGTCCACTGCGGCGTCAGCCTGGGCGAGGTCGCGCCACGCAACTTCAGCTTCAACAGCCCTCACGGCGCCTGCCCCGATTGCACCGGCCTGGGGGTGAAGATGGAGCTGGACCCGGAGCTGGTCATCCCAAACAAGAACCTCACCATCGCCGAGGGCGCCATCCAGCCCTGGGCGCGCGCCAGCGCCACCAGCACCTGGTACCAGCGCCTGCTGGAGGCCGTCGCCGAGAAGCACGGCTTCTCCGCCCACGTCCCCATCCGCAAGCTCACCCAGGAGCAACTGAGCGTCATCCTTTACGGCGACCGCGCCGGCACCATGGTGACCCTGAGATTCACCGGGCACGGCGGCCACGTCAACCGCTACGACGCCACCTTCGAGGGGGTCATCCCCAACCTCACCCGTCGCTACCAGGAGACGGACTCCGACTACGTGCGCTCCGAGATCGAGCGCTACATGGCCGCCAACCCCTGCCCGACCTGCCGGGGCGCCCGCCTCCGGCCCGAGTCCCTGGCCTTCACCATCGCGGAAAAGAACATCATCGAGGTGACGCGGATGAGCGTGGTGGAGGCCCAGTCCTGGTTCGCCCGGCTGGCCAGCCCCGACACGCCCCTCTCCGAGCGCCAGCGCGCCATCGCCCACCAGATCCTGAAGGAGATCCGCTCCCGGCTCGACTTCATGGTGGAGGTGGGCCTGGACTACCTGACCCTGGACCGGGCCACCGCCACCCTCTCCGGCGGCGAAGCGCAGCGCATCCGCCTTGCTACGCAGATCGGCTCCGGCCTGATGGGCGTCCTCTACGTCTGCGACGAGCCCACCATCGGCCTCCACCCCGTCGACGATGCCCGCCTCATCCGCACCCTCGAGCGCCTGCGCGACCTGGGTAACACCGTCCTCATCGTCGAGCACGACGAGGCCATGATGCGCGCCGCCGACCACATCATCGACATGGGGCCCGGCGCCGGCGAGAAGGGCGGCCAGGTGGTGGTCGCCGGCACCCTGGACGAGATCACCGCCTGCCCCCAGTCCATCACCGGCCAGTACCTGAGCGGCGCCCGCCAGATCCCCCTGCCCGGGCGCCGCCGGCCCGGCAACGGCCTCCACCTCACCGTCCAGGGTGCCCGCGAGAACAACCTCAAGAACATCGACGTGCGCATCCCCCTGGGCAAGTTCGTCTGCATCACCGGCGTCTCCGGCTCCGGCAAGAGCACGCTCATCGCCGAGATCCTCTACAAGAAGGCGTCCCAGCTCCTCTACGGGGCCAAGGATCGCCCCGGCGACTGCGACGGCATCTCCGGCCTGGAGCACATCGACAAGGTGGTGAGCATCGACCAGTCGCCCATCGGCCGTACGCCGCGCTCCAACCCCGCCACCTACACCGGCACCTTCACCCCCGTCCGGGAGCTCTTCGCCACCGTGCCCGAGGCCCGGCTGCGAGGCTACGCGCCCGGCCGCTTCTCCTTCAACGTCAAGGGCGGCCGCTGCGAGGCCTGCGCCGGCGAGGGCTACATCCAGATCGAGATGCAGTTCCTGCCCGACGTCACCGTCCCCTGCGAGGTCTGCAAGGGCAAGCGCTACAACCGCGAGGCCCTGGAGATTCACTTCCGGGGCAAGAACATCGCCGAGGTCCTGGACATGACGGTGGACGAGGCCCTGGGGTTCTTCTCCGCCTTCCCCAAGGTGAAGAGCAAGCTCCAGACCTTGAAAGACGTGGGGCTGGGCTACATTCGCCTGGGGCAGCCTGCCACCACCCTCTCCGGCGGCGAGGCGCAGCGCGTGAAGCTGTCCACGGAGCTCTCGCGCCGCTCGACGGGCAAGACGCTGTACATCCTCGACGAGCCCACCACCGGCCTGTCGTTCGAGGACACCAACGCCCTCCTCAGTGTGCTCCAGCGACTGGTGGACGCCGGCAACACGGTGCTGGTCATCGAGCACCACCTGGACGTCGTCAAGAACGCCGACCACATCATCGACCTGGGGCCCCTGGGCGGCGACCGCGGCGGCGAGATC
>CAZSSQ010000082.1:0-11267 GCA_964609465.1 uncultured Dehalococcoidia bacterium
CCCGGCGAACATGGACTACACCTACGACGACAACCACGACGGGAACCCGTGCGTGCCCATGGGCAGCGACGCAGCCGACGACGGCCCCTCGTGGGACGCCAACTGCAACGGCAAGCTGGACGGCCTGGAGGCTAGTTGTCCGCTGACGGTGAACCCCGAAGCCGACGACGACGGGGACGGCCTCTTGAACACCTGGGAGGTCTGCAAGTGGGGCACCAACCCCAACATTGTGGACTCCGACAGTGACGGTACTGGCGACTGCAAGGAGGCCGCGGACACCGACGGCAACGGCGTCATCGACTTCGGTGGTGACGCGCTCGCCTCGGCCAGGGCCACCCTGCTGCCCGCCGGCATCGTCGCCGGTAAGTTCGGCAAGGACGGAGACTTCGACCTGAACGGCAACAACGTCATTGTGGGTGACTTCGGTACCGACACCCTGACGACGGCCAGGATCGCCCTGGGTCTCCGGACGTGCCAGTAGGGAGGTAGTAACCATAACGAAGCCAGAGCGTTAGGAATAGTACAGGAAAAGTAGGGATACATGGGGTGCCGCCCGGAGGGCGGAGGCCCACCAGACGGGCGGCACCCCCAGGTCAGCCAACAGGCGGCCTGACCAGAGAAGCCGAGGGAGCTGGAGGGATTCAGGGCCGGCAAGGCGACTGTCGGGAGCAGGGAGGCACCCGCAGCCACGGAGGCTAGGCCATCAACGTGTGATGGCAGAAGTCATAGCGCGGGTGCTTGGCGGGGCCCGGCAATGGTTGCATTACACCTCTACTGGGACACAGGCGCGGCGGATGGGGACAGCCGCAGTGGGAGTGGCATTGGGTCTCCCACTGGGGGTCTATCTCCTTACGCTGGCTCCTACTGTCTACAGTCTGGATACTCCGGAACTCACCACGGCAGCCTACACGCTGGGTATCGCCCACGCGCCGGGATATCCATTCTACACTTTGCTGGGCTGGCTCTTCTCGCACGCCTTCGTGGTGGGCGACGTAGCATACCGGATGAACCTGCTGTCAGCCATCATGGGGGCGGGCACCATCGCTCTCGTGTACCTGGTGGCGCGCCGGCTAACCGGGCGGGTCCTGCCATCGCTGGCGGCGGCCCTGATGCTGGCCTTCTCTTACTGGTTCTGGCTGAACGCGCTGGCGGCGGAGGTGTACGCCCTGGATACCCTGCTGCTGGCGGGCACGCTGCTCTTTCTCCTGCAATGGCGGGACCGGCAGCGACCGGCGGCACTGTTCGCCTCCGCCCTGCTGTTCGGTCTGAGCCTGGCTACCAGGACGGCATCGTTGCTGTTCCTGCCGGCCTTCGGCTTG
This sequence comes from uncultured Dehalococcoidia bacterium, assembly GCA_964609465.1. Taxonomy (GTDB): domain Bacteria; phylum Chloroflexota; class Dehalococcoidia; order DSTF01; family JALHUB01; genus CAVSBT01. The sequence continues at coordinate 1,320 of CAZSSQ010000082.1, forward strand.
TATCTGCTGCTCTGCCCCAAACCGGGGCGGCCGATGGTCTGGCTGGGGGTACCCATCTTCCTGATGCTGGGCCTTCTGTTCTACCTGTACATCCCGCTGGACTTTCGGACGCAACCCGCCTACGTCTGGTCCACCTTCTTCCAGTGGACCGGGAATCCGCCGCCGGACCTGGCCACGCCACGGGGGTTCTGGCACCTGGTCTCGGCGGCCGACTTTCGACATTTTGTGTTCGCCTTCGGGCCCGTCGAGGCGGCAAAGAACCTGGCGCAATACGTGGGATGGCTGGCCAGCAGCTTCATGGGGGCGGGCCTGGTGCTGGGGGTGGCGGGAGCATGGCGTCAGTTTCAGACCCATCGCCGGGAGCTGCTCCTGCTGCTTGGCATCTTCCTACCTTCTGTCATCTTCTACAACAACTACGACGTGGCGGACCGGGAGTTCATGCTGGAGCCCAGCTACCTGGTGTGGGCGCTCTGGGTCGCGGTAGGTTGGATGGAGGTAAGCGAGACTTTGCCCTCCATCGTGGAGAACGTGCGGCTCCGCGCCCTGGCGCCCGCCCTCATCTTCGTACTGCCGCTGGCGGCCCTGGCGGTGAACTACCCCCTGGTGGACCTGAGCGGCGACCGGCAGTTCCGCACGAACAACGAGGAGCTGCTGGCCCTGGCAGAGCCCAATCCCACGATCATGAGCTGGTGGATCGACGTGTCGCCGCTCCTCTACCTCCAGAAGGTGGAGGGGATGCGGCCGGACGCGCGCCTGCTGTTCAGCGTCGCGGGCAACGACGAGTACGTTCTAGACGTTGCCCAGATGACCGTCGGCCAGCGGGCGTTGTATGTGCGACGAGACCTGGAGGTGCTGCGAGGACGGTATGACCTGGTGCCGGTAGGTGAATGGTATCAGGTGCTGAATAAGGGATCGACCCGCAGTGCGGGTCAGAAGTAAGGCATCACCGGCGCGACCGCTTGTGAGCTTGTCTCACCCCGCCGAGCTTGTCTCCACCCCGCTGAGCGGAAGGCCGTGGAAGTGATGACGAACCGGGAAGAAGTGACTAGCAGCCTCTTCAGAGGAATGAGGCCATGGGAGGGGGTGATAGCCAGGGAAAAGGGGTGGAGAAATACGGTTCATTAGGTTGAACCAATTAGCGTAAGCCTATGGGAGGTTCCTTAGGAAATGAGTAAAGCAAAGCAACGAACAGCAGTGGGGCTGCTGGCCGTACTAGCTGTAGCGGCGGCGGCACTGCTGGCGGTGTTCGGGCTGCCGTACGGGGCGAGCAACCCCGATGCGTTCGCTCACCTGTACACGGCTCCGAACGGCAACACGACCCACCTGCACATCGACGCCGACCTCGCCGACGGCTTCTGCACCGCGCCTTACGACGCGACGGTGACCGTTGGCAGCGTGCACGACGTGGGCGTGTGCCTCGAAACCTACACGCCGACCACCGTCAACAACTTCCAGTTGCGCGTGTACTACACGGGCGACCCGGACGCGCTACCGCCGACCATCCTCAACTCCTCGCCAAACCCGGGGTGCGCGCCTGCCGACCCCAAGTGCCTGGACTCGAACCCGGACGCGAACGACGGCACTGGCAGCGACAAGATAGGAACAGGCTGGGACTGCACCGGTCTGGGGATCGCTCCGCCCGTTGGTGAGGACACCGCGACGGTCGGCGTGGCTGACGCATTCATCGTCTGCAACGCCAGCCTGGGCGCCCCTGACCAGCAACTGGCGGACGACCCCGGCCTGCTGGCCACCATCGAGTTCACGGCCCTGAGTGCCGGCGTTGACACCGTCGACTTCGGTCCCATCGACGCCACCAACGCGACCAACGTCCAGAGCCCGCGCATTGGTGGCGGCGCGGCCCGCTGCGGCACTGCCGTGGCAGCGGACCACATCGGCTGCTTCGGCGCGACCATCACAAAGGTCCCCGACCTGGGGATCGTCAAGACCGCCGTCCCCAACCCGGCTATCGCGGGCAGCACGGTGCTCTTCAACACCGCGCTCACCGACGGTCCAGGTGTGGTCCTCCAGGTCCTCGACGACATGGACGAGGACTTGGTCTTCAACCCGGGTCTCAGCGACCCGAGCTGTGTCCAGCTGATTCCGGCTGGAGCGCCCAGCCCGGGTGTTGCTGACCCGCCCAACGGGACGAACGTGATCGCGTGCGCGGGGCCGTTTGCGGTGCCGGGCGCGGGCCCGACCATCGCGGCCGATGTGCCGCTGTCCGAGGCCGGCAAGGCGGTCTCGAACGGCGCCGGCATCGTTCCGCCCGACCCGAACACGGCGAACGACAGCAGCTTCATCGTGGTACCGGTTGCGGACGCGGTCATGACCATCACCGATACGTCCACCCCGCTCGTCCACAGTGTGGGCGACAGCTTCGACTGGACGGTGACGGCTACCAGCACCGGTGGCTCCCCAGCGTCGGACGTGGTGATCACGAAGACGGTGGACACCAACCAGGTCATCACCACCGCGCTCCTGAGTGTCCCTGGTGCCTGCGTCATCACGCCGGACAACGTGACCCCGGGCAACACGGCAACCTGCACGGTGACCGGCCCGGTGGCTGCGCCCAACGCCGCCGTGGCGACCATCACGGTGGATGTTGTCGATTCGGTTGGCAACGAGTGCACCAATGCGGCCGAGGTTTGCTGGGCCGACCCGGTGTGCGCCCAGGCCGCCGGATCAGAGGTCTGTCTGCCGCCGACCGTCCGCATGGAGAAGGACATCGACACGGACGCCTCGACGATCGACAACGCAGTCAACCTGTTCATCCAGAAGGATGGGGCAGGTGGCTTCGTGCCGTTGATCATCTACGAGCTGGTGTCCAACCCGGGGAACGACCCTGACGGCGTCGGCGCCTACGAGTTCCAGCTCAAGTTCAACCACAAGCTCTTCGACATCGAGATCGCGGACACGAGCTGGTTGAGCAACGGCGGGCAGCGGACAGTCGACTGCTCGATGACCATCATCACCGAGAACGACATCCGCTGGGGTTGCGTCTCGTCGGGTCCTCCTGGGACCGGCCAGACGGTCGCCGGCGTTGCGGCCATCATCACGGTTTACCCCGAGGCCGACATGTACCTCAGGTTGACCCCGGGCCAGGAGAACGGCGTGTTCGGCATGCTCCTGGACGAGAACTGTGAGCTGGCTGACGTCTTCGGTGACCCGCTGAAGATCGTCAACCCGGACGGCTCCGAGAGCCTGGCTCCCGGTGTTCAGCCGGGTGGGACGCTGGAAGTCTGCTCCGACATGGGCATCACCATCCGCATCCTCGAGGGTGACCTAGACCTCGACTGCGTGGTGGGCCTCCTCGACGAGCAGGCCATCGCCTTCCGCTACGGCGCGGTCTTCGGTACGCTGTACTACGACCCGTGGTACGACCTGGAGCCCTGGAACAAGGACTACGACATCGACATCAAGGACCTCCAGAAGGTCTGGGGGCGCCAGGGCAGCGTCTGCGACATGAATGGTGTAGGCACCATTCCGCCGCAGTTGCCAGTGGAGGTACCCGACCCGTAGTCGGCAGGCACGCCTAGCCGGAAGGAGCCCGTAGCTCCTTCCCGGTAACGGCAAAACCCTTGACGGGGGAGCACCGCCCAAGCAAACTGGGTGGGCTCCCCCGTCAGAGCGTCTGAGGCTGGTGGAACGCGCTCGCGAGCACAACGTTCGGATTTGGGAAGAGCTCGTGGCTGCGGGCGCCGCGGGTGACGGCTGCCACGGCGCGGGCAGAGGCTAGAGCCACGCTGAAGAGCGCCCTTACGCCAGCGCTGTCATTCTGAGTCCGCCAGAGGCGGACGAAGAATCTGGTTCGTGGAGAGCCTTCGCTTCCCAGACGGGCCCGTCCGGGCGCTCAGGGTGACAGAACAGAAGGGTTTGGCGACAAAGGGGCAGGGCTGCCCACTGCAATGGGCCGGCCGTGTCAGGCAGCGAAAGATCCACGGGGCGGGTGGCGCACGTATCGCAAAAGGGAATGTTGAACGTCACACGCTGTCATACCGCGGGGATGGAGACCCACCATCGGAAGTATCTGGTATGATGGGCGAGATGAGGGGGGAGTCCATGCATAAGCGTCCCGCACTTTGGCTCATCCTGGTTCTTCTCCTGGCCTCGCCCTTGTTCCTCAAGACGGATTCTCCGGCCTTCGCCGACCCTGCCGCCACCGTCTACCCGCAGGTCAACGTCCCGATCCCGTTCCACGGTCTGCGCCCTAGCGGCGTGACCCTCACCGCCACCATAGACGCGTCCCAGCCATCAGTCCCTATCTCCGACCCGGCCCGGTTCAAGGTCGGCCAGATCGTCGAGACGCAGGACACCAGCAAGGAGATCATGGAGATCACCGGACTCGGCACGTCGACGATGGACGTGACAAGGGGGGTGCTGGGCACTTCTGCCGCCTCTCACAACAGCGGCACCGCGCTCTACTCCGACTTCACCGCAGTCAAAGTGATGGCCAGCGGCGTGGGCTACCGCACCACCGGTGCAACCCTCTCGACGGCCTTGGACACAGGCACGCTTGAAAACAGCGGGGCCTTCCTTGCCCAGTCCATCAGCAAGACCGACACCACCATTAACATCACTGATGCCACTCTGCTGACCGATGCCACCGTGGTGCGCATCGACGGTACGGCCTACGTGAGCACGACCGACGAGGGCTTCCTGGGGAGCACAGGCCGCCAGCTAATGCAGGGCTTCAATACGGTTGCGGGAGACAGCATCACATTCGGCTACGCAAGTCTCCCCCCGGGACCTCCCCCGGGACCAAACGGGCCTACCGGCAGCGGTATCCTGGCCGAGGTGCGCCTGCGGGCAGAGCACTTGGGCCCAGTCTCGCTCCACTTGCAGGGTGTTGTCCTGGCAGACATTTACGGGATCCCACTGTCCGTGGGGGAGGTGCTGGACGGCTCTGCCACGGTGGTATCGGGGTCTCCGCCACCGCCACCGCCGCCTTCTACGAGCTGCGGCGGGAGCGGCACGAAGGTCTGCATCCAGCCCTCCTCGCAGAACGTCGGCCTGGGGAACGAATTCTCAGCCTTCGTGGTGGCGCAGAACGTGACCAACCTGGGAGCGTATCAGTTCACGCTGAAGTGGTCGCCGGCCACGGAAGAGGTGTCGGTCCAGAGCGTCCATCGCGGCTACCTGACAGATGGCGGCGACAACTGGTACCGGAACGCCATCCTGAGCGCCGCCATCGACGCGACGGCTACCACCTTGCCGCTCCAGGGAGCCGGGATCAGCCAACTCCAGGCCGGGTACACGGCGCGGCTGTACCCGGACACTGGCGAGGAGATGCTCATCCTGGCGGTGGGCACAGACAGCATGACCGTCATCCGGGGCTACCACGGCACCACGCCCACGGCCCACATCCTCAATGCGGCCGTCTTTGCGGGACCCGAGCGCATCACGGTTACGCGGGCCTCCCTCCCGGCGCCTCACAGCGCCGGCGCCGACTTTCGCGACAACCTCCGCGTGCTGCACGTCAGCGACCAGAGCCTTCTGACCGCCTCGGCGCTCCAGATCGACAGCGAGTGGTTCAAGGTACTCGAGAAACCTTCGCGCACCCTCCATGACGCGGGCCTGACCCTGCCCAGCGGCGTCAATGAGACGGATACCGTGCTCTCGGTAAGCGGTGCCGGGACCGTGGAGAAGGGCTGGATCCTGCAGGTGGAGAGCGAGCTCATGCCCGTCACCGCCGTAGGGTCTGGTACCGTGACAGTGGTTAGGGGATTCTTCGGAAGCCAGGCTTCCAGCCACAGCGCAGGGACTGCTATCAAGGCGGTATCCTCTGAGACCAACACGGTCAGGACGAGCCGTGGTTTCCAGGGCACGGCCATCGCGAGCCACGCCGCCGGCGCCCCCATCACCGACGTGGACGGCCTGGGGGGCTACGGATTCACCCTGGGCAGCCCGGGGGTGCCTGACGTCATAGGCTTCGTGTGGGCCGACAACAGCACCTTCCTGGGCCAGACCGGCAGAACGGTCCAGTGCACCCACACCCCGCCCAGCGGCGACATCTCCTTCCAGTGCAACACAACAGGCACGCTGCCGCTGGGCCCAACGGGGGCCGGAACCCTCGCCACCGTGAACGTCACGGCTAAGCAGTTGCTCGCTGGAGCACCGTCTCAGGCCCTCGACCTGTCGGGGGTGGCCCTCCACGACATCAGCGGCGACGCGCTCTCCGTCACCACCACCCCCGGCTACGTGCAGGTAGTCGGCTGTCCGGATATCGACAACCCTCTTGCAGTTCCACCGGTTTATAAGGATGGAATTGTCGATTTCGGAAAGGACGTCTTAGACATAGCCAGGGCAGCGCTTATTCCCGGCCACCCTCAAGTCCCGGCGCATGACGTTGATCGCAACGGCGTCGTCGACTTCGGAAGCGATGCGCTCGCCGCCGCCAAACTTGCGCTGCTGAGCCAACCCCTGCCGCTCAGGTGCCCACTGAACCCGTAAGGGGACACAGCGGCTGAAGTCAGTCAATCCGGGTAGCGCGGGTACGCTGTCGAGAGGAGAAACCCGATGGAAGGATTACGCCTGCGGTGGTGGCTGAGGTGTGGAACTATCGTCGTTTTCATTGCGCTGCTTGGGGTAGCGTATTCAGGCCGAGCCCAGCCCCCGGGTCATGCCTGGAGCGTGTCAGCACAGGCGGGCACGCGCCTGGCCATCGACGCCGACATCACGAACGGCTCGCGGCCCTGCGACCCGATCGACGCCAGCGCGACGGTGGCCGTGGGCAGCGTCCACAAGGTGGGTGTGTGCATTGAGGACTACGTGCCGAACTCCATCAACAACTTCGAGCTGCACGTCCGCTACACGGGTGACCCGGACGCGAACCCGCCGACCACCCTCAACAAGGCGACGGAAGTAGCGGACACCGGGAAGGGTTTGGATGACAACCCGGATGCCAACGACGGCGCTGGCGCCGACAAGCTGGGAACAGGCTGGGACTGCACCGGTCTGGGGATCGCTCCGCCCGTTGGTGAAGACCCCGCGACGGTGGGCGTGGCCGACTCGTTCATCGTCTGCAACGCCGACCTGGCCAACCCTGACCATGAGCTGTCGGCTGACCCCGGCCTGCTGGCTACCATCGAGTTCACCGCTACCAGCGACGGTGATGACGTCATCGACTTCGGTCCCATCGACGGCACCAACGCGACCAACGTTAATGCCCCGCGCCCGGGTGGCGGTACGGCCCGCTGCGGCACGGCGGTGCCGGCGGACAAGGTGGACTGCGCCGGCGCTACCATCCACAAAGGCGCTGGCGGACCTCCGCCCCCACCAGGGACGGCCGTGGCAACAGCCACGCCAACGGCGACGGCCGTGACGGGCCCTGCTGCAACTCCGACGCCGCTTCCCCCCGGCATGGAGGCGGTGACGCTCGTGGCGGGCTGCAACCCCGTAGCCACCACCTACCCTGATAATACGCCTGCCCAGACCATCGCCAGCAACGTGGGGCCAGCGGGCAGCCTCACCTCTCTCTGGGAGTTCGACCAAGGCACCTGGCTGGGCTATTCTCCAGAGTTCCCCGAGGTAAGCGACCTTCAGAAGAAGGACTTCCTGGACGTGGTCTTCATCTGCGTGGCCACTCCCGGAGCCTTCGTGAGGCCGGTGGTTCAGGGGTAGTATCACCAAATTGCGGAGAAACGAGCAAAGACCCTTGACGTTTAGCGGGTGGTGGTGTATATAGCGTCGGGGCCTAGCGTCTCGTTCGCTATGGTCAGGCTGGCGTTGGGGCATACGGTCCGACCCTAAGATGAGTACAGTGTGAGGGCCGGCGGACCGTCAGCTCCAACGTCTTGGAAGATGACATAGGAGCTGGCCCAGGAGGCAACAGACTCGCCTGGAAGAGGCTTCCCGGCAGTTTGTGGCGATATAGGCAAATCGTGGAGTCAGGCTGAAGGCCTTTAGGCAGGAGGCGCAGAAGGTCATGGCAAAAAGGCCATTGTTTCTAGCTCTCATCGCGATCGCCACGGTGGCTGTAGTGGTTCCGATGACCGTGTTCGGTCTTCCGTACGGGGCGAGCAACCCCGATGCGTTTGCTCACCTGTACACGGCTCCGAACGGCAACCAGACCCATCTGCACATCGACGCGGATGCTACCAACGGCGTGCGGCCCTGTGACCCCATCGACAGTGAGGCCACGGTGGCAATGGGTGAGACCCACCAGGTGGGGGTCTGCATCGAGACCTACGAGCCCAACAGCGTTGGGACCTTCGAGCTGCACATCCGGTATACGGGCAACCCGGACGCGGAGCCGCCGACCACCCTCAACAGCGCCGAGACAGTGCCGTGCGGGGCTGCGCTCGGCGAGGCCGCCATGCAGGACACCGCCTGCCTGGACGCGAACCCGGATGCCAACGATGGCGCTGGCACCGACATGCTGGGAACAGGCTGGGACTGCACCAGCTTCGGCCTCCTATACCCCCAGGGCGAGAACCCCCTGACACCGGGCGTGGCCGACGCGGTCATTGTGTGCCACTCCAACCTGGCCAGCCCTGATCAGGAGCTGACGGCTGACCCCGGCCTGCTGGCGACCATCACGTTCACCGTTAACAGCGCCGGTGATGACGTCATCGACTTCGGTCCCATCGACTCCAACAACACGAACGCCGTAGGCGCGCCTCGTCCGGGCGACGGGTTCGCCCGCTGCGGCACGGCGGTGCCGGCGGACGAGGTGGGTTGCTTCGGCGCCGTCGTCCACAAGAGGCCACCTTGCGACTGCTTGTGGGAAGATAACTACGGGAGAGAAACTGCCCTGTGCCTTCAGGGGGAAGACTGGCAGTTCAGCTACCCCGGGGGCGACTTCGGCGGCACCGGCCGTGTGATGCGCCTTCTCAACCGCGTGATAATGATGGGCAGAGGATCAGGATTCTTCGTCGCCGGGATAGGCACTTGCCCGTCGGGCCCAGGGATGGCCGTCGCCTACGACTTCCGCAGCTTCCCGCCTCAATTCCTGTTTCTGCGGGACAGTATGGGAGAGGCGGACTGAGCAGCCGAGGGTAGCCAGGTCACGTAGGGAAGACCAGGAGGCAGCATTCTGCCCAAAGGTACGACGGCCGAGACATGTAACGGCGACGGTCACCTCGACTGAAGGCTCTTGACTTTGGGACGATAGAGGCCAGACGGGGAGAGCAGGCCGGGGATCTGTAGCCAGGAGGTGCTGAAGGCCATGGGAAGGACACGAGGACTCAAAACGCTCGTGGTGATGGCGGTGGCGGCAGCTATATTCGTTCCGCTGACCGTGTTCGGCCTGACGACTGGTGGGAGCAGCCTCGACTCGTTCTCCCACGTGTATACGTTCCCGGGGAACGGGAACACTACCCACCTCCACATCGACGCCGACGTCACCAACGGCGACCGGCCCTGCGACCCGATCGACAGCGAAGCGACGGTGGGGGCGGCCGCGACGCACCAGGTAGGCGTCTGCATCGAGGACTACGTGGCCAACTCCATCAACAACTTCGAGCTGCACATCCGGTACACGGGCGACCCGGATGCAACGCCGCCGACCACCCTCAACACGGCGACGGGTGGTAACGTGCCTGCCGGGAACTTGGACGGCAACCCCGACCTCAACGACACCAAGGCCCCGGACACGGACCTTCCGCAATTCGTGGGTAGCGGCTGGGACTGCACGGGCTTCGGGCTCACGCTGCCCGTTGGTGACGACCCCCTAACGCCGAACGTGGCCGACGCGAGGCTCATCTGCTTCGCCAACCTGGCCAGCCCTGACCAGGACCTTGCGGCCAACCCCGGCCTGCTGGCGACCATCGAGTTCACCGCCAGCGGCACCGGCATTGACACCATCGACTTCGGTCCCATCGACGCCGCCAACGCGAACGGCGTCTTCAGCCCGCGCCCGGGTGGCGGTGTGGCCCGCTGCCGCACGGCGCCGGCGGCGGACCAGGTGGGCTGCTTCGGCGCAACGATCTTCAAGGGCATTACGCCTAC
>CAZSSQ010000083.1:0-11201 GCA_964609465.1 uncultured Dehalococcoidia bacterium
CTCTGCCTGCTGGCCGAGGGCGTCGAGACGGCGATGAGCCGGTTCAACCGGTAGCGCCGTTGCCGCCGTGCAGCGCGCCCTGCTAGAATTGTGATGGGGCTGGTCCCGGGGCCAGCCCCTGTTGGTGTTATGTCGAGATGAACCTCTCCGGCCTTCTGCCTGACCTGCGATCAGCCCTCGATGAGCACGGGCTCGCGGCGCGACTCGACGGCGGCACGCCCCTCCTCCTGGGCCTGCCCGACGGCGCCAAGGCCGCTGTGGTGGCGACCCTCGCCTCCGCCGGCCGGCCCGTGCTGGTCGTCTCGCCGCGCCCCGACCGGGCCGCCGCCCTGGCCGAGGAGGTCGCCTCCTGGCTGGGCGACCCCGAGCGCGTCTACCTCTTCCCGGAGCGCGAGGCCCTCCCGTACGAGCGCCTGGCCCCCGATCCCCTCGTGCTCCGCGACCGCCTGCGCACGCTGTACGCCCTGTCCGAGGCCCAAGGCCCGCTGGTGGTCGTCGCCTCCGGGCAGGCGGTGGCCCAGTGCACCCTCGCCCCCGAGGAGCTGGCCGCGGGCCCGCCTGCCTGCCTGCCGGACAGGCTGGCCGGACGGGCAGGCAGCGAACGGCTGACCGTAGGTGCGCGGCTCGCGCCGGAGGCCTTCCTGCGCCGGCTCATCCAGAGGGGCTACCGGCTCACCAGCCTGGTGGACATGCCAGGCCAGGCCAGCCGTCGCGGCGGCATCATCGACGTCTTCCCCCCCGTGGAGGAGTTGCCCCTCCGTATCGAGCTGCTGGGCGACCAGGTGGAGAGCATACGGTCGTTCCGGCCCGATAGCCAGCGCTCCACGGGGCGAATGGAGGAGGCGACGGTCGGGCCGGCGCGGGAGGTGCTTCTGCCTTCCCCTGAGATGGGCGCCTTCCTCTCGCGGCTGGACCTCTCGACCTGTCCGCCAGGGCGGACCGACGCCCGCGGCAGGTTCGAGCGGGAGACGGAGCTCCTGGCGGCCGGTGAGGGCTTCGACGACGACTACTTCTACACGCCCTTCCTGACCAGGGGCAGCCTGCTCGACCACCTGCCGCCCGACGCCCTCCTGGTCTGGGATGAGCCCGCCGACCTGGCCCCCGTGCTGGAGGAGCACGACAGCGAGGTGCTGGCCGTGCGCGAGGAGATGGTCGGCCGCGGTGAGCTGCCCGCCGGCCTTCCCCTGCCGCACCTGCCCTGGCCCGAGCTGAGGGTGCTGCTCGAGTCCCACCGACGGCGCATCGACCTCTCGCGCTGGGCCAGCGGCGAGTCCGCCTCAGGCGGACGCCTGCCCTTCGCCGCCGCACCGGCCTACGGCGGCCGCCTGCGCGTCCTCGCCGGCGAGCTGTCCGCCGCCGTCGGTCGCCGAGAGCGCGTCCTGCTGGTCTCGCAGCAGGCGGCGCGCCTTTCGGAGGTCCTGGCCGAGCAAGGGCTCGCCGCCGGCGTGGCCTCCGCCATCGAGGAGCCGCTGCCCGCCGGGGCGCTGGCCCTGGTGCAGGGCTCGCTGCCCCAGGGCTGGGTCCTCCAGGACGGCGGGGCATCCCTCACCCTGCTCACCGACAGCGAGGTCTTCGGCTTCGCCAAGCAGCGTCGCCTGGCGCCCCGCCGCTTCGCCCATCGGGAGGCGTTCCTGGCCGAGCTTTCGCCGGGCGACTACGTGGTGCACATCGAGCACGGCATCGCCCGGTTCGCCGGCCTGACGCACAAGACCCTGGACGGCAACGAGCGCGAGTACCTGGAGCTGCGCTACGCCCAGGGCGACCGCCTCTTCGTGCCCACAGACCAGGTGGACCGGGTGAGCCGCTACGTCGGTCCCGGCGACTACACCCCTGCCCTGACCCGCCTGGGCAGCGGCGACTGGGTGCGCACCAAGGAGCGGGTGCGTCGCGCCGTCGGTGACCTGGCCCGAGAGCTCCTGAGCCTCTACGCCGCGCGCCAGGTGCTGGAGGGCCACGCCTTCCCGCCCGATACCGCCTGGCAGCAGGAGCTGGAGGCCTCATTCCCCTACCTGGAGACGCCCGACCAACTGGAGGCCGTCCGCCAGGTCAAGTCCGACATGGAGAACCCCCGTCCCATGGACCGCCTGGTCTGCGGCGACGTCGGCTACGGGAAGACGGAGGTGGCCATCCGGGCCGCCTTCAAAGCCGTCCTCGATGGCAGGCAGGCAGCGGTGCTGGTGCCGACCACCGTCCTCGCCCAGCAGCACTACCGCACCTTCCAAGAGCGGCTGAGCAGCTTCCCGGTGCGCATCGAGATGCTCTCCCGCTTCCGGTCGGAGCGCGACCAGCGCCAGGTGGTGAGCGACCTGGCTTCGGGGGCGGTGGACATCGTCATCGGGACACACCGCCTGCTCCAGAAAGACGTGGCCTTCAAGAACCTGGGCCTGGTCATCATCGACGAGGAGCAGCGCTTCGGCGTCGCCCACAAGGAGCGCCTGAAGCAGATGCGGCGGGAGGTGGATGTCCTCACCCTCTCGGCCACCCCCATCCCGCGCACCCTCCACATGTCGCTGGTGGGCATCCGCGACATGTCGACCATGGAGACGCCGCCCGAAGAGCGGCTGCCCATCAAGACCTACGTCAGCGAGTTCGACGACCGGCTGGTGCGGGAGGCCATCATCCGCGAGCTGGAGCGCGGCGGGCAGGTCTACTTCGTGCACAACCGCGTCCACAACATCGAGCAGGTGGCCCACCGCCTGCGCGACCTGGTGCCCGAAGCTGAGATCGCCGTTGCCCACGGCCAGATGCCCGAGGAGCAGTTGGAGCGGGTGATGCTCGACTTCGTCCGGGGCGGCATCGACGTGCTGGTGTGCACCACCATCATCGAGTCCGGGCTGGACATCCCCAACGTCAACACCATCATCATCAACCAGGCCGACAGGCTGGGCCTGGCCCAGCTCTACCAGTTGCGCGGTCGCGTGGGACGGGGCGCGTTCCGCGCCTACGCCTACGTCCTCTACGACCGCGGCCGCGTCCTCACCGAGCCGGCCCAGAAGCGGCTCCAGACCATCTTCGAGGCCACGGAGCTGGGGGCCGGCTTCCAGATCGCCCTCAAGGACCTGGAGATCCGGGGCGCCGGCAACCTCCTGGGCGCCGAGCAGAGCGGGCAGATCGGCGCCGTGGGCTTCGACCTCTACGTGCGCCTGCTGGCGGAGGCCGTTGAGCGGCTGAAGGCCCTCCAGCGGGGCGAGAAGCCGCCGCTGCCGGCGACGGCCCGCCCGACCGTCACCCTCGACCTGCCCCTCACGGCCCACATCCCCCACTCCTACGTGCCCGACCTCAACCTGCGCCTGGCGCTCTACCAGCGCCTCGCCTCCGCCGAAGAGGAGTCAGAGGTGGCGGAGGTAGCGCGGGAGATGGTCGACCGCTTCGGGGCCCTGCCGCCGCCGGTGCACAACCTGCTCTTCGCCGTGCAGTTGCGCCTTCTGGCCCGTCGCGCCAGCGTGCAGTCGATCCAGACCGAGGACGGCCAGATCGTGGTGCGCCTCGCCGAAGGCGCCCACCTGCCGCGCGAGGAGCTGCGACGGCGAGCGCCGCCCGAGGTGTGGGTGGGTCAGACGCAGGTGCGCCTGGACCGCGACCGCCTCGGCGAGAGCTGGCGGGAGGTGCTGGCCGGCACGCTCCTTACCGTGGCCGGGGCCGCGCTCGAATCGTAGGGGCGCCCCTCGCGGGCGCCCTTCCGGGGGCAGGGGCGAGCCTTGCCCCTACGTATTGCCCACGCGCTTCGCATTGCACCCGTAGGGGCGGAGCATGGCCCCGCCCCTACACCGGTTCCACCCCTCTCGCCTTGACACTCCCCCTCTGGCGCCCGATGATGCGACCTGCCAACCCACCAGGCCTGAGGAGGAACCGCCATGATGCCGCTGGAGGGAATCCGCGTCCTGGACCTGTCGCGACTGGCGCCCGGCCCCTACTGCTCCATGCTCCTCGGAGACATGGGCGCCGACGTGCTGCTGGTGGAGGCGCCCCCGGAAGCCCTCCACAGCGTCGCCCCCAGTCACCTGAGCGCCGAGGGCGAGGAGGAGGCGGAGCGCGCCCTGGCCTACAACGCCCTCGCCCGCAACAAGCGCAGCATAGTCCTCAACCTCCGCAAAGAGGAGGCGCGGCAGGTCTTCTACCGGCTGGCCGAGTCGGCGGACGCGGTGCTGGAGGGCTTCCGCCCCGGCGTGGTGAAGCGCCTGGGCGTGGACTACGAGACGCTGCGGCCCCTGAACCCCCGCCTCGTCTACTGCTCTCTCTCCGGCTACGGGCAGGACGGCCCCTATGCCGGCATGGTGGGCCACGACATCAACTACATCTCCGTTGGCGGCGCCCTGGGCGCCATTGGCTGGCCCGGTCAGCCGCCGGCCATCCCCCTCAACGTCATCGCCGACTTCGCCGGCGGCGGCCTCCACGCCGCCTTCGCCATCCTGGCCGCCCTCCTGGCGCGAGAGAAGACAGGCCGGGGCCAGCACGTGGACATCGCCATGAGCGACGGCGTCATGTACCTCCTGGCGATGCCCTTCACCCTGTACTTCTACAATGGCACCGTTGTCCGCCCCGGCGAGCACCTCCTAAACGGCGCCGCCCCCAACTACAACGTCTACCAGACCAAAGACGACGGCTGGATCAGCCTCGGCAGCCTGGAGCCCCACTTCTACGCCAACCTCTGCCGGGCCATGGGCCGCGAGGACTTCATCCCCTATCAGTACGACGCCTCGAAGCGGGAGGAGGTGTTCGCCTACTTCCGCGAGCAGTTCCGCACCCGCACCCGCGACGAGTGGTTCCAGTACCTGAAGCAGTCTGACATCTGCGTCGCCCCCGTCTACAGCCTGGACGAGGCCGTCGCCGACCCTCACAACCGGGCGCGGGACATGGTAGTGGAGGTGGACCACCCCCGATTGGGCCCGGTGCGACAGGTGGGCATCGGACCCAAGTTCTCGGAGACGCCGGGCCGGGTGCGCACGACGGCGCCACGGGCCGGCCAGCACACAGACGAGGTGCTCGCCTCCCTGGGCTACACGCGAGAGCAGATCGAGGACCTGCGTACTTCGGGGGCCGTGGGGTAGAAGGTCAGTTGACCCCAGAAGTCCAGGCTTAAGCCTGGACTTCGCGTGTTAGCCGGGTGGGGCGGACCTAAAGGTTCGCCCCTACGGCTGAAGAACCCAGAGCTCATCTTTCGACAAGCTCAGGATAAGCGGGACTTGCCCGCTCATGGTGAGCCTGCCGGCCGGCAGGCAGGCCTGTCGAACCACGAGCGCGGGTGGAGAACACACGAGGGCAGCGCCGCTCTGCGAGTGCAGCGGCGCCGCCCATCGATGCCTATCGGTTCGGAGCCCCGCCCGGCGGGGGTCCCGGCTCAGAAGGCGTAGCTTACGAAGATGCCCGGCGCCAGGTAGGTCCTGCTGCCCGCGTCCACCAGCAGGGCGAGGACGACGGCCCAGACCGCGAAACCAGCGGCGTTGGCTAAGAGCACCTTGGCCGGCTCGGCCGTCGTCACCGACTGGATGGCGATGGTAGTCAGGCCGAAGAACAGTGCTATGGACGTTAGCGCGAGTCCATAGTTGATGCCCGGGATCAGAAGAAGGAGCGAGAGGCCCAGGGGCGCCGCCGCCAGGCCCATGGTCCGGATGAGCTGCTGGAGGTCTGCCCGCTCCCGGAAGACCTGCGTCAGCAATACGTAGACTACGAAGAGCCATACTATCCAGAGCCCGATGGCGAAGAGGCTTCCCAGGATGACGGACTGCACGAACACCCTGCCCCCGTCGAAGTCGAACTTCTGTATCCACCAAAGCCAGCCACCGAGGCCGGCGGCGAAGGCAGCGGCCGCTGCCACGACAAACGAGGAGGCCGTGGCCGCCGGATCCATCCGAACCTCGTCGAAGACGGTGGTATCGAGCCGGGCCAAACGCATGAGCCTGCCAACTATGACCTCGAATTCCATGCTGCCCCCTTTCTCGCCGAGCGCCGCCTACTTCCTTGCCTGACAGCCAGCCATCGGGCACACGGCTGGATGAATTCTAACACGCTTGTCCAGGCTGTCCAGGCACTAACCGGGGGCTTTTCTAGAGTGGTCGTTTGCCGGGAATGCCGGGGCGGCGGGGATAGACCTCCGGCGTGGGTGCCACCTTACGCACCAGGACCAGCCAGGGCCGGCGTCGAGCACCGGGAACAGACAGGGGTGCCACTGAGAGCAGCGTGCCACCCAGGACGCCCAGCGCTCGCTGAGACCGGGTCACTTCTTGCGGGGCGCCGCTGCCCTTGGGCGCCGCCAGCACCCCGCCGATGCGGAGAAAGGGGAGCGCCAGCTCCAGGAGGGTAGGCAGCGGCGCCACCGCGCGCGCCACCACCAGCTCATAGGTTTGCCGCCGGTCGGCCTGTCTCGCCACCTCTTCCGCCCGGCCCAGCAGCACGTCTACCTGCTCCAGGGCCAGCTCGCTCACCACCTGCCGGAGGAAGGCGGCTTTGCGGGCCGTCGCCTCCAGGAGCGTCAGACTGAGGTCCGGCGCCACGATCTTCAAGGGCAGCCCAGGCAGACCAGCGCCGGCACCCAGGTCCAGCATGCGCTCTCGCCCGCCCGGGGCCAGCAGGTCAACCTGGCGGAAGGCGGGCAAGAGGGCCAGCGACTCCAGGAAGTGGCGCTGCTGCACGGCCTCGTAGCCGGTCACGGCGGTGAGGCTCATCCGGGAGCTGGCCGACTTCAGGTAGCGATAGTAGCGCTCGAAGAGGTCTAGCTGGTGGGCGTCCAGCTCGACGCCTAGCTGTCGGGCGCCGCGGACGAGAATAGATAGCATCGCCCTGCTGGGCTCCGGAGTCGGCCGATTATACCATCGGCGGCCTGTTCTTCGACAGCCCGAGGTTGTGACTCTTCCCTTTGCTTGACACAGGTGGTAGTATTATTCACGTGTCTTAGCCGCTTACCAGGATCATAAGGGGATGGTCACTACTCCATTCGAGAACTATCTTGACCTGGTCGAGGCAGCCCGGGTGCTCGGCATCCATCCCCAGAGCCTTCGCCGCCTCATCAAGCAGAAGAAGGTTCCCGCCGTCCTCTTCGCCGGCAAGTACCTCATCGAGCGGGACACCCTGAACCAGTTCAAAGCCAACTACGACCCGCGCCCCGGCCGCAAGGCCATCCGTCGCCTGCTCTAGTTCCGTTGCCCTGGAGACCGAAAGCAAAGGAGAGGGCTTTCGCCCTCCCCCTCCTGGCTTTGCCTTGTCGCCGACCCCTCTCGGCCTAGGCCGGCGGCTCGATCTCTATACCAGGGTCGTTGACGTCAGTCACGTCCATCGAGAAGTCCAGGCTCATCTCATTGCCGCTGTCCATGACGCCTCGGGCCGTCATGGTGACGCGCACGGGCCAGCCACCGTCCTCGGCAAGCCAGAGGTCGACATTGAACTCTTCCGGCAGATCCTCCAGGCTTCCGTCCTGGCCGAGGAGGGCGCCGAGGCTGCGGAGGGTCTCGATATCCGCCTGGTCGATGTTGTAGCGCAGGCTATCGACGCCGTTGATGGTCTCCTTGCTGGGCTTCAGGAGACGCAAGTCATCCGGCCCCAGTTCCTCCAGCAAAGAGCCGGGCGAAAAATCGCCGAGTTGGAGCTGCGGCTCTCCCTCCACCCAGTTGTCACCGGTTTTCACCCAGGTTTGGCCGCCGACGCTGATGGACTCCTCTTCGAGCTCGATGTCGCCCACGCGGGCGTTGACGTGGCTCTGACTGCGGTCCGGCGCTATGAAGGCCCCTTCGAGGTCCAGCGCCAGAGCTCCCGGCGCTTCGGCAGTGGTGCCCTCCATCATGAGACGCATGTTCATGCGGTAGCTCTCGAGTTTGGCGAAGGCCTCGGCCGGCCCAGAGGTTACTTCTGCCGCCCCTTCCTCCGGGGTGGCTGCCGCAGTGGCCGCCTCTGGGGCCTTGTCCCTCGCTGCCTCTTCTTCCTTGCCACCCCCTCCGCAGGCTACGAGGAGGCCCCCAGCCAGAAGTATCACTACAGCGGCCAGGCAACGCACGGAGAATCGCAACTTCGCACCTCCCGAAACTCCCCCCTTCGCCGTCGGCGAGAGTGTAGCACCGGCTCGGGGGTGAGTCCACCGGGGCTACTCGGCCTGAGCAGGAAGATGGAGGCAAGGCAGCCAAGGGGGCAGCGTGCTAGGTGGGACGGTTGGCCCTCAGGTACTCCATGGAGCGGCGATACGATTCCTCGGAGATCTTGCCGCTGGACATCAGGTAGTTGAGCGCTACCTCCAGAGTAAGGATGGAGACGAGGTTGATGCCGAACTGCCGCAGGCGCTCGCGGCCGCCCTGCTGGCGATCCATGAGAACCACCGCGTCGCGGACGCGGATGCCCGCCTCCTCCAGGGGGAGGACGGTCTCCAGGATGCTCCGGCCGCCCGTGATAAGGTCGTCGATGATCAGCGCGGTCTGGTTGGGGCTGTAGAGGCCCTCGATGTCGTTTCCGGCCCCATCCTCTCGGGGGTGGAGGTAGATCATGGGCACCTTGGCAGTGAGAGAGTAGGCGGTGGCCAGGTGGAGGCCGCCGAAGGGCACGCCCGCGACCAGGTCAAACCGGGCTACACGGGGCTCCCGCATGCTCTGAAGAGCCACGATCTCTTCCAAGATGACCTGCGCGGCTCGCCAGAGGGCGGTCGGGTTGCTGATGAGGAGGCGCAGGTTAACGTAAACAGGCGAGTGGACGACGCTATGGCCGAAGCTGAAGTCGCCGAACTGGATGGCGCCCAGCTTCCAGAGGGTCTCCGCGAGCCAGAGGTTACTTCGGCGGTAGCGAGCCTGAGGCATTACCGTCCTCTCAGCGCTCAGAATATAACAAAAAAGACCGCGTCTGTGTGGACGCGGTCTCTTCTGATCGCTATTTGGCTGTTGATTCGCGGCTCACGAGGCCCCACCGCAGGGATAATCCCCTAATACAGCCGGTCTCATTCCCTTTTACAGGCTCCCACACTGTATCAATCACCTGTGGGGCCCGCCGCGCTGGCGTGCCCTGCCGGGTCCCGACAGGGCCCTACATGTCGACCTGCCATACCCCCCAACGTATGCGGTCTACCATGATGGCACCCTCCTTTCGGACTGTGCACTCATGGGGCCGTATGGCCTTAGCGACATATTAGCAGGTATGGTAGGGACTTGTCAACACGAATCTAGGTGATTCCGCCAGCAGGTATAGGGGATTCTACTTACAAGCTGCGTTACGCAATCGTTACTCGCCGCCGGCGGCCTCGAGTGGCGCCTCGGCTACCTGGGGCAGGGTACGCCTCAAGAGGCCGAGACGGAAGCCGCTGGCTACTATCGCCACACCCACCACGATGAGGGCGGCGCCCAGCAAGGCGTTGAGCCCCAGATCCTCGCCCAAGACCGTCGCGCCCAGCAGCAGGCCCACGGTGGGGATGATGTAAGTCACCAGGGAGGTACGGACGCTGCCCACGTGCAGGATGAGCCAGTAGTAGACCACGTTGGCCAGGCCGGTGTTGACGACGCCCAGCGCGAGCCACGCCAGCCACGCCTTGGCCGAGAGGTCCAGCGCAGGGGCACCGTCGACGGCCAGCGAGAGAGGCGCCAGGAGAAGAGCGACTATGGTTAGCTGCATGGCCGCGAGGGTCACCCGGTCCTCGGCCTGGAACCGGGCGCGGGCGAAGACCGCCCCGATGCCATAGCAGGCGGCAGCGCCCACCACGGCCAGGTGGCCCAAGAGACCGGCCTGTCGCAGGCTGGTGAGGTCGCCGCCGCTGAGGACGGCGACTCCGCCGAATCCGACCAGCAGGCCCGCGACTGTCAACGGCGTCAGGTGCTCGTCGACCAGGAAGATGCTGGCGAAAACGGCGGTCCAGAGCGGCATGGTGGAGTTGAGGACCGAGGCGATGCCGGTATCGATGTGCAGCTCGGCCCAGGAGATGAGAGGGAAGGGGATGGCGGTGGAGAAGACCGCCAGCACCAGCAGGTCTCTCAGCAGCCAGGGCCGGCCGCTCAGTCGGAGGCCGCGCCGCCAGACGAAAGGCGCCAGGGCCGCCGCCCCAAAGAGCGCGCGGCCGGTGGCGAGCTCAATGGGCGCCGTCTCATCGACGACCACCTTGATGAAAAGGAAGCTGGCCCCCCAGACGCTGCCCAGAGCGACCAGGACGGCCAGGTAGCGAGATGACATCACCCTCTAGTCTAACCCGCCCGTCGCTCTGGACGGAAGCCTGGCCGCCGCCACGGCGTTTCTCGCGCGGGCCAATCGCCGGATTGCTTGGCGCCCCTCTTGACAAGTCTCCGATGTGGGAGTAGTTTGGGTCGCACAAAGGGGCCGCCGACAGTGGTGGCAGCGGCGGCCCGCAAAGCCGAGCCCTGAGGTGGCCAGGGTCGGCCTGTCCGGTTCGGGCAGATGGGCCCCGGCCGCGCAAGGGGCGGGGCCTGTTGTCTTCGGTTACCCCGCCTGTTACGGCTGCGCATCCTCGGAAAAGAAGGGTGGAGGATGCTGTCCGGCGAGTCCCCGCGTAGTCAGGACACAGCAAGTTCAAGCGAACCGAGGGGCCGGCCCTGGGAGGGCCGATAGACAGCCTGATGGTCATCGACTATTTAGATTGCCACAGATTCACACAGATAAAACACAGATTCCCAGGCCGACGGAGCCCGTTGCGGGCAATCTGTGGCTGCCTGCCTGCCGGTAGGCAGGTGTGTGTCCATCTGTAGCTGAGAGTCTATTCAGTCAGTGGCCATAAGGCTGGGGCATATAGACAGGACGCCAGCCTGATGGTCATCAACAGAATGACCCGCCACAAGGCAGGGCTGAAGCCCTGCAGCTACCAACGTCCCTGCCCTCAGTTCCGTAGCTGCAGACCTTCAGGTCTGCCTGGAGGGCCCGCAGCCTGGGCCGCCGCAGTGGCGCCCGGCGCTAGGAGGAAGGAGCGAGGACAATGAAGACTCACCTCATGGGACGCGTCATGGCGTGTAAGCTGCTGCTGATGATGCTGGTGGTGGTGGCCGCCGCCCTCATCGCGCCGGGGGGCGTGCGCCCCGCCGCCGCCGCCCCTCCCCCCATTGAGCGCTGGGTGATGCGCTACGACGGCCCCGCCAGCAGCTACGACAAGGCCAACGCCCTGGCGGTGGACGGCGCCGGCAACGTGTATGTCACGGGGTGGTCCGATGGCTCCGGCACAGGGTACGACTACGCCACAGCGAAGTACAACGCCGCCGGCGCGCAGCAGTGGGTGGCCCGCTACGACGGCCCCGCCA
>CAZSSQ010000084.1:0-10983 GCA_964609465.1 uncultured Dehalococcoidia bacterium
CAGCGGCGTCATGCTGGCGTCAACCGAGCTCGTGGTGCACCGCGCCATCTACCGGGCCACGCCGGCGCTGGCAATCGTCCATGCTCATCCCCGCACGGCCATCGCTCTGTCCCTTTCCCGCGACGAGATCGTGCCCATAGACAACGAAGGCTCCTACCTGCTGCACAAGGTGCCCGTGGTCGCGGCGGAGTTCGCGTCCGGCTCGGCGGAGATGGTGGAGAGACTGCCCGCCGCCCTCCAGGAGTACAAGATCGCCATGCTGCGCGGCCACGGCTGCTTCTCCATCGGCCAGACGCTCGACGAGGCGTTCCAGTGGGTCTCTTGCCTGGAGGAATCATGCCAGATCATCCTGGCGGCCAAGACCATCGACGAACCGTTTCTCGAGTACCGCAAGATGAGCGAGGACTACAAGAGCTGGTAGTCCCTCGCTCAGCCACCCAGGCGTCCTCAGCCATCAATGTCACACACCGCTGATCTGCTTGCCTTCGACCTCGGCGCTGAGAGCGGGCGCGCCATGCTGGGCCGCTATGACGGCAACCGCCTGACCCTGACCGAGGTGCACCGCTTCGCCAACGAGCCCGTGCGGGCGCCCGACGGGCTGCATTGGGATGTCCAGCGGCTCTTCAAGGAGATCAAGCGTGGCTTGGCCCTATACAGACAGCGGTATGGGTCTCCGGCGAGCATCGGCATCGATACTTGGGGGGTCGACTTTGCCCTCCTGGACCGGCGCGGCGTGCTGCTTGGCCAGCCCTTCCACTATCGCGACAGTCGCACCGAGGGTGTGATGGAGGAGGCGTTCAAGCGCGTCCCCCGCCAGGAGATCTTCGAGTGCACGGGCATCCAATTCCTGCCGTTCAACACGCTGTACCAACTCTTGGCCATGGTCCTGGCCGGCTCGCCCGTGCTCGAGCGTGCGCAGACGTTCCTCACTATTCCCGACCTGTTTAACTACTGGCTGACCGGTCGAGCCCTGTGCGAGTTCACCAACGCCACCACGACCCAGTTCTATGACCCGCGGGCGGATGCTTGGGCGACCACGCTTCTGGACAAGCTGGGCATTCCCACACACTTCCTTCCCGAGGTCATCCCGCCGGGCACCGTGCTGGGCGCGCTCTCGCCCTCTGTGGGCGACGAGACTGGGATGGAGGGGGTGCCGGTCGTGGCGCCGGCCTGCCACGATACCGGGTCGGCGGTGGCGGCGGTGCCCGCCAGCCAGGCCGACTATGCCTACATCAGCTCTGGCACCTGGTCGCTGGTGGGCGTCGAAGTGCAGGAGCCCGTGATCACGCCCGAGAGCCTGGCCAACAATTTCACCAGCGAAGGCGGGGTAGGCGGGACGTTTCGCTTTCTCAGAAACGTCCAGGCCTTGTGGCTGCTCCAGGAGTGCCGGCGGGCCTGGGCAGAGCAAGGGCACAGCCCCTCCTACGACGAACTTGCCCGGATGGCTGAAGTAGCGCGACCGTTCCTTGCCCTCATCGACCCGGATGATCCGTCCTTCCTGAGCCCACCTGACATGCCCGCCGCCATCGAAGCCTTCTGTATGGACACCGGTCAGCCCCTGCCGCAGGATACAGGCGCAATCGTGCGTTGCGTGCTGGAGAGCCTGGCGCTCAGGTACCGCTGGGTGCTGGAACGCATCGAGGAGATGCGAGGCCGTCGGATCAATGCGATCCACGTGATCGGCGGGGGCTCCCAGAACCGAGTGCTGTGCCGGTTCACGGCCGATGCTACGGGGCGGCCGGTGCTGGCCGGTCCCGTGGAGGCGACGGCCGTGGGCAACATCATTGTTCAAGCGATGGCGCTGGGGCACGTGTCATCGCTGGAGGAAGGTCGAGCCCTGGTGCGGCACTCGTTCGAGGTGACAACGTACGAGCCAGGGGAGCGCGGCCCCTGGGATGAGGCCTACGCCCGGGTCCTGGGCATTCTGGGAAGGAACTCCCCGGCGGCTTGAGCGGCAGCCGCTAAGCCTGCTCCTTGTCGATCCACATGTCGAACTTGTACATCCCGGAACCCCAGGGGCCGGCTTGTAGTTCTTGATGTAGTCGTAGGCCACGAAGTAGGAGTGGGGCTCGTAGAGGGTCAGGGTCGGGCCGTGGCGCTGCAAGATCTTCCGCTTATTGCCCTTCGCTGGCGGCGCCCGAGCCTGGAGTGCTGGCCTGCGAACCAATGAGGGCCTGCGAGCGCGAGAATGGGCCGGACCCAGCATCACAGCGCTTCGCAGGGTTATGCGTCTGCCTTAAAGGCGCTCCGTCCCGTCGTGAGTGCCTCCAGACTTGGGTCCGGGGTCTTGCGCACAAGATCGCAGTCGGCTACTCTGGGCGCAATACTGCTCGCTTTCACGGCGAACTCTGTCGTGACGAGGGCACCGAGCCCTTCCCAGGGCATCGACTTCCGAAACAGGCGCTGTCCATCCAGGCTCCCAGTGCTTAGACACTTTCCAGGGCGGGATGGCAATCGTCGGAGACAATGTGAATGTGACCACAATCTCAAGATCGAAGGGCTGGAACACTTGTACTTGCGGCTAGGAGGTTGAACTGTGGGTAGAGTAAGCCGAAGGGACTTCCTGAAGCTGTCAGCGGCGGGTGCCGGCGGGGGCAGTGTGCTGCTGGCGGCCGGCCTGGGCCCTGCCGAGGGAGCGGGCGAGGTCAAGCTGCACAAGAAGGTTGGCGAAATAACCACGATATGTCCCTATTGTGGGGTGGGGTGCGGTGTGCTCGTGGGGGTGGAGGATGGAAAGATCGTAAACACGGAGGGCGACCCAGATCATCCGATTAATGAGGGCTCGCTTTGCCCCAAGGGTGTCGCTCTGCGTGAGCTGGCGAATAGCGAGCAGCGGGTGACTAAGGTGCTCTACCGTGCTCCGGCGAGCACTGACTGGGAGGAGGTGACATGGGACTGGGCCATTGAGCAGATCGCCAGGAGGATCAAGCAGACCCGTGATGCAAATTGGGTGGAGAAGGACAGCGATGGCTATGTGGTCAATCGCACCGAGGCCATAGCATCAGTCGGCAGCATATTCCCGAATTCGGAAGCGGCCTACGCCATGAGCAAGTTTGAACGTTCCTTGGGCGTGGTCCACATCGAGAATGGGGCCAGAATATGTGTTTCGTCTGCTGTGGCTGCTGATACCGAAACAGTGGGTAGAGGGCCTGCGAGCAATCACTGGATAGACATGGCCAACAGTGACTGCATACTGATCGTCGGCACCAATTGTGCAGGGAACTTCCCCGTTTCTGTGAAATGGATCACGAGAGCACAGGAGAGGGGTGCCAAGCTTATCCATGCTGACCCGCGCTTCTCGCGTACCTCGTCCAGGGCTGACATCTACGCCAGGTTCAGATCAGGCACCGATATCGCCTTCTTGGGGGGCATGATAAAGTACGTCCTCGATGATATTGGGCGAAATCCGGGTAATTACAACCTGGAGTACATCAGAGAGTATACGAACGCCTCTTTCCTCGTCGACCCACGCTTTGGCTTCACAGACGGGCTGTTCAGCGGCTACGATGCGGCTAAGAGGAGCTACGACAAATCGACCTGGCAGTATCAACTGGATGGGGCAGGCGAACCCCAAATGGACAAGAGCCTCCAAGACCCAAACTGCGTATTCCAGCTCCTGAAAGAGCACTTTGAGCGCTACGATGTGGATACTGTCTGCAAGGTAACGGGAACGCCCAAGGATGACTACCTTGAAGTTTGCCGGACCTATGCTGCTACTGGTGCAGTGGGGAAGGCCGGAACCATCATCTTCTCCGCGGGAGCGTGTGAACACACCCACGGGACACAGAATGTTCGAAGCTACGGCATATTGCAGCTCCTCTTAGGCAATATGGGACTCGCCGGTGGAGGGCTCAATGGTATCACTGGGGCTAGTAATGGTCTTGGGTGTTCACTACAAGGCCTGCTCTATCACTGGCTGCCGGGGACTCTCGGCCCACCCAAGAACAGCCAGCAAACGATGGCCGAATACGTGAGCGGTGGCGGGCATGCCGCGCGCATGACGAGCCTGCTTAAGGCGTGGTATGGGGATAATGCTACGGCAGCGAATGACTATGGTTTCGGTTGGCTGCCGAAGACGAGCGGTGATTATTCCTGGGTTCCCCTGTTCAATGCGATGGACGCGGGGACAATAAGGGGCCTAATCTGCTGGGCGATGAACCCTGCTGTCAGCGCGCCCAATAGCGGTGCCACGCGAGAAGCGTTGAGCAAGCTAGATTGGCTTGTCACAATCGACCTGTTTGAATCAGAAACCGCTGCAGTGTGGAAGCGACCCGGTGTTGATCCAGCCAAGAACAACACAGAGGTCTTTCTCCTGCCTGCAGCCAGCGCGTTGGAGGTGGAGGGAAGCGTCACTAACACCAGTCGCTGGATGCAGTGGCGCTACAAGGCGGTGGAACCTCCGGGCCAGGCGAGGGACGACCTCTGGATCATGGATAGGCTCGCGCGCAAAGTGAAGGACCTCTATGTGACCGAAGGCGGGCCTCATGCCGAGGCTATTACGAACTTGATCTGGGACTTCGGCGACCCGCCCGATGCTCATACGGTGGCCAAGGAGATCAATGGCTACGACTTGACCACGGGCAGGCTACTGCCGAAGTTAACCGAGCTC
The DNA here is from genome assembly GCA_964609465.1 of uncultured Dehalococcoidia bacterium. Lineage (GTDB taxonomy): Bacteria > Chloroflexota > Dehalococcoidia > DSTF01 > JALHUB01 > CAVSBT01. The sequence goes on from CAZSSQ010000084.1 coordinate 4,610, forward strand.
AAGGACGATGGCACCACCAGCTCGGGAAACTGGATTTTCTGCGGCAGCTACAACGAGGATGGCAACATGGCAGCCCGGCGCAACCCTGTTGATCCGTCGGGCATCGGGCTTTTCCCTGAGTGGGGATGGGCCTGGCCGCTGAACCGGCGCATCTGGTACAACCGTGCCTCGGTCGATCTCAACGGCGAGCCCTGGGATGAGAAGCGGGCCGTTATCAGGTGGGATGCTAATTCCGAAAAGTGGGTGGGCGATCAACCTGATGGGGCCTGGCCGCCCGTGAATACAAGCGGCAAATACCCCTTCACTGAGAAACCGCAGGGTCGTGGGCACATCTTTGGTCCAGGTAGGGTTGACGGACCTTTCCCGGAGCACTACGAGCCATGGGAGAGCCCGGTGAGAAACGCCATGTCGTCCATCGAGTTCAACCCAGTCTGTAAGCTCTGGGAGACCGGTGAGAGGGGTAGCCCAACTGAGTATCCTATCGTGGCTACCTTTTTCCGCATCCCGGAGCAATTTGACACCGGGATCCAGACGAGGAACATGCCTTGGATGCGGGAGCTCTCGCCAGAGATGTTCGTGCAAATCAGCGAGGAATTGGCAGCGGAGAAGGGCATTGTAAGCGGCGCAGAGGTGATCATTGGATCTGCCCGCGGCGAAATCAGGGCTATCGCTATGGTAACTAGACGGCTAAGGCCCTTGAACATAGACGGGCAGAGGGTTCACCAGGTTGGCATGCCCTGGGCTTGGGGGTATATGGGGCTGTCTAAAGGGGATAGTGGTAACCTCCTAACACATCGCGTAGCCGATGGCAACACTGGGATTCCTGAGGTCAGGGCGTTCCTGGTGGACGTGAGGAAGGCGTGAACATGAGCAGGAAGGCACACGGCTCCCCTGTCTTTCCGGAAGGATGGCGAGCGCTATGACTGTCGCAATACTATTCGATGAATCGAAATGCACTGCCTGCCGCGCCTGCCAGGTGGCCTGCAAGCAGTGGAACGACCTGCCGGGGGAGGTCACCAAGAGCACCGGTAGCTACCAGAACCCACAGCGCCTCTCGGCCGACACCTGGCTACTGATGGAGTTCCACGAGGTGGAGAACGGCGACGAGCTGGAGTGGGGATTCCGGCGGCGGGCCTGCATGCACTGCGTGGAGCCGGCCTGCGTGTCGGCGTGCCCGGTGGGGGCTCTTCAGAAAACGGATGAGGGCCCGGTGGTCTGGGACGGAGACCTCTGTATCGGTTGTCGCTACTGCATGCTAGCCTGCCCCTTCGACGTGCCTACCTTCACCTGGGACAGGGGTCTCATGGAGGGGACGGCCATTCGTAAGTGCAACTTCTGCGTGGACCGCCTGGGCTCGGGGCTGGAGCCGGCCTGCGTCAAGACCTGCCCTACGGGCGCCCTCATGTTCGGTGAGCGGGACGAACTCATCGCCACGGCGGAGGCCAGGATCCAGGCTCAGCCTGACAAGTATGTACCCCACGTTTACGGCAAGGAAGAGGCCGGCGGCACCTCAGTTCTCTACCTCTCTCACATGCCGTTCGAGGAGCTGGGCATGCGGTCGCTGGGCAACGAGCCGGTCCAGCAGCGCAGCGAGGACCTCATGACGAAAGCTACGCCCAGCGTCCTGGTGGGCATGCTGGTCGGCCTGGGTGGCCTCTATTGGGTGGTGAAACGCCGCAACCGGATGATGACTAAGAAGACAAGTGACACGCGCGAAGATCGGGAGGCATCCTCATGACGACGAGGCAATTGACCGTCACCCGCCCGCGACCCCTGGCCAACGTTCTCGTCCCTGGGGTACTCGTTGGCCTCATGGCTCTAGGGCTCGCTGCAGCGATAGTCCGCTACGCCAACGGCATCGGTGCCATCAGCAACCTCAACGACGCCTACGGGTGGGGCCTCTGGATCAGCTTCGACCTCCTGTGTGGTGTGGCCCTGGCCTCAGGCGCCTTCGTTACGGCCACTGCGGTCTACATCTTCGGCTTCGAGCGATTCCGGCCCATCCTGCGCCCCGCTATCCTGACTGGCTTCCTGGGCTACCTCATGGTGGTGGTGGCCCTGCTCGTGGACCTGGGCCGCCCGGAGCGCATCTGGTACATGATCGTTCACTGGAACGTGCACTCGGTCATGTTCGAGGTGGGTTGGTGCGTGATGCTGTACACGGGGGTGCTGGCCCTCGAGTTCAGCCCCATGCTGTGGGAGCGCCTGCGTCTGGAGCCGTTTCGCCGGATCATCGAGGCGCTCGTCATCCCGCTGGTCATCCTGGGTACCACGCTGTCCACTCTCCATCAGTCCTCTCTGGGTTCGTTGTTCGTCATAACGCCGGACCAGTTGCACAAGCTGTGGTACACGCCGCTCCTGCCCCTGATGTTCTGGCTGACGGCTGTGGCGGTGGGCCCGGCCATGGTGATCCTGGAGTCCACTATCAGCTCGCGGGTGTTCCGGCGAGGTCTGGAGATTGATCTCCTGGGTGGCCTGGCCAAGGTGGTGCCCGTGGCCCTGGCCGTCTACCTGGGCGTCAGGATCGGCGAACTGGTGGCGACGAGCGAGTTGGGCCTGGCCTTCGAAGGGGATCTGGAGGGTAGCCTCTTCCTGATCGAGATGATCGGCGGCGTGATCCTGCCGATGGTGCTGTTCTCCCTGCCAGCGGTCCGGCGGAGCAGCGGCTGGCTGCTGGTGAGCGCCCTGCTGGTGATCGGCGGGGTGATCATGAACCGGTTCGATGTGAGTCTGGTGGGGCTGGCCCGCCCCGAAGGCGCGGGCTACTTCCCTCACTGGATGGAGTTCGCTGTCACCCTTGGCATCGTAGCGGCTGGCGTGATGGCCTTCGGCCTGGTGGCACGCAATCTCCCTCTCTTCGAGCACGGCGAGAAGGGATAGCTCGCTGACGCAGGCGTGTCCACAGACCTCAAATGGTCAGCTACGACGAGATCCTGCTAGCGTTGAGAGAGGGGGCCGAAAAGCGGCCCGACCTGGCGGACGCCCTTCAGCTCTACGGCGCCCTCCTGGAGGCTGAAGCCCGTGTCGCGATGGAGCCGGGCCCCGCCGCCGCCCTGGACAAGGAGCAAGCCAGCCGGCGGCTGGGTGAGGGGCGTGCCCTCCTCTCGCCCGAGCAGGTGCAGGTCGACGCGGGCAAGCTGGCCACCCTCCTGGCCGAGATTGGCTTCACCATCGCCCGCCATCGGCGGGAGCTTATCAACCCCCTCGCGAAGATCCACGCCTGGCTGCATGACCAGCGGGAGCACATGGGAGAGCTTGCCGTCGAGTACCTGCGCGAGGGTCGCCTCCAGGAGGCGGAGAAGGCGGGGTTGCCCTGGGAGTTGGTCAGCCTCGTCTTCCGCGAGGCCCTGCGCCCCTTCCTGCGGGCGCAGGCTGAGGCCCTAGCTCCGCTGGTAGACGATGCCGGTTGGTATCGTGGCTACTGCCCGATCTGTGGCGGCGAGCCAGATATTGCTGCCCTGGGAAGGGACAGCGGCCGCAGGCGGCTCCTCTGCTCGCGCTGTGACAGCGAGTGGACGTTCCGCCGCCTGGGTTGCCCCTTCTGTGGCAACGAGGAGCCGGCACAACTGGCCCACTACCCGAGCGACGACAACGTCTACCGACTCAGTGTCTGTGAGGGTTGTCGTCGCTACCTGAAGACGATTGACCTCCGCGCGGTCGCTGGAGAGCACCCGCTTGCAGCGGAACGCATCCTCACCACTGGTATGGACGTAGCAGCCGAGAGGATGGGCTACCGCGCAGAGACCTGACGCGGAGCGATCGAAAACCACAAACGGCTGCCCGCCTCAGGGCAGGCCGACTGCTCCGCGGCCGCGTCATCGGGGTTCCCCCACACGCTCAACCCGAAGGTTGCATCGCCTGCAGTGGCTGGATGTAGAATTGCCTGCCAGGACTGACAGCCCGAGGGAGAGACCGCTGTGACAACAGAGCCGCCGCGACAGGGAGGGCCGGCGAGCCCCATCATGCGAGCGATGACCGGGTGGCAGCCGGCCAGAGTGCTGATGGCGGCCAGCCGGCTGGGGGTGTTCAACGTTCTCGGCGAAGAGCTCCTGCCCGCGCGAGAGATCGCCAGACGCTGCGGCACCCACCCTCGCTCCACCAGATTGCTCCTAAACGCCTGCGTGGCTCTGGGCTTCCTGCGACAGGAGAGCAATCGCTGTGGCAACACGCCCGAGGGTCTTCAACTGTTGGTGAGGGGCAAGCCTACCTACGTAGGCGACGGCATCAACCATAGCGACTGGCTGTGGCGAACGTGGGGCCGCCTGGCCCAGGCAGTGCGCACCAACAAGCCGGTTATCGCACCGGCCGACCCGGGAGAGGGTCCCAGCATACACCGTGACTTCATTCTGGCCATGCACGATCGGGCTATGCACACAGGGGAGGCTTTGGCCGAAGCCCTGGACCTCACCGGCCGCAGGCAGCTCTTCGACGCCGGGGGCGGTCCCGGCACGTACTCCTGCTTCCTGGCCAGGAAGTACCCCGAGCTGCGCTGTATCGTCTTTGACCTTCCCCCGGCCATACCGATTGCCGAGGAGACTATCGCTTCCTTCGGCCTGCGGGATCAGGTCATTACCAGGGCGGGGGACTACTTTCGTGATGACTTCGGCAGGGGCAACGATGTGGTCCTGCTATCGGCGGTGGTTCACAGCATGCCTCCGCGGCGGGCCAAGGAGCTTCTGCGGAAGGCCCACGATTCCCTGGTCTCTGGAGGGCTGGTGGTGGTCCACGAGAACCTCATCGCCTCCAGCAAGACCTCGCCCACCTCCGCGGTGCTCTTCTCGCTGAACATGCTGGTCAACACGGGTCACGGGCGCTCCTACAGCGGGAGGGAGATCATGGCCTGGATGAGGGAGACGGGCTTCGCGAACGCTGCAGTCAAACGCCTACCGGCTCCTGCCACGAGCTCGCTGGTCACCGCCACCAAGCCCTAGAGCTGGCGACGAGCGTGTAAGCCAGCAAGACTCCGTCTCTATTCTGGGGTTGGCACGGTACCCGTTGCCGCTGTCCTCTTCCAGGCTATTGGTAACGCTCTGGCTTGGCTACTGGCTCGCCGGCTGCGGTGCGGCGGAACGCGGCCGTGGGCGCCCAGTCTCCACGACCTTGCCTGTCTTGCCCACGCTGGCCCCTTCCCCGACACGGCGCAACAAAGCCGCGGGCACATCGCCTGCGGGCGGCGCGTAGTGCCCGAGCTGGTGACGCACGTGCTCGCCGGGCTGCAGGCCCAGCACCGCATGGGCGTGCTCCCACACGCGCTGCACGGCCTGCTTGGGGTCCGTAATGCGCTGGAAGCCGCGCTCCGGGTCAACGTAAGCCTCGACCCCCTGTCCCGGCAGAGGCCCCCGACGCCGGAAGAACTCACGGTCCAGCGTCAGGGTCTCCTCGCTTGCCTCCGTGTAGAACTGAATAACCGCTCGCGCCATCCTGGCGCCCGCCACTCGTACGCAGGCGAAGCGCGGCGGCGAACACTGAGCACGGTCGGCCGCAAACGGGCATTCGACGACGCCCTGCCGCATCGCGTCTTCGAAACTCTTTACCTGCGGGTCGGAGAGGCAGGCGCTGCACGGGTTGCCGTAGTAGATGAAGCACTTGTCTTTCATGGCTTGCTTCCTCCTATCAAGTCAGTTTCCTACGATCGCCTTCGACCCCCGGTAGGGCCTGGTGCCTGGGGCGCTCTAGCCGCCGCCGACGATGCTCAGGGGGCGGCCGCTGGTGACGGTGCCAACCTCCAACGTCAAGGTGGAAGCAGGCTCAGCCACGACCGCCGGCGGCGCCACTGCCCTCTCTAGCAGCTCCACCAGGTCAAGGACCTCCATGGGCTTCTCCAACCCTTTTGCGGCATCCTCGAACATCTGCATGCAGAAGGGGCAGGCGGTGATGAGTATGTCAGCCTTGGTGGCGAGCGCATCTTTCATGCGCAGTCCGCTCACCCTCTGGCTAGGTTCCTCCTCCATCCAGATGCGCCCCCCGCCGGCGCCACAGCACAGGCTTTCGGAGCGGCAGTGGGCCATCTCCACCACCTTGATGCCCGGGATGGCCGCCAGGATCTTCCTCGGCGCCTCGTAGATGCCGTGGTATCGGCCGAGGTAGCAGGGGTCCTGATAGGCTACCACCTTGTTGAGTTCCTGGCTGAACTTCAGCCTGCCTTCCGTGATGAGCTGGAGGATCAGCTCCGTGTGATGGACCACCTCGAACTCTCCCCCGAACTGGGGGTATTCGTCCTTCAGGGTGTGGTAGCAGTGCGGGCAGATGGTGACGATCTTCTTCACGTTGTAGCGCTGTAGAGTCTCGATGTTCTGCTTGGCCTGGCACTGGAACAGGTACTCGTCACCGAGACGGCGTGCGAAGTGGCCGCAACACGATTCCTCGTGGCCCAG
>CAZSSQ010000085.1:0-6504 GCA_964609465.1 uncultured Dehalococcoidia bacterium
TCCGTTGACGGGGCGAGGCCCCTGTGGTAGCATCGCGATTAGGAAAGGAGGTGATGCGGATGGACAATAGCGATAGTTGTTACGCCTTAGGGTCTATCCACCCGCACCGCGCCTCCTTGGGGGTAGTTGCTCCCTAGACGCGCGGCCTGCCTCTTCCGCCAGGGCGGATCCGCCTTTGGCGGGGGCAGGAGAGGCTAGGCCCTGGGCCTAGCAACGCGGGGCCACCTCGAGACACCGGGGTGGCCCCTTACTTTCGGGGAAGACGGTCCCATGAGCCAAGGGTTCTCTGTCGAAGCCTTCCAGGCTCGCCTAAGGGCCCGCTACGTGGGGCGGCGCTTCTTCTACCACGAGCGTCTCCCCTCGACGCAGGATGCGGCCAGGCAGGAAGCCGAGCGCGACGCCCCTGAGGGCACCACTATCCTCGCCGACCAGCAGACAGCCGGTCGGGGGCGCCTGGGCCGAGAGTGGGTCTCACCTGCGGGCGCCAACCTGTACTTCTCGGTGGTCCTGCGGCCCGCCGCCGAGCACGTGCGGACGCTGGGGATGATCTGGCCCCTGGCCATCTGTCAGGCAGTGGGGGAGGTGGCGGGCCTCTCGGCGCGGGTCAAGTGGCCCAATGACGTGCTGGTGGGGCCGCGCAAGCTGGCCGGCGTCCTCATCGACTCCGAGTTCAGCGGCGGCCGGGTGGACTACGCCATCGCCGGCATCGGCCTCAACGTCAACCTGGACGTGTCGGCAAACGAGGAGATCCGGGACATAGCCACCAGCATGTCGGCTGAGCTGGGGCGCGAGGTGGCGCGAGAAGAACTGCTGGCCACAGTCCTGCGTCGCTTCGAGGAGTTGTACGAGGCGGCGCGCCGTGGCCAGCCGGTCCATCTGGGCTGGAAGGCGCACCTCGACACACTAGGCCGCCGCGTCCGCGTCAGGTCTGGTGAGGTGGTGGAACAGGGCGTGGCCGAAGACGTCGAGCCCGACGGCACGCTCATTCTCCGCCGGCCCGACGGCTCGCACGTCCGCATTGAGGCCGGCGAGGTCACCCTGAAGGGATAGCGGCGGGCTAAGACTCCTCGGGCTCCTTCTTCTCGCTCTCTCCGGCGCTTTCCAGTCCTGGCAGCGAGCTGCTGGCGGGAGGCTCAGTGACGCCTGGGGATACGGCCCCGGCGACGGCAGCCAGCGCCGCCCCGCTCCGGTTCATGAAGGCCTGGATGATGTCGATGGGCACCGGGAAGACGATTGTGCTGTTGCGCTCGGAGGCCACCTCGGTCAGGGTCTGGAGAAACCGAAGCTGGAGCGTGTTGGGCGCCGAGGACATGATTCGCGCGGCGTCGGCAAGCTTCTGGGCCGCCTGAAACTCGCCCTCGGCGTGGATGACCTTGGCCCGCCGCTCGCGCTCGGCTTCCGCCTGGCGCGCGATGGCCCGCTGCATCGTCTGGGGCAATTCCACGTCCTTCACCTCAACGGTGCTCACCTTCACGCCCCAGGGCTCCGTCTGCTCGTCGATGACCTGCTGGAGGCGCTGGTTAATGCGCTCCCTCTCAGAGAGCAGTTCGTCCAGGTCCGACTGGCCGAGGGCGCTGCGCAGCGTCGTCTGGGAGATCTGCGATGTGGCTCGGAAGTGGTCCAGCACCTTGACTACGGCCGCCTCCGGGTCCACCACCCGGAAGTAGATGACGGCGTTCACCTTCACAGTGACGTTGTCGCGGGTGATGGCCTCCTGCGTGGGCACGTCCATGGTCACGATGCGCAGGTCTACCTTCACCATCCGCTCCACCAGGGGGATGATGAAGAACAGGCCCGGTCCCCGGGCACCCACCAGCCGGCCGAGACGGAAGATGACGCCCCGCTCGTACTCCTGGACGATGCGCACCGCGTACGGGTAGGCGAGGAAGCCCCACGGGGGTATGAGGAGGAAGAATCCGAGGGCGACCAACAGCGCCTTCACAAACCGTTCCATGTCTAGCTCCTTTGCTTGTGCCTCTTCGAAGGGTCCGCGGGTCAGCCGGGCGCGGTCATGCCGTGCCTGCCTGACCCTCTTCTGGCCGCCGTGCCTCCGGCCGGTCATCCCCTGCCGGAGGCTCCGCTTTTCCTTCGCCGGGCGCCCTCCTGACGGTCAGGTGAAGACCGCGCACGCCGGTTACTATGACCCTTTCGCCCACTCGGACAGGCCCGTCCTCAGAGGTAGCCTGCCAGCGCTCGCCTTCCAGGAACACCTGGCCGCTCGGCTCCAGGGGGGAGCGGGCCACGGCGGCGCGTCCAATGAGCGACTGTATGCCAGTCGTGGCGGGCATGCGTCGCATGCGAAGGATGGTGCTCATCACCATCAGGAAGAATACACCGATCACGGCGGCCCAACCATAGATAAGCCACCTCGATACCTGGAACTCGGGGTTGCTGGTGCTGGTCAGGAGCAATCCGCCCAGGATCAGCGAGATAATGCCGCCGACGCCCAGGACGCCGAAACCCGCCACCAGCAGCTCGGCGAAGAAGAGGGCGAAGGCCAGAAGGATGAGGAGGACGCCCGCCCAGTTCACAGGCAGGGTGCCCAGCGAGAAGAAGGCCAGCAGCAAGGCGATGCTCCCGACAACGGCGGGCAGGATGAACCCCGGGTGCAGCATCTCGATGGCGATGGCCGCAAGCCCCACGCTGAGCAGTATGAAAGCGATGTTGGGGTCGCTCAGGATCAGGAAGAAGCGCTGCACCAGGGTCATGTTGTTCTCGACAACGGGGGCGTTGGCTACCTGCAAGGTGGTGGGGCCTGTCAGTAGGTCTACAGAGCGGCCGTCGACGGCGGCCAGGAGGGAGGGCAGGTCGGGCTCCACCAGGTCGACAACGTTGAGGCGGACGGCGTCCTCCTCATCGGCGGAGATGCTCTCCCGCACGGCGCGCTCAGCCCAATCGACGTTGCGGCCTCGGAGCTTGGCGATGCCGGTGATGTAGGCGGCGGCGTCGTTGGTGACCTTGTCGCCCAGCGTCCCCTCGATGTCCTCGCCGGTCCCGCCCACGGGATGGGCAGCGCCAATGGCGGTGTTGGGGGCCATGGCCGCCACGTTCCCGGCCAGGGTGATGAAGGTGCCGGCGGAGGCGGCGCGGGCCCCAGGCGGCCAGACGTAGGTGATGACCGGCACTTGGGATGACTCTATGCGCTGCACTATGTCGCGCATGGAGGTGTCCAGCCCGCCGGGGGTGTCCAGGCGCAGGACAACGGCCACCGCGTCGCTGTCCTCGGCGGCGCCGATCGCGCTCTCGACGTAGTGGGCCATAACCGGGTTGATTATCCCGTCGATGGTGACCACGTGGACGGCGTTCTTCTCCTTGATGGATGCGGCGCAACCCGCCAGTCCCAGCGCCAGCAGCACGGCGCCAAGAAGCAGAAGAACGTTCCTCCTGGCCTCTCTGCCGGGTGATCTCTTGGGCATTCTAGCCTCCGTCTAGAATTATATCCTTTTTGACGAGGGCGCTCCCAGGGTGGCCCCCTTCAGTTGAAGCCGCCAGGGGCTCATTGTAGAATGACCCTGCCTGCCGATCCCGACGGCGCGTCGGGCAGGCGGGCTCGCTTGTTCTAAGAGGAGGAGCAGGAAAGCCATGAGTCGCGGGGTGCTGAGGATTGGTCTGCCGGCCGGCAGTCTCCGGGAGGCTGCTCTGGCCCTGTTCCGCAAAGCGGGCTACGACGTGACGCTCCATTCCCGCTCCTACAACCTCTCCGTGGATGACCCGGAGATGGAGTGCATTCTTGTCCGAGCCCAGGAGATCCCTCGCTATGTGCAGGACGGCGTGATGGACGCCGGCCTAACGGGCTACGACTGGGTGCAGGAGAACGGGGCCGACGTGGTTGAGGTGGCCGCCCTGGTGTTTTCCAAGGAGACGCGCCGGCCGGTGCGCTGGGTGCTGGCGGTACCCCTTGACTCACCCATCAAGAAGGTTGAGCACTTGGAGGGGAAGCGCGTCGCTACCGAGCTCGTGAAGGTGACCGGTGACTTCTTGCGCCGGGCGGGCGTCAAGGCGCATGTCGAGTTCTCGTGGGGCGCCACCGAGGCCAAACCGCCCGTCCTGGCCGACGCCATCGTCGAGCTGACTGAGACGGGAAGCTCGCTGGCGGCCAACAACCTGCGGGTCCTGGAGACGGTCTTGGAGAGCACGCCGCGCCTCATCGCCAGCAAGGAAGCCTGGGCCGATCCCTGGCGACGCAAGAAGATCGAAGACGTTGCGTTGATGCTCAAGGGCGCCATGGCCGCGGAGGGCAAAGTGGGGCTTATGCTGAACGTGAGGGTGATAGATCTCGATACGGTCATCGCCATTCTCCCGGCCCTGGAGAAGCCCACCATCTCCTCCCTTTCCGATAAGGCGTGGGTAGCCGTGAACACCATCGTCGATGAGTCCGTGGTGCGGGAGATCGTGCCCAAGCTGAAGGATGCCGGAGCGCGGGGTATCGTGGAGTATCCCATCAACAAGATCATTGAGTAGTCATGCCACCCCTGGCCCTGCACATGGGCGTCGCCAAGGAGCTGGCCGACCGCCTGCGCCACGCGGCGCTGGAGGCGGACCTGGGCGCCTACTACCTGGGATCGACTACGCCCGACATCCACGTGCTCATGCGCTGGGAGCGAGAACGCACCCACTTCTTCGACCTGAACGAGCTCGGTCACCAGGACGGCGTGGCGGCCCTCTTCAGCGAGCACCCGGAGCTGGCCGACCCTAGCCGGCTGAACCCTTCGACGCGCTCCTTTGTGGCCGGCTATGTCTCACACCTGGTCATGGATGAGGTGTGGATCGAGGACATCTACCGGCCCTTCTTCGGCCAGCAGTCCCCCCTGGGCGGCGACGCGCGCGCCAACGTTCTGGACCGCGTCCTCCAGTACGAGCTGGACCGCCAGGAGCGCACGAAGCGGGAGATCATGGAGCACGTGCGCCAGGAGCTGGCCGCCAGCGCCCTGGAGATACACGTCGGCTTTATCGACGCCGAGTCCCTGAGGCGCTGGCGCGACATATCGGTCGAGGTGACGGCCCACGCCCCCGACTGGGCGAGCTTCCGCTACCTGGCCGGCCGCTACCTGAAGGCGTACGGCATCGGCACGCCCGAGGCCCTGGAGGAGTTCATCAAGGGTGTGCCGGAGATGCTGTCGGAGACCGTCCGGCACGTGGGCTGGGACCGCATCCAGGCCTTCCTGGACAGGAGCCGCAGCGATATCCTGCGGGCTATCAAGGACTACCTTTCGTGAGGATCATCTACGGGGCAGGGGAGGCGCGACGGACGGTGCTCCGCCGCCAGCCCCTGGGCGAGACAGTGCTGCCGCCGGCGGTCCGGGAGCGCATTCGGGAGGTCTTCGGCGCTGAGCTTTCGGCCCAGGAGGCGGTGGAGCGCATCGTGGCGGCCGTGCGCGCGGAGGGCGACGCCGCCGTCCGCCGCTACAGCCGCGCCTTCGACGGGGTCGAGTACGCCTCGCTGGAGGTGCCGCCAGCCGACGTGCAGGCGGCCTGCCAGCAGGTGGACCCGCCCCTGGTGGAGGCCCTGCGCTTCGCCGCCGACCGCATCCGCGCCTTCCACGAGGCCCAGCGCCAGCGCGGCCCGTCCGACTTCTTCGAGGACGGCTTGGGGGTGCAGATTCGGCCCCTGGAGCGCGTGGGCGTCTACGTGCCGGGGACGGTGGCCGTCTATCCCTCGTCGGTGCTGATGACTGTGATACCGGCGCGGGTTGCCGGCGTTGAGCAGGTGTACGTGGCGAGCCCGGCCTCCGCCGACGGCCGGGTGTCACCCCTCAAGCTGGTGGCCGCCGACATCGCCGGCGTCGACCGGGTGTTCCGGGCCAGCGGCGCCCAGGCCATCGCCGCCCTCGCCTACGGCACGGAGACGGTGCCGCGGGTGGACAAGGTCTGCGGCCCCGGCAACATCTTCGTCACCCTGGCCAAGAGGCTGGTCTATGGCGACGTGGGCATCGACTCCCTCTACGGGCCCACGGAGACGGTGGTGGTGGCCGATGACACGGCCGACCCGGCGTCCTGCGCCGCCGACCTCCTGGCTCAGGCCGAGCACGATGAGCTGGCGACGCCCCTTCTCCTGACGCCGTCGGAGGAGCTGGCGCGGGCCGTCGCCGGAGAGGTGGAGCGGCAGCTCGAGGGGCTGGAGCGGGCCGGGATCGCCCGGTCGGCTCTGGAGGCGCGCGGGGGCATAGTGGTGACGGCGGGCCTGGAGGAGGCGCTGGAGCTGGCCAACGAGTTCGGGCCGGAGCACCTCTGCCTGCTGGTGCGCGACGTCGCCTCCTGGGCGCCGCGGGTGCGGCACGCCGGCGGCCTCTTCCTGGGCGAGACCTCGCCCGAGGCGGTGGGCGACTACACGGCCGGCCCCAGCCACGTCATGCCTGCCGGGGGCAGCGCCCGCTTCTCGTCGCCCCTGAGCGTCTTCGACTTCCTGAAGTTCACCAGCGTGGTGGACATTGATGCTGCTACTCTCGGCCGAGTGGGGCCGCCGGCGGCGGCCATCGCCCGCGCCGAGGGGCTGACGGCCCACGC
>CAZSSQ010000085.1:6604-10977 GCA_964609465.1 uncultured Dehalococcoidia bacterium
ATGCGCCGGACGTCCGCCGCCGATCTGACCCGCCTGCTGCGCCCCGACCTGCTGGCCATGGAGGGCTACGAGCCCATCGAGCCCACCGACGTGCTGGCCGAGGCGCTGGGCATCCCGCCCGAGCGGGTGGTCAAGCTGGACGGCAACGAGAACCCCTATGGCCCGTCGCCGAAAGCCCTGGCTGCCCTGGCCGAGGCCGGCTCCTACCACATCTATCCCGACCCCCAGCAGCGCAAGGTGCGGCGGGCCCTCGCCGCCTACCTGGGTGTCGACGAGGAGCTGGTGGTGGCGGGCAGCGGCAGCGACGAGCTCATCGACCTCGTCCTCCGTGCCACCCTGTCGCCGGGCGAGGGGGTCATCGACTGCCCGCCCACCTTCGGTATGTACTCCTTCAGCACGTCGGTCTGCGGCGGGCGGGTCGTGGCGGTGCCGCGGCGGGAGGACTTCTCCCTGGACCTGCCTGGCATCGAGGAGGCGGCCGGCCGGGGGGCCAAGGTCATCTTCGTGGCGTCGCCCAACAACCCCACCGGCAATGCCGTCTCCGCTCGAGAGGTGGAGACGCTGCTGGGCCTCGGGCTGCTGGTGGTCGTGGACGAGGCCTATGTGGAGTTCGGGGGCGAGAGCCTGGTCTCGCGGGTGTCGGAGCAAGAGCGGCTGGTGGTCCTGCGCACCTTCAGCAAGTGGGCGGGACTGGCCGGGCTGCGCGCCGGCTACGGCGTCTTCCCGCCTGCCCTGGCCTCGCTGCTGCTGCGCATCAAGCCGCCCTACAACCTGAACGTGGCGGCCCAGGTGGCCGTCCTGGCCTCCCTGGAGGACGTGGACGTCCTTCGGGAGCGGGTCGCCTCCCTGGTGCGGGAGCGGGAGCGGCTGTATCGAAGGCTGGCGCGCCTCCCCTTCCTGCGCGCGTATCCTTCCCAGGCCAACTTCCTGCTCTGTCGAGTGGAGGGGCTGGAGGCGCGCTGGGTCCGCGACCGCCTGGCGGAGCGGGGCATCTTTGTGCGCCACTTCGATACGCCTCTGCTGAGAGGCTACCTGCGCATCAGCGTTGGCCTGCCGGAGCACACCGACGCGCTCCTGCGGGCCCTGAAGGACCTAGTCTCCGAAGGCCAGGCTTGAGCCTGGCCGCCAGACGTAGGGACGGAGTTTTAGCTCCGTCCTCAAGGCCCAGGACAGAGCTGAAGCTCTGTCCCTACAGGTGGCGCATTCGGTGGACAGGCGTGCCCGCCAAAGGCGGGGATAGGAGGGACGAGTGGTCGGCGAGCGAAGGCGTGGACGGACGCGGCCGGCGGCCGCCCGGACGGGCCGTCCGGCAGGCAGGCGGCAGGGCAGCATCGAGCGGGAGACGAAGGAGACGCGCGTCTCGGTGCGGGTGGACCTGGACCCGCCTTCGGCGGGCGGCCGGGTCCAGGTGGACACGGGCATCGGCATGCTGGACCATCTGCTGGAGCAGGTCGGGCAACACGGGCTTATTGACATAATGATCAAGGCCCAGGGCGACCTCCACCGCGACGCCCACCACACGGCGGAGGATGTGGCCCTCTGCCTGGGACGCGCCTTGAACGACGCCCTGGGCGACCGGCAGGGCATCGTGCGCATGGCCGACGCCCTGGTGCCGCTGGACGAGGCGCTGGCCCTGGTGGCCCTGGACCTCAGCGGGCGCGGCTACTCCTCGCTGGACCTGTCGTGGGCGGGGGAGCACCTGGGCGACCCTGCGGGCGTCTGCCTGCCGACGGACATGGTGGGCCACGTGCTGGCGACGCTGGCCGCGGAGGGCCGCTTCACCCTGCACGCCCGCATCCTCTCGGGGGGCAACGACCACCACAAGGCGGAGGCGCTCTTCAAGGCGCTGGGGCGGGCCCTCGGCGCCGCCAGCCGCCTCGACCCGCGCCGCGCCGGCCAGACGCCCAGCACGAAGGGCAGGCTGGTGTAGGAGGGCACACACCTCGTAGGGGCCGACCTTTAGGTCGGCCCTGGGCGGAGCGGGCGCAGCTAAAGCTACGCCCCTACACGTGAGGGTGGGGTTCAGCGGCTACGCTTCCTCCAGCTCGAAGCGGTAGTTCTCGATGATGGGGTTGGCCAGGAGCTGGCGGCACATCTCGTTGAGGAGGCGCTCCGCCTCCTGGCGGCTGTCGCCGTCGAGCCGGATCTCCATGTACTTGCCGGCGCGCACGCTCTCCACGCTGGTGAAGCCCAGGGAGTGCAGGCCGCCCTTGATGGTGAGCCCCTGGGGGTCGTTCACTGTGGGCTTAAGGGTGACGTAGACCTTCGCCAGGAACACGGCTAGCCCTCCCCCGGGCGGGACAGCTCCCGCCCCGTCAGTCTCCGGTACGCCTCCCTGTAGCGCTCCGAGGTGCTGGCTACGACCTCCGGCGGCAGGACCGGCGCCGGCGGCTGCTTGTTCCACCCCGAGGCCGTGAGCCAGTCGCGCACTGGCTGCTTGTCGAAGCTGGGCTGCGGGCCGCCTGGCTGGTAGCCGTCGGCGGGCCAGAAGCGGCTGGAGTCGGGCGTCAGCACCTCGTCGATGACAATGAGCTCCTCCTGGCCGTCCACATCCACCCAGCCGAACTCGAACTTGGTGTCGGCGATGATGATGCCCCGCTGGCGGGCGTACTGGGCGGCGTACTTGTACAGGGCCAGGCTGCGCAGGCTGAGCACGCTGGCCGCCTTGGGCCCCACCATCTCGATCACCTGCTCGTAGCTGATGTTGATGTCGTGGCCGCTCTCCGCCTTGGTCGACGGCGTGAAGACGGGCTCCGGCAACTCGTCGCTCTCCCGCAGGCCGGGAGGCAGCCGGATGCCGCAGACGCTCTGCGACTCCTTGTACTCGGCCCAGCCGGAGCCGGACAGGTAGCCCCGCACCACGCACTCGATGTCCACCCTACGCGCCTTGCGCACCATCATGGAGCGGCCGACGAACTCCGGCGGCAGCTCGAAGGGCAGGCCGTCGGCGGGGGTGCCGTCGGCCAGGCGGATGAAGTGGCTGGGCACCACCGAGGCCGTCTGCTCGAACCAGAAGGCGGAGAGCTGGGTGAGCACCGCCCCCTTGTCCGGGATGCCGTTGGGCAGGACGACGTCGAAGGCGGAGATGCGGTCCGTGGCCACCATGAGGAGGCGGTCGCCGAGGTCGTAGGTGTCGCGCACCTTGCCCCGGGCGTACAGGTTGGGGAGGTGAGTCTCAATCAAGACCGGCGATGTCACCTACTCTGCCCTCACTTTCAGCGCCTGGGTCTGTAGTCCGCCCGAAGGCCAGCCTTCAGGCTGGCTCGCGCCAGGCCAAGGCCTGGCCTTCTGCCGCTAACCGTGCCAGGCTGAAGCCTGGCCTTCAGAGGCCAACAGTCCGATTCGTTGCCATACCGTCATCGCGGGCGGAGCTGAAGCTCCGCCCCCACGTTGGCAGGCCCCTATGTCAGCAGGCCCACCCGCCGGAAGCTGGTGTCCACGTGCCGCAGGTAGTAGCCGTAGTCGAAGATAGCGTCCAGCTGGGCGGGCGAGAGACGTGATGTCACGTCCGGCTCAGCGTCGAGGAGCTGGCGGAACGGCCGGCGCTCCTTCCAGGCCTGCATAGCGTTCCGCTGCACGATGTCGTAGGCCTGCTGGCGGCTGAGCCCCTTCTCGATGAGGGCCAGCATCACCCGCTGCGAGAAGATGACGCCTTGGGTCATCTCCAGGTTCTCCCGCATGCGCTGCGGGTAGACCTGGAGCCCGTCCATGATCCAGGTGAACATGTCCAGCATGTAGTCCAGCAGCAGGCAGGAGTCGGGCAGTATGATGCGCTCCGGCCCCGAGTTGCTGATGTCGCGCTCGTGCCACAGGGCGACGTTCTCCAGGGCAGTGACGGCGTGCCCGCGGATGACGCGCGCCAGACCGCAGACGCGCTCGCACTTCTCCGGGTTGCGCTTGTGGGGCATGGCGCTGGAGCCAGTCTGGCCCTTGGCGAAGGGCTCCTCGGCCTCCAGGATCTCCGTTCGCTGGAGGCTGCGGATCTCGGTGGCGAAGCGCTCCAGGGAGGCGGCGATGATGGCCAGCGTGGCCACGAAGTGGGCGTGGCGGTCCCGATGCACGATCTGGCTGCTGACGGCCTCCATGGCCAGGCCCAGGCGCGCGCAGGTCCTCTCCTCCACCTCCGGCGGCACGGTGGCGTGGGTGCCGACGGCCCCGCTGACCTTGCCCACCGCCGCCTGTGCCTTGGCCTCGGCCAGGCGACGGGCGTTGCGCCGCATCTCGTCCACCCACGTCGCCAGCTTGAGGCCGAAGCTGGTGGGCTCGGCGTGGACGCCGTGGGTGCGGCCCATCATCAGGGTGTCCTTGAACTCCACGGCGCGCCGCTCCAGCACCTCCAGGAGGGCGGCCACGTCCCGTTCCAGGATCTCGGC
>CAZSSQ010000086.1:0-10936 GCA_964609465.1 uncultured Dehalococcoidia bacterium
CCATGGCGGCTGTCACACTGCTGCACCACAAGGGCTATTTCGACCAGCATCTGGACGCCGAAGGGAACCAGACCGAAAGCCCTTCCGTCTGGTCTCCGGAGGCGTTCTTGGAACCACTGCCCCCCCGCGTGTCCGTGACTATCGAGGGGCGGCAGGTGCAGGTGCGGGCGTGGCGCTACCTTGTGCGCGGGCTGTCCGGGCACTCCGTGCCCGTCTACTTACTGGACACGGCTCTGGCGGAAAACGACCCCTGGGATCAAACTCTCACCGACTACCTCTACGGTGGAGACGAGCGCTATCGCCTGTGTCAAGAAACCGTGCTGGGCTTGGGCGGTGTAGCCATGTTGCGCGCCCTGGGGCACGGCGGGGTGCGACTCTACCACATGAACGAAGGTCACTCCGCTCTCCTCGCTCTGGCCCTCCTGGAGGAGCAGACCGAAGGGCGCGGTCTCGGCGGTGTCACGGAGGCGGACAAACTGGCCGTCCGCAAGCGCTGCGTGTTTACCACCCACACCCCTGTGCCTGCCGGCCAGGACCAGTTCTCCCCGGACCTAGTCCGGCAGGTGCTGGGCGAGAAATGGGTGACGGCCCTACAGGCGGCCGGGTGCTGCCCGAGCGGCATCCTGAATATGACCTACCTGGGCCTCTTCTTTTCACACTACATCAACGGGGTCTCCATGCGGCACGAGGAGATCTCGCACGACATGTTTCCCGGCTACCCCATCAACTCCATTACGAACGGTGTGCACGCCGTGACCTGGACAGCGCCTGCTTTTCAGAGCCTCTACGACCGCCTTATTCCCGAGTGGCGCGGTGACAATCTCTACCTGCGTTACGCCATAGGCATTCCCCTTGATGAGATCCAGCAGGCGCACGCGCAGAGCAAACGGGAGCTGCTGGCACAGGTGGAAGGGCGGACCGGCGTCCGCCTGCAACCAGAAGCGATGACCATCGGCTTTGCGCGGCGCGCCAGCGCCTACAAGCGAGCCGATCTGCTGCTCTCCGACATTGAGCGCCTGAAGAGAATAGCAACCCAAGTCGGCCCCTTGCAGGTCATCTATGGGGGCAAGAGCCACCCCCGCGATGAAAGCGGCAAGGCCATAATCCGGCACATCTTTGAGGCTGCGGCTGCTCTGGGGGACACTTTGCCTGTCGTCTACCTGGAGGACTATGACATGGAGGTGGCAAGGTCTCTCTGTGCTGGCGTGGACTTGTGGCTGAATACGCCGCAGAAGCCCAAGGAGGCCTCCGGCACCAGCGGCATGAAGGCCGCCCTCAACGGGGTGCCGAGCTTGAGCGTTCTGGACGGCTGGTGGATCGAGGGGCACGCGGAAGGTGTGACCGGCTGGTCCATCGGCGATGATTGGGAGCCCGAAAGCGATCCTTCCAAGGAGACCGAGTCCCTCTATGACAAGCTGGAGTACGTGATCCTCCCCATGTTCTATGGAAGGCCGGCGGCGTATGCCGCGGTCATGCGCTCCGCTATCGCCCTCAACGCCTCCTTTTTCAACGCGCAACGCATGATGCTCCAGTATCTAGCAAACGCTTATCAGGTCTTGGGGTAGGGGCCATGCGTTCGTGCTCCTCGAGGCTTAGGAGCTGACGCCAGACGTTCGCCCTGGATTCCCTCAAGGGGGTGCGCTGAGCGCGGATGGCTGCCTGCGCTGGAACCAGCCTGCCTCAAGGAGTGCGGGCGCGAACCTGGCATTGACGGAAGGCAAAGAGCGTGTATGATGGTGACATCGAGTGGAGTACGGTTGGCGGCAGCCTTTCGCCGTCCCCTTCCGGCGATGGGGCTCCGCCAGGGAGTGAGATGATGGTTGACATCAGCGTGCAGACGATGACTACTGGCGTCGAGGCTGACCCTTACGAAACGGCTCTGGCCCAGCTCGACGCTACTGCGGAGCGGCTCGGCCTTGACGATGCGATGCACCACTACCTCCGCACCAACCGGCGCGAGCTGACTGTTAACCTTGCTGTACGCATGGACGACGGCTCGACCGCTATCGTCTGGGGTTGTCGGGTGCAGCACAACAACGCCCGCGGGCCCTGCAAGGGCGGCCTTCGGTTCCACCCCGACGTGCACCTGAACGAAGTCAGGGCGTTGGCGATGTGGATGACGTGGAAGTGCGCCATCCCCAACATCCCTTACGGCGGGGCCAAGGGCGGGGTGAAGGTTGACTACAAGAGTCTGTCCCCCACCGAGCGCGAGAACCTGAGCCGCGTCTACGCTTCGGCCATAGGGCCCATCATCGGCCCCGACCGGGACATACCCGCCCCCGATGTGGGTACCGACCCGCAGGTCATGGCCTGGATCGTGGACACCTACAGCCGCGAGCAGGGGGCCTGGAGCCCGGCCGTGGTGACAGGCAAGCCGGTCAACGTCTCCGGCACCTTGGGGAGAGATGCCGCCACCGGTCGCGGCGTCCTGTTTGTCGTCGAGGAGGCAGCTCGCCACCGCGGCTTCGCGCTGGAAGGGGCGACGGTGGCCGTGCAGGGCTTCGGCAACGCTGGGCAGTGGTCGGCCCGCCTGCTGGCGGCCGAGGGCTGCCGCGTGGTGGCCGTAAGCGACACCTCCGGCGGCGTCTGCAACGACCAGGGCCTGGACGTGGAAGCCGCCGTGGTCCACAAGCTGGCTGAGGGCAAGATCGTCACCTTCAAGGACGGAGACCGCATCAGCAACAATGAGCTGCTGACCATGGACGTGGACATACTGGTGCCGGCCGCCTTCGAAAACCAGATCACGGCTGCTAATGCCGATGACGTGAAAGCCAGGATCATCGCCGAAGCCGCCAATGGCCCTACTACACTTGAGGCCGACCGCATCCTGGCGGAGAAGGACGTCTTCATCGTGCCTGACGTTCTGGCCAGCGCCGGCGGCGTGGTGGTCTCCTACTTCGAGTGGGTCCAGAACCGGCAGGGCTTCTTCTGGGAAGAGAACCAGGTCAACGCCAACCTGCGCCGGATCATGAGGAAGGCCTTTGGGGAGGTCGCCGCCCTGTCGGACAAGGAGAAGGTCACCATGCGCGAGGCGGCTCTGATGGTCGGTGTCAGTCGCGTAGCCGAGGCCGCGAAGCTGCGGGGCATGAACCACTCCTAGGCCACCAAACCGCCCGCTCCCTGGGTGCAGCCGAGCGGCGCTAGCACGAAAAGTGGGCTATACTGTCCACTGGCACGCGCTGCTAGCGCGCCCAAGGGAGGGTGACTGCCATGGTTCAGGCTGAGCGCGACACGGAACGGAAGGTCGTCTCCATCCTCAAGATCCTCTCTGAGTCCTCTGAGCCCCTGGGATCGACCACTATCGCCCGCGAGCTGGAGTCGCACGGCGTCTACCTCAGCGAGCGCACCGTCCGCTACCATCTGAGAATCACGGATGAGCGGGGCTTCACCCGCCCGGCGGGGCGCGACGGCCGCAGCATCACTCAGCAGGGGCTGGAGGAACTGAAGAATGCTTTGGCGCCGGAGCAGATCGGCTTCGTCATCGAGCGCATCAACCTGCTGGCCTACCAGACCAGCTTCGACCCGCGGACGCGCACCGGCCAGGTGCCCATTAACACGTCGCTCTTCCCCGCCGACCGTTTTCACGAGGCTCTGGAGGCCATGAAGGAGGCCTTCGTTGGCGGCTTCTGCGTGTCGGACCTGGTGGCCACGGCGCGCGGTGGCGAGAAGCTGGGGGACGTGGTAATCCCCGAGGGCCAGGTGGGCTTCGCCACCATGTGCAGTGCCGTGATCAACGGCGTGCTGCTCAAGTCAGGTGTCCCCATGGACTCTAAGTTCGGCGGCATAATGGAGGTACGAAACCGCGAGCCTCGACGCTTCGTAGCCATAATCAACTACGCTGGCACGTCCCTGGACCCGTCGGAGGCCTACATCCGGGCTCGGATGACCAGCGTGCGGCGGGCGGCCGCCACGGGTAGCGGCCGCATCCTGGCCAACTTCCGCGAGATACCAGCGCCTTCGCGGCCCATGGTCGAGGCGATCGTCGCCGACCTGAAGCGGTCCGGCGTCGGCGGAGTGCTCCTCGTCGGCGAGGCCAGCGAACCTCTCTGCCAGATGCCCGTCGGGCTGAACAAGATCGGAATGGTGCTGCTGGGTGGGCTAAACCCGGTGGCCGCCGCCGAGGAAGCGGGCGTCGAGGCGGAGAACATCTCCGAGAGCGGAACCATCGACTTCCGTCAGCTCGTGAGCTACCACGAGCTGTAGGCCTCAGGCTGGACAGGCGCGCTCTCCGGTCTGCACCTCTATGAAGAGGCCCGGGCATATCGCCAGCGCCGGCGTCTCCCGCGTAACCCCGTGGCGCAGGCAGCGCGAGCCCGGCACCTTCTTCGCTTGGGCCCCTGCCGGTCCCAATGATCGAAAGCCCCCACATGGCCTTCACGACGGGAGAGCTGCTAGAGCCGGTTCTCCAAGCCGAGTTTCGTCACGTGCTGGAGGCGGCTGGACTTCTTTCCAGGGAGGACCTGAGGAGATCGTCGATTCGTTGACTCTGGACGCCTGCTTTCCCCTTCGAGGGCTCTTAGGCTGAGCCATCGCCAGAACTCCCCGCGCCAGTAGGCCTCCACCACGTCGCGGGCAAGAATCAGGGGCGGCCATCGCGGCCGCCCCCGGTGTTTCCACCACCCTGGCGGTTGTGTTGTCTGTGCTGCTAACGTCCTCCCTTCGAGAGACTCAGGCGCCCCCCTACTGGCACGGCAAGACCCCCAGGCTCATCTTGGCGGTTGTCAGGGTGTCGCCGCCGAAGTCGATGACGCCGTTGCCGTCAAGGTCGAAGTCTCCATCCTTGCCGAAGGCGGCGGGGGATAGCAGGGCGGCCCTGGCCGAGTTGAGGGCGTCACCACCGAAGTCGATGATGCCGTTGCCGTCGGTGTCCACGGCCTCAGTGCAGTCGCCCAGGGTATCGCCGTCGGAGTCCACTTTGGTGGGGTCGGTGCCCCACTTGCAGACCTCCCAGGTGTTCTTGAGGCCGTCCCCGTCGTCATCGCCGTTGGGGTTCGTCGCCAGCGGGCAAATGGCCTCGGCGCTGTCAATCACGCCGTTCGCGTTCGCGTCCCAGGAGGGACCGTCGTCGCCGAAGCTCATCATTATGCCGTTGCCGTTGTCGTCGTAGGTGATATCCTCGCCTGGGTCGCTGTCCGTGGCGTTGGGGATGCCGTCGTTGTCGAGGTCCGAGTCGCAGGCGTCCCCGAAGGCATCTCCGTTGGGGATGGTCGCATCATCCCCTGCGATGCCCGTGCCGTTGCCGATGGCGCCCGTACCACTGGGAGGCGGCCCGCTGTCAGAGTTGTACTGGCCAGGGTTGGGCACGAGAGAGCAGTTGTCAGCGCTGTCTGCTATGCCGTCGCAGTCCTGGTCTCCAGGACAGGGCGTAGCTGTGGGGGTAGGTGAGGGCGTGAACGTCTCCGTCGGCGTCGGTGTCAAGGTTTCCGTCGGCGTCTCGGTAGGCGTTGGTGTGTCCGTCGGCGTCTCGGTAGGCGTTGGTGTGTCCGTCGGCGTCTCGGTGGGTATGGGAGTGAAGGTCTCGGTCGGTGTCGGTGTGAACGTCTCGGTTGGGGTAGGCGTTGGTGTTGAGGGCCCGGCCGCCAGTTCGGCGATCTCCTCGTCGCTCAGGGCGCGGTTGTAGATACGCACGTCATCCAGTGTTCCTGTGAAGGAGCGGCCAGAGGCGTTCTGGCCGACGCGCAATACCTCGTCGTTGGTGAGGATAGCGGATGGGCCGGGGCCGGAGTTCTCCATCACGCCGTCGTAGTAGATGCGCATGGTCCCAGTCAGACCGTCATAGGTGCCGGCCACGTGGATCCAAGTGTCGCCGTCAGTGGGATAGCTGGTCGTTGAGGCGACACGGTAGGTGTTGCCGGACGTCGCATCGTTAAGGCGGAAGAAGACCTTGTAGGGGCTGGGAGAACCAGAGCCCGTAGCAAGTGTGATCTCGTATCCATCCACGGTGTCTTTGACGGCCTTCTTCACCATGTCCTGGGTCGCCAGCTGAGTCGGTTTCACCCAGAGAGCGATCGTCAGGGCATTCGTGATGTCCAAGCAGTAGTCGTCCGGGACTTGGGCATAGTCGCTCGCGCCGCTGAAATAGAGGGCGAGGTTGTCGACGCCGGGCACCCAGGACGGCGGGCCGTACAGCGCACCGTCGTTGGCTGGCGTCGTCGAATCGACAAGTGTCGGGCCGCCGTTCTCGTCCATCCGGTAGTGAGCCACCAGACCGTCCGCGCCGCAGTTTGGTGTGGCCGTCGGTGTAGGCGTCTCCGTAGGTGTGTCGGTTGCTGTGGGCGTAGGCGTCTCCGTAGCCGTGTCGGTCGGCGTGGGCGTGTCGGTAGGCGTAGAAGTCGGCGTGTCCGTAGGCGGGACAGGCGTTTCGGTTGGCGTTGCCGTCTCCGTGGGTGTCTCGCTGGGCGTGGGTGTCTCGGTAGGCGTCGGCGTGGGCGGCTCGGCGGCCAGAGCCTCTATCTCAGCGTCACTCAACGCCCGGTTATACACCCGCACCTCATCCATCGTCCCCTGGAACGTGCGGGTGCCGTCGCTCTGGGCGCCTACTCCGAGACTCAGGTCGTTGGCGGCGATAGACGCCGGGCCGGCCACCGAGGCCTCAAAGGCCCCGTTGATGTACATGCGCATGGTCGTCCCGTCGTAGGTGGCGGCGACGTGGATCCAGGTGTTGCCGTCGTACGGGTACAAGCTGTTTGAGTTGACGCGGTAGGTATCGCCCGAGCTCTGCTGGTTGAGTCTGAAGAAGACCTTGTCCGGCCAGCTAGACGTGCTAGAGGACAAACTCAGTTCGTACCCGTCCTTAGTGGGGTCGCCGCTGCCGTTCACGGCCTTCTTGATGAGATCCTGCGTAGCAAGCTTCTCGGGCTTCACCCATCCCGCCAGCGTTATCGCGTCCGTGATGTTCAGGCAGTAATCGTCGGGCACAAGGGCATAGTCACCAGTGCCATCGAGGCGCAGCGCCAGGCCGTCCTGTCCAGTCACCCAGGTTGGGTTGCCAGAGATGGCCCCATCGTTGGCGGGCGTCGTCGAATCGACGAGCGTCGTGCCGCCGTTCTCCTCCATCTGGTAGCGGGCCACCAGACCGTCCGCTCCGCAGTTTGGCGTGGCTGTCGCCGTGGGTGTCTCGGTAGGCACCGGCGTCTCGGTGGGTGGTACCGGCGTCTCGGTAGGCGTTGGTGTGTCGGTGGGTGGCACCGGCGTCTCGGTAGGCGTTGGTGTGTCGGTGGGCGGCACCGGCGTCTCGGTGGGCGTCGGCGTGTCGGTGGGCGGCACCGGCGTCTCAGTTGGCGTAGGCGTGTCGGTGGGCGGCACCGGCGTCTCCGTCGGCGTGGGCGTCGGCGGCTCGGCAGCCAGAGCCTCTATCTCCTCAGCGCTCAGGGCGCGGTTGTAGAGCCGTACCTCGTCCAGCTGGCCCTGGAGGGGTGTGTTTCCATCGCTGTCGGCTCCAATTCCCAAGCTGAGAGCATTCGTGGCAATCGCCCCGAGCCCGCCCACGGGGGTGGCCTCCTCGACACCATTCACGTAGATGCGGATGTTCGAGCCATCATACGTGGCGGCCAAGTGCATCCACGTGTTTCCGTCGGTGGGGTAATCGCTGTCGGTATCCAGCCGATAGGTGTTGCCGCTGCTTTGCTGGTTGAACCGGACGAAGGCCTTGCCGCTATTGGCGAGCGACAGCTCGTAGCCGTCTGTGCTGTCTATCGTTGCTTTCTTCAGCAGGTACTGAGTCCCCGACTTTCCGGGCTTGACCCAGAGGGCTACGGTCATGGCGCTGGTCAGATCCAGACAATCGTCGTCCGCAACCAGGGCATAGTCGCCGCTGCCGTCGAGGTCTAGCGCATACTCCCCGAGTTTCCCGGGGGTCGCCCACGTCGCATCTCCGTAGAGGTCCCCGTTATTGGCGGGCGGGGAAGAGTCGGTGATCGTCGAACCGCTGCCCTCCTCCATCGCCCAGTAACCTACCAGCCCATCGGCACCGCAGTTCGGCGTGGCCGTCGCCGTGGGTGTCTCGGTAGGCGTAGGCGTGTCGGTGGGCGGCAGCGGCGTCTCGGTAGGCGTAGGCGTCTCGGTGGGTGGCACCGGCGTCTCGGTAGGCGTCTCAGTCGGTGTGGGCGTGGGCGGCTCGGCGGCCAGAGCCTCTATCTCTTCTGCGCTCAGGGCCCGGTTATACACCCGTACCTCGTCCATCGCGCCCTGGAACGTGCGGGTGCCGTCGCTCTGCGACCCGACCCCCAGACTCAACGCGTTCGTGGCAATCGACGTCGGTCCTGCCACCGACCCCTCCAGCGCCCCGTTCACGTAGACCTTCATCGTCGTCCCATCGTAAGTGCCAGCGACGTGGATCCAGGTGTTGCCGTCGGACGGGTACAGTGTCGTCGAATTGACGCGGTACCCATCGCCTGAGGTCTGCTGATTAAGCCTGAAGAAGACCTTAGTCGGCCAGCTCGAACCGCTGCTCGAGAGGCTCAGCTCGTAGCCGTCGATGCCGCCGTTCGTCGCCTTCTTGATCAGGTCTTGCGTCGCCACCTTTTCCGGCTTTACCCATCCGGTCAGTGTTATCGCTCCCGTGATATCCAGGCAGTCGTCATCGGGCACAAGGGCATAGTCACCCGTGCCGTCGAGGTGCAAGGCGAGGCCGTACTGCCCCGTGACCCAGGTTGGGTTCCCAGAGATGGCGCCGTCGTTGGCCGGCTCCGTCGAGTCGCCGAGGGTCGTGCCGGTCCCCTCGTCCATCTGGTAGCGAGCCACGAGCCCGCCCGCGCCGCACCCTGGGATCTCCGTGGGTGTCGGTGTTTCGGTGGGTGTTGGCGTCGGTGTCTCCGTTGGCCCCTCTGTAGGGGTCAACGTAGCACTAGGCGTGGGCGTCGGCGTCACGCCGGCCAGAGCCGCTATCTCGGCGGCGCTCAACGCCCGGTTGTACACGCGCACCTCGTCCATCTGCCCCTGGAACTTGGAGGCAAAGTCATTGGGCTGCGCGCCGATGCCCAGCGCGAGCACGTTAGTGGCTATGGACGCTGGCCCTGCCTTGTTGGAGCACGCGGTGTTGTCCGGGTTGACGCACTCCTCCACCCCGTTGATGTAAAGGCGCATGGTCGTCCCGTTGTAAGTAGCGGCTACGTGCATCCATGTGGTTCCGTTGGTGGGATAGGAGGTGGCGGAGTTTATCCTAAAGGCGTCGACGCTGGTCTTCTGATTGAACCTGACGAAGACTTTGCCCCCCGAGGAAAGCGACAGCTCATAGCCGTCGATGCCGCCCTGAGTTGCCTTCTTCAGCGGGTACTGCGTCCCGGACTTTCCGGGCGCTAGCCAAGCGGAGATCGTAATGGCGTTCGTGAAGTCCAGGCAGTCATCATCCGGCACCATCGCGTACTGGCTCGACCCGTTCAGCGACAGGGCATAGGGGCCCACCTTGCCCGGGCTCACCCATGTGGGGCTCCCGACGGTGGTGCCGGTATTCGCCGGCGGCGAGGAGTCGAGGAGGGTCGTACCGCTGCCCTCGTCCATCGCCCAGTAGCCTACCAGCCCGTCCGCACCGCAGGGGTCCGGCGGGGTCACGTCGCTGGTCACCAGCACGCCGTTGGCCTGGCCGCCGCCCTCGGCGAGCACGACCAAGGTGTTAGTCCAGTTCTGCTTCGTACTGGTCGCGTTGTTGAGGCTGCCCGACATGAGGGTCTGGCTAGCCCCGAAGCTGATGGACGATACCGGTGACTCCTTGTAGACGATGTTGCCGGATGTGTAGATGACACGCATCGTTCCCGCGGCTTCGTTGAGAACAACGATCGGCCGGGTACCCCCCGAAGTGTCGACCGCGTAGAGATCATCCCATGTGCCAGCCGGCCGGCGGACAAGGAGGGCCATAAACGGATGAGGTGACGTGTCCCAGCTTGTCTTGACCGCTGCGTACAGAGTCCCGTCGGCGGCCACCGCCATGTTCAGGTGGTCGTCGGCCATTCCCGTGCCCACGAGGTCATTTGCCGATTGGGATGCCGGCACCTCGTCGTCCGACCAGGTGCTGGGGTCGGCGCCGTCAACATGGATCTTGAAGCCAAACCGCTTCGTGTTCTGGTTCGACCAGAGGACACCAACCTTGTTGCCGGGCATGGCAATCACGTCGCTGATGTCATCCTCGGTGATGTTGGTAGCGAGTGTGACCGGGCCGGTGAATGAGGAATAGGGGGGGTCGCTGTAGTAGACGTTCACGTTCGAGCCGTTTTCCGTCGCCAGCCACATGCGGCCCGTGGAGTCGATGTCGATCGTGGCGGTCTCACTGTTGGTCAGCGTTATGGCCGTGGACGTTGGGCGGGTCGGCCACAACTGGTAGGTGTTGGTGGCAGGGACGTGCTGGACCGATACGAGTTCGGGGGTGGTGTCATGCAGCAGGATGTGGGTGACGCCATCGACGGCCTTGACGTCCGCCCTGGCGTCGGTACTGTCCGACAGCTTGAGTACGTTCGTCCAGCTGTTGTCTCCCTCTAGCCTCCACAGGTAGGTGCCGGAAAGAGAATCCGAGGTACTCGGGAGGACTGCCCACCAGGTGTCGTTGTACAGCCAGACCTTCGACTGAGGCTTCTCGCCGGTGTCTTGGGAGACAGCCAGCGGCGTAAGAGCCGTGGTGGTGGCGCGCGTGACCACGGCCCCCTGGTGAGCCAGAGGGACGAGGCCCACGGCCAGAGCCACAGCCCCTATGGCCGCAAGGGCGAGGAGGAGTATCCTCTTCACCTTCGTCCTTCCTTTGGCGTGGCAGGGATCAGGCAAAGCGCCAGGGAAGCGTTTGCACGAGATGAGAACTAGGCTTGTGCGGGGACGACATTTTTGGCGACCCGCGTGGGTTGCGATTGCGGGAGTGCGCCGGGCCCCCGGAGTCGCGCACATACGCTGATCACGTGTCGCGTGACATAATTATAGCACGCTTGTCAACAGCTTAGGCCGCGGGCGCCAAGAG
>CAZSSQ010000087.1:0-6811 GCA_964609465.1 uncultured Dehalococcoidia bacterium
ACCGCCCGACCGCAATCGCCGCCGCGCTCGCCAGCACCAGGTGCGCTCCTTCGTCGACCCGCCTGGCCACGAGATCGAACACTGGCGTGTCTCGCCAGTTCCGAACGGCGTAGGTTGGACTACCGGGGCCAGCGAAGATGTAGTTGGCGCGCTTCAACTTCCTCAGGGCATTCTCGGTTTCCCTGGCTGTAGCCCGATCAGCCGCCTTGAAGGAGACGACAGAACAAGGAACGCCCACATGCTCGGCGACGTAGGCGCTCGCCTTCTGGGAGATCTCGCTGGCGTTCAGTTCAAAGCCGGCCGGCGTGTCCAGGAAGACAGCCCTCACCGGCTCCTCGATCTTCGACATCACCCAACGATGCACCTTGCTCATGGGCCTGGTCATTTCGCCAGAGCCCATAAGCGTGACCGATCCCGGTGAGCGAATGTGCGAAGCCATCACGCGCCCCGCGAAATCACAACTTCGCCCGAGCCAGGCTGCAGGAAGCGCTCCGGCCTGCCTTGGCCAGCGTGTCCTGAAGGCTCACTACAGTATCTTAGCATGCTGGCCCTCCAGGCGCGGGTGGAGGTCTGGGCATTCCTGGGCCCCTGAACCCTCCTCGCTGGTCCACCCGACCAACAGGGCGGCAGGCGCCTCGCTTGCAACGGTCGCTCTCAGCCGTGCTATGCTTCGAAGACAGGGCGTCCGGGATGGGGCGTCGCATAGCGTGCGGGCAGGCGCGCAGGCCGGAGATTGCTTCAGAAGGCAGTTAGAGACGCCTTTGCCGGGAGGTAAGCATGCCGAACCTGAGATCTACCTTGTCGAACCTCAGGGCTCCGATGCCGCTCGGCCGCAAGATCCAGAGGCTCGTGGCCAACAACTGGACAAAGGTCCGGACCAGAAGTAGCTGCTGCGGCCACTACGGCGAGCCCGGGTGCTGAGAGGCCGGTGCCGGCTCGGGTGCCGAGCCAGGGCAGCAAGGGGGCGAGGGCTAGCAGGTCCGTCGCTCGCGTGGGTGCTGTCGGCAGCACAGCCACCAGGGCTTCGATGGTGCTCAGGGCGTCGCCGCAGCTACGCGCGGCATTCTCACTACAAGGACGATCTCACCATCGCGGAGTGACGCCTCCAGCGTTCCGCCGTGCAGTTGTACCAGATCGCGGGCGATGGTGAGGCCAAGACCCGTACCCGCCGACCGCCCCGTGCCGGCCCGATCCCGCCGGTAGAATCGTTCGAAGAGCCGAGGAAGCTCCTCCGGCTCAACGTCGGGCGCAGTATTCCCTATCTCGATGCAGGCCTGTTCTGGCTGCCCTGGTTCGAGAAAGGTGTGAACACGGATCTCACTGCCCGGCGGCGTGAACTTGAATGCGTTGTCAAGCAGATTCTCAAGGGCACGCTCCAGCTTCGCCCGGTCTGCCGGCAAGGTGACGCCTTTGCCTAGAACCGTAGAGACTCCTACGCCCTTCCGCTCTGCCACGGATGTCATGCGCGTCAGGATGCTATCGACGAGCGCCTCAAGATCTACCTCATCGCGCTGGAGCACGGCCTGCCCGGACTCGAGCTCGGACAGATAGACGAGGTCATTCAGCCGGCGCGCCAGCCTCTCGGCCTCCTCGTAGATGACGCCACCCACACGCTTCGATTCCTCCTCACCCTGCACTACGCCAGCTCTTAGCGCCTGCGCGAAGCCAAGGATCGAGGTCAGCGGCGTCTTGACGTCATGCGAGACGCTCGCCACCAGCGTGCGCATCTCCTGATACGCTTCTCCCACCCGCGTTGCCATAGATGAGAACGACCGCGCCAGTTGCCCTACCTCGTCCCGTCGCCTAACGGAGACATCGATGTCGAACGTGCCCTGGGCCATGAGCTCGGCGGCCGCCGTCAGTTGGTTCAGCGGACGGGTGATGCCACGCGCGATGATCAAGGCGAATCCGGTTGCGATGGGTAGGGCAATGCCGACCGCCAGCGCCAGCCAGGGGAGCAGGTTCAACCAAGCGCGCGCGATCGTGTCCTCAGAAAGCACGATCGCCATCTGGTAAGGCAGGACGAGCAGTTCACCCGGCGGGACAGGCCCGCGCAAAGGCGGCTCATCGGGATCGGCTGATATGGATATTCGCCGCCCGCCAACGACCAGCGCAGGGGACGGTGCGACCAGGGTGAGGTTTTCCCCGCCTCCAGCCTGCACGTGCCATGTCTGACGCCGGTCAGGAGTAGAGGGCTGAGGTTCTGATACGCTGCTGCCCGGCGGGATTTCCAGTTGTGTGCCCGCCAGTTGACCGCCGGTGTCTTCCACGACCAGCCCGGAGTAATCGAACATGAGGATGCGCACATCGTAACGCTTCGCCGCCTCGCCGACGTAATCCCGTAGCTCTGACACCGAGTCTCCAGCCAGGAGCCCCTGCAGGAATCCGCCCTGAATGCTCGGAGCCGTTGCAGTCACGTGGTCGAGGGCACGCTCCTTCTCTTTGCCGTGGGTCAGGAGGACGAACACGGTGCCAGCGAGGATCAGCGCTCCCACGACCAGCAGAGCGGAAGCCGCCACAAGCTTCCCCTGCAGCGTGTCGAGGATGTTCCAGCGCCGTCGAGACACCCTATGCCTCCGTCACCATGCGATATCCGGTACGCCAGACTGTTTCGATGCGCAGGCCGCTGCCCTTCAGCTTCTCGCGGAGGCGAGCGACGTGTACGTCAACGGTCCGGAGTGCGTAGAACGATGTACCCCATGCCAGGTCAAGCAGCCGATCCCTGTCGAGCACCACGTTCGGAAAGCGGGCAAACGTGGCTAGCAGATCGAACTCCTTCGGCGTAAGAGGTACGACTTGGCCGCGAATACTGGCTTCGTGGCAGTCCAGGTCCATCACGAGGTAGCCCAGTTCCAGCCGTCCCAGGTACACCCGGCGATCGCTATGAGCCCGTCGGAGGATGGCATCGACCCGCGCCACAAGCTCGTCGGGGTTAAACGGCTTCGTGACGTAGTCATCAGCGCCCAGTCGCAATCCTGCAATCTTGTCGATGTCGGAGGAGCGAGCCGTCAACAACAGAATCGGCACGCGGCCTCGTATCTTGCGACAGATCTGGAGGCCGTCTGGCCCGGGCATCATGATATCCAGGACCACGAGTGCCGGCCGCGATTCCCATAGCTTGCGCAACGTCTCCTCACCGTCAAACGCGGTCTCCACGCGATGTCCGGCCCGCCGCAGGTACAGCGACACAAGCTCGACGGTGTGCTCATCGTCATCGGCAACAAGAACCACTCGATCGTCCATGCAAGCGGCCTCGCCTGAACGGGGCTCCGCAGGGGAGTCGCCAGACTCACTTGCAGGGCTCGCCTGTCCCAATTATATCTCCCCGCTCATCTCTCTTTCGGCGCTACCGCCTGATCGGTGGGGGCACAGCTTCGCCCGATGGCGGCTTCCCGTAGCCGGCTCACCGTCCATCCCAGAACTCACCGCAAGATGGTTAGCGCCCATTCCCTCCCTATCCGGTCTTCGAGTCACTCCGCCCGAAGGGCCTCGATGGGGTCAAGGCGGGACGCCCGAAACGCAGGGTAGATGCCAAAGAAGAGTCCGATCAGGACTGAGACGCCGAACGCGGCGAAGATGCTCAGCGGAGTCACCACCGTCGTCACCGGCGAACCGGTGCCGAAATCCTGGCCATTGGCGATCCGCGCGGCGGCAACCCCCGCGATCACGCCAAGCGCTCCGCCCGCCAGTGTCACGATAACGGCCTCGATGATGAACTGCATGAGGATGTCGCCCCTGCTGGCGCCGACCGCCTTCCGGATACCGATCTCGCGCGTCCGCTCCGTTACAGACACCAGCATGATGTTCATGATGCCGATGCCGCCGACCACCAGCGAGATGCCAGCGATGGCGCCCAGAAGGATCGTCATTGTGCGGCTCACCTTGTTCGCTGTGCTGAGGAGATCGCTCTGGGTCTTGACCGTGAAGTCCTCCGTGGAGTCGTGGCGCTCGTACAAGAGTTGCCGGATATCTTCCTGCGTCTGTTCGAGCTTGCTGCTCTCCGTAACCTTGACGACGATCTCCTGGACATTCGACGCCCCGGTCGCGCTGCGGCCGAAGGGTACCCGGGCCAGAAACGTGGTGAGCGGCACGAGGATCTGAGTGTCGTCAGTACCGCTTCCGGACGCACCCCGTTCCTCCATGACACCGATCACGGTAAGACTCAGGGAAAACGGCCCAAAGCTGAGACGCACGCTCTTGCCGACCGCGTCCTCTGGCGTATCAAAGAGATCTTCGGCCACCTGGGCGCCCAGGACTACGTTCGCCGTCTTCCGGCGCATGTCCTCGTCGGTGAAGAACCTACCGGCCGCGACTTCGTAGCTTCGAACGTATTGGAAGTCCGGCTGGGTGGCGGTCATGGCGCTAGCGGTGGTGTTCCTCCCGTTGCCGAGGATCTGCGTCTCCAAATCCAGCGAGTATTGGGCGACCACCCCCCCAACGTATGGGAAGCTTTCGGTGTCCTTGATCGCCTCAGCGTCCTGGCTAGTGAGCGTAGATGCAGTCATGCGGATAGGGCCGCCGCCCTGCTGGGTTTGTGTGGGTTCGATGACGAGGAGGTTGCTGCCGAGCCCTCGCACCTCTTTGGTCACGCCCTGTTCCGCACCCTGGCCGGCCGCCATGAGGGCGATCACGGCGCCCACGCCGATGACGATGCCCAGCACGGTGAGGCTGGTGCGGAGCTTGTTTGTGCTGAGTGCCACGAACGCCGTCTGGATCAGATCGATCGCGATCATGCCGACGCCCCCTCTGGATGCTCGGGCCGCATCAACGTCAGCACACTCATCCTCTCCGGAGGCGCATCCGAGACGATGCGCCCGTCACGCATCTGGACCAAGCGGCGCGTATAGGCCGCCACCTCCAGCTCATGCGTCACCAAGACGATCGTGATACCGCGCTCGTTGTTGAGCTGGACGAACGTCTCCATCAGATCCGCTGTGCTCTTCGTGTCAAGGGCACCCGTCGGCTCATCGGCGAGGATCAGGGCAGGATTCGTCACCAGCGCCCGAGCGATGGCAACGCGTTGTTGCTGGCCGCCCGACATCTGCGTCGGCCGGTGGCGCGCCCGGTCCAGGACGCCGACTTGCGCCAGCGCGCGCACAGCCAGCGCCCTCCGGTTGCGCGAGCCCCGGTAGGTGAGGGGCAACTCGACCTGCGCGATCGCCGGCAAACGCGGGAGCAGGTTGAACGACTGGAACACGAAGCCGATGCGCCGGCTGCGCACCCTGGCGAGCTGCACATCGCTCATCCGGTGCACATCGTGGCCTTCCAGTTCGTACGTACCACGCGTGGGCCTGTCGAGGCAGCCCAGGATGTGCATGAGCGTAGACTTGCCCGACCCGGATGGCCCCACAATGGCCAGAAACTCACCGCGTTCGATGTCCAGGTCGACGCCCTGTAACGCGGGGACGAGGACGTCGCCGGCGCGATAGACCTTGATGATGCCGCGGAGGCGGATCACTACGGGCCTCCTATGATGATGCCGCCCCCGGGTCCACCGCCGCCCTCGGGGCCGCCGAACTGCTGGAACGAGGGACCCGGTTGAATTCCGGCGACTGAGGTGGCCTGTCCCAACGTCGTGGCGCGGCCGGGGATGATAATCGTCTGCCCTTCCTCCAGGCCTGCCGCGATCTCCGTGTTCGTGCCATCGCTCAGCCCCGTCTGAACGACCACCATCTCGGTTGAACCATCGTCCTTCTGCACCTCGACCACGCTGTTCTGTCCCTCGGTCTGGATGGCGCGGTCGGGAATCACAAGCACGTTCTGGGCCTGATCCACTGTGATCGTCACCGTGGCGTTCATGCCGGGCAGTGGCTTCGCCTCGCTAGTCGCTGTGGCCTGCGGCGTGCTGACGCCGGCAGCGGGAGTCGCTCCCGCCACGGGTGTGCCGGCAGGCGGCGCCACGTTGCCACCCGGCGCGCCGGCGCCAACAGGGGGAGTGGCTCCCGGCACAGGTGTGCCGGCTGGCGCAAATGCCCTGCCAGCGAAGGCGCCCTGGGCCGCCGCCCCTGTTGTAGCGGCCGTTGCTCCAGGCACGAAGCGGGCCCGCACCTGATACGTGACGACACCCTGAGTCGAGGTCGGACTCACTCCAACGGAGTCGATAACGATGGGGAACACGCTGCCCTCTAACGCGTCGAAAACGGCAATGCCCGACTGGCCGGCCTTCACGTTCGGCAGGTCAGACTCGGTGATCGTCAGATTAAGGCGGACCGCATTCGGTGTGTTGAGAACGATTGCCGCATCTGCACCAGTTCCCCCAACCACCTCACCTACCTCAACATTGAGTGCCGCCACTGTGCCGTCGTACGGCGCGACGAGCTTTGCCGCCTCGAGGTTCTTCTGCGCCTGCTTGACGGAGAGTTGAGCAAGCTGTAGTTGGTTGCGCTGAAGGGCGATGTCTTCCGGCGTCGAGCCAACGTAAGTCTCGTTGACCTTCGCCTGTGTGGCGACGAGCGCGGCGGCGGCGGTATTAACAGCGTCCTGGGCCTTCGCCAGGTCGCTCGGCGTCGCCCCCTGGTTGAGTTCCGTGAGCTTCGCCTGTGCGGTGGCGAGCCCCGCGGCGGCAGTGACGACGTTGTCCTGCGCCTTCGCTCGATCGCTCTGCGTCGCCCCCTGGTTGAGCTCCGTGAGCTTCGCCTTGGCCGTGTTGAGCGCCCCGGTGGCCGCTGTGACGTTTTCCTGTGCTGTGGCCAGCGCGCTCGCCGTCGGCCCCGCGTTGAGCTCCGTGAGCTTGGCGTTCGCCGCGTCGAGCGCCTGCTGTGCCGCCGTAACGGCAAGGTCCGCTCTGGCGATGTCGTCACTGCTGGGGCCT
>CAZSSQ010000087.1:6911-10823 GCA_964609465.1 uncultured Dehalococcoidia bacterium
ATCGAGCTGCGCCTGCGCCGAGGTCACGGCCTGCTCAGCCGAGAGCCGTTCGCTGGTGGTAGGAGCGGCTTGGAGATCCTGAAGGGCGCGGTTAGCCTGATCGAGCTGCGATTGCGCCGAAGTCACGGCCTGCTGAGCAGCGAGCTCTTCGCTGGCGGTGGGAGCGTCCGTCAAATCGCTCAAGGCGAGCTTCGCCTGATCGAGCTGCGCCTGCGCCGAGGTTACGGTCTGTTCGGCAGAGAGCCGCTCGCTGGCGGTAGGACCGGCTTGGAGGTCCTGAAGGGCACGGACCGCCTGATCGTAGCTGACCTGCGCCTGTAGGAGGCTCTGGTCAGCAGATGCAAGCTCAGATTCGGTGCTGCCCTTGAGAAGCTTGTTCAGGTTGGTCTGAACGGAGGAGAGGTTCACTTGTGCGGTCGTCAAGGCGTCCTCGAGTTCGTCTGACTCGATCTCGGCAAGCACGTCTCCCGCCTTGACCTCCTGCCCAAGCTTGACGTTGACGGCCGAGATGTGCCCGGACTGGTCAAACGAGAGATTCGTCGTCGACTGGGCAGCGACGGTGCCGGTGGTGCTGATCGTCGTCGTGATGGATCCCTTCTCGACCGTCGCCGTCTGGACTGCCGCCGTCGCCGAACCCCCGCCGCTCAGCACCTTGGCCCAGAGCACGTAGGCGCCCGCCACGACCAGGACTGCGAGCGCCACCAGCCAAATCAGACGCTTGCGCCAGCGGTGTTCGCCGCCTTCCAGCAGATCAGCATAGTCGTTCGCCGGCTCACTCATGGCTTCACCTCTTTCAGGATAGCCCAGATAGTCAGGCCCTGCTAGGCGCGCATCCCTGGCTGGAACTCGCCCAGTCAAGGATGTGCGCCTTCATGGCGAGCCTAAGGGCTGGGAAGGCGGGCCAGCCCGTGCCGGCCGGTCTGGGGTGTGCCCTCTCCGACCGGCGCGCTTCCAGTCAGCATCCCGCGCTCTTCCGCGCAGGGCTTGCGTACAGTACGCCGCCCTCCGCCGATCTAGCCGGGCCACTCCGCCAGGGTCGCGTTCAGCGTCATCTCTTGTCCCCCGCGATTGACCTTAAGGGTGACAGTGTCCCCGACCTTCTTCTGGGTATCCAGATAGCTGGCCAGATCGTCGACGCCGGTGATGTCATGGCCGTCCACTGCCACGATGACATCTCCGCCGCTCTGAGGCTGGGATCCGCTCTGCTGCGCCTGGCTTTCCGAACGGTAGGCGCCCCGCACGCCCGCTTGCTGGGCGGGGCTACCGGCTGAAACGATGGTGACGTACGCCCCCGATTCAACCGACAAGTCGAGGTCGCGAGCCAGGGCTGGCGTAACGTTCTCTCCCGCTATCCCTAGCCAGGGGTGGCTCACCGTCTTGCCGGCCTCCATGTCCGACAGGGATCGCTTGGCGGTGTTGATGGGAACCGCAAACGCGATGCCCACGTTGACGTCCTGCCCCGTGGGGTTTTCCAGAGCGGTATTGATCCCTACAACCTCTCCGTGGCAGTCGATGAGGGGACCACCGGAGTTGCCGGGGTTCACCGCAGCATCGGTCTGGATCATGTTGCGGATGGGACGGGTGCCCTGGCCCTCGGAGAAGGTACGGCCGGTGGCGCTGACGATCCCCTGCGTGAGCGTGCCCTCCAGCTCGAATGGCTCGCCGATGGCCAGGACCGGATCACCGACGCGAATAGCATCCGAGTCGCCGAGGGGCGCAGCAGTTAGCTTCTCGCCGGACACGTCGACATGGATGATGGCCAGGTCGTTGCCGGGGTCAGTCCCCACGACACTGGCGGAGGCAGTCGTGTCGTCGCTGAACGTGACTTCCAGGTTGGTGGCGCCGGCGACGACGTGGTAGTTGGTCAGGATCGTGCCCTGGTCGTCAACGACGATGCCGCTGCCGGCAGCCGTCCCAGACGGCTCAAAGGGACTGCGGCCCTGCTGGGTGCTGGTGATCTCGACCACGGCCGGCTGTAGCTGCTGGTAGATGTCGGCGGCGGAGAGGCACGCCGAGTTGAGAGCGGCGCTCCCCGAGGAGGCCGGCGAAGAAGCAATGGCGGACGCCGGCGTAGATTGCTTTTCCGAGCCGCCGTCCGACGAAAACTGCAGCACCACCGCCGCTGTGACGAGGCTGGCGATGAGGCTGGCCAGCACTATGATCATTACTCTCTTGAACATGTTTGGACTCTCCCTTCCCTTCCTTCCGCCTCTAGCGGCCGTCCTTGTTGCCGAGTCCTTTCAGACCGGCTCAAAACTCTCCACCCAGGGTCAGCGCTGCCGCCGCCAGGGTGATGCGGGTCCGTCGCTTCATCGTCCTCCTCCTGCTCATTCGGGGTTCCAGCGAAGGCCAGCAGCGTCTGTGCTACCGGCCTTCGCTGGTCAGCATAACGCCCGAGTATTGAACCCCGATGCTCGGTACTCCCCTCCAATTCCTCCACCGCTTATGTTCCTCGGGCGTTAGCCTCCCCCACACCGCGGTCGGGGCTAGAGGCCGCCTCCGGCTCTGCCTCGTGGCATCTCGAACTCGAAGCCACCCTCACGGCCGAATCCGTCCCAGCCGTCGGCGCCGGATCCATGCTTTCCGCCGAAGAACGGACCGCCGATTCCACCAAGGAACCCGGCCCCGAGACCTGCGCCCTTCATGAGCACGCGCAGGTTGCCGTCCACCGAGATGACGGCCACATGGTCGCCATCTGCGAACTGAGTGAGGTCACTGGGCACGGCGGTCACATCATCGGAGATGGTGTACTGCTTCGAGCCCCCGGAGTTGAGGTCCACGCTGATGGTCTTGGCACTGGCGTCGACGCTTGTGACAGTGCCCAGATCGACGCTGGCCGTGTGAGTCTTGCCGTCCTTGTCAGTGAACTGGAAGGAGCCGCCGAGCAGGTGGCTGAACAGTTCATCTCTGGTTATCCCGCTGAGCTCTGGCAAGATGGGGTTCGCTTGCGCAACCGGCTCCGGTTGGGCTTCCAGGGTCACAGTCACGTCCTGGGCATTACCGTCCCTGGTAATGGAGACCTTGACAGTATCGCCGGGGTTCTTGTCCTTGAGGACATCACGGACTGCCTGCACGTCACTGACAGACGTGCCATCGACAGCCTTGATGACGTCCCCTCGCTTCAGGCCAGCCTTCTCCGCCGGGCTGTCGGCAATGACGCTGGCTATGGTGGGGCCATCTGTGCTCTGGGCAATCTGTACGCCCAGCCACGCGCTCTGGTCGCTAGCTCCCTGCGAAGCGGCCGCAGCGGTGTTGCTGGAACCTCCTCCGGTGAAGACCCCGGCGGCGTAGAGGCCCCCAAGCGTGCCGACGAGAATCAACACGAAGGCGGCCACCATACTGATCTTCTTCTTCATAGTTCGTCTCCTCCTTCTGGTCCCGGTTCTCCTGGCTCTCTCCTGGTGGTGAAGGGCCGGTGTCTGCTTGCTTTGGGACCTCCCAACCACCCTTACGCGCGTCGCACTCGGTCTTTTGGCAGCGAAAGCGCGCTTTCAAGTAGACAAGTTAGCAGGGGGATCCTGGGAAGTCGTTACGGAAGTGTTACAGCCGATCTTCGCTGTGGCAGGCGCCGGAGGCGGGTCCGCCTGCCCGGCGGCAGGCAGCCTATTCCTGAGCCTCGAAGGCCCAGACCGCCAGTACCATCATGACGAAGGCAAAGGTGGCCAGGATGAGGCCATCCTCGACCGTGCCCAGATGGTGATTGGCAATTCTGATGCCGGGAGCCAGGTCAGCGCCAAGGAGGAGACGGCGCATCGGGTCCACGCCGTAGGCCACGGGGTCGAAGCGGGTGATGACGCTCATCCACGCCGGCAGCCCCCTCAGGGGGAAGAACGCGCCGCTCAGGAAGAACATGGGCATGATGAGGAAGTTCATGATCATCTGGAACGCTTCCATGGATTGAAGGCGGGCCGC
>CAZSSQ010000088.1:0-10756 GCA_964609465.1 uncultured Dehalococcoidia bacterium
GGGTTTTGCAGACCCCCGCCTTAACCACTTGGCCACGTCGCCCTGGAGCGGAAGACGAGGTTCGAACTCGCGACCCCCTCCTTGGCAAGGAGGTGCTCTACCGCTGAGCTACTTCCGCACCCTCTCGATGGCCTGGCCAGCGAGAAGGCCAGCCATCGACATCTGCTCGCTTCGCCTTTGGTGCCGAGGAGGGGATTTGAACCCCTACGCCCGAAGGCACGGCCCCCTCAAGACCGCGTGTCTGCCTATTCCACCACCTCGGCCTAAGTGAGCTTCACTGGCAGGAGTGGAGGGATTCGAACCCCCGACCGGCGGTTTTGGAGACCGCTGCTCTACCAGCCTGAGCTACACTCCTACTGGCCCGAAGTATAGCAAAGCCCGCTTCAGGGGGTCAAGGTTAGGAGGCCACCGCCCGGTCGCCCTCGGAGGCCGCCGACGGCCGGAAGGCGTGCCACCTCGATAGGATCGGCCGCCGCAGCAGGTCTGCTGCCCATAGCCAGACGGGCGCCGCGAGAACGGCCATGAGCGGCGTCGCCGGCAGGTGGAAGCGCGGCTCCCCGAAGAAGGCCAGGTGCACCAGCGTCCAGCCGCCCAGGGCGGCAGCCAGAGGCCATCGCCGCCGCTGCGTCCCTCCGACCGGCAGTATGAGCCCGGCGACGGCCCCCACCGCTACGAAGTAGTAGAAGCCGTCCGTCAGGCTGCGCAGGACCCGACGCCCTCCTTCTGAGAGGAAGACCGTATGCCCCCAGGTTTCGGTCGTGGTGACGGCATGGGCATCGTCCGTGTAGAGATGGTAGGCCTTGACAGGTAGAAGGCCCACGGCATCCAGCGGTTGCTCCCTGATGAAGCGCCACCCCAGCTCGAGGCCACGGCGGTAGTCGTGTCGCTCCTGCACCTGCAGGTCTGTCGAGATGATGGGAAGCGCCTCCGAGTACGACATGACGAACGTCCCCGGCGCTCCTTCGTGGTTACCTATCCAGAAGTCGATGCTGGCGTTGGTGGCGATAGTCGGCGTCCCGACGGTGACGGCGTTGCGTACTACCCAGGGCGTCACGACTACGGCCGCGGGCACCAGCGCCAGGAGCGTGGCGCGGGCCAGCGCCGGCCAGGGCGTGCCTCTGGGCCTCAGGGCGAAGGGTATGACTGCCAGCAGCGAAAGGGCCACCGGCCGCATGAGGGCCGCGACGCCGATGACGAGGCCAGCGGCCAGCCAGAAGAGGACCCAGCGGCGCTCCCCGGGAGGTGGCGCCGCCAGCAGAAGGCCGAGGGCCAGCAGGTAGGCGGCCGTGAACACGACCTCGGAGTGCAGTTGAGAGACGTAGAGGATGTGGCTGGGGAAAACGGCAAAGGCCAGGGCCGCCAGCAGCCCGGCCGCCCTCCCGAAGGCCCGCGACCCTATCCAGAAGACGAGGCCGGCGGTAAGAGCACCCAGGACAACGTTCAGCGCCTCGCCGGCCACGGGTCGGTGGCCGGCTAACCACTAGACAACACCGAGGACGGCCGGATAGCCGGGCGGGTAGTACGCGGTGGCCTGACCAGCCTCATTCACGTAGCCGCGGCCCTTGGTCAGGGCGGCGGCCAGGCGGTCGTAGTGCCAGGGGTCGAAGAACCAGAGGGGCTCTGTCTTGGCGTAGAGGACCCAGGCCAGGCGAAGGGCGCCTGCCAGGGCGACGACGGCCAGCACGCCGAGGCCGACAGGGCCCAGGGCCACCCCTGCGGGGCGCCATCGTGGCCACCCCCGCCAAGGCCCGGACATACTGTTCATTCCCCAAGAGCCGTATGCAGGCGGTCCGGGTAGTCGGTCGTGATAGCGTCCACACCGCAGTCGCGCAGGCGGCGCATGTCTTCCACCTCGTTCACCGTCCAGGTGTAGAGGCAGAGCTTTCGCAGGTGGGCCTGTCGCACCACGCTGGCGTCGACCCGCGGGTAGAAGACAGAGATCCCCTGGGCGTTGAGGGAGAGGGCGAAGGCGAAGAGAGGGGCCCAGTCCGTCACGTCGATGGCGTTGGTGAGAAGGGCAGCGGGCAGGGAGGGCTCCACGGCCCGGAAGCGGGCCACCACCTGGGGCAGGAAGGAGTGCACGACGCAGTCGTTCACGGCGCCCAGGTCGCGCACGACCCGCAGCACCTGCTCCTCGATGTCGAGCTGTTTGATCTCCAGGACCATGAGAGCCCTGCCGCGGGTCAGGTCCAAAGCCTCGGCCAGGGTGGGGATCGGCTCCCCGG
Organism: uncultured Dehalococcoidia bacterium; assembly: GCA_964609465.1. Lineage (GTDB taxonomy): Bacteria > Chloroflexota > Dehalococcoidia > DSTF01 > JALHUB01 > CAVSBT01. Next base: position 2,226 of record CAZSSQ010000088.1, read on the forward strand.
CAAAGCGCCCTTCAAACTGTCGGGCGCCGGCGTCCAGCCTCTTCACCTGGGCCAGGGTCATCTTCGTCACCTCACCCACGCCGTCGGTGGTGCGGTCCACCGTAGCGTCGTGAAGGAAGACGGGTACGCCGTCGGCGGTAGTGTGCACGTCCACCTCGATGCCGTCGGCGCCTAGCTCGAGAGCGGCGCGGAGGCCGGCCAGGGTGTTCTCGGGGGCGTGCCCCTTGCAGGCGGCGTGGGCGATGATGAAGGGTTGCGGGGGCATATCCAGATGTCCTACCTTTCCTCCCTCAGCCCTCTAGCGAGTCGAGCGCACGCAGTAGACGCGATCGGGTCTCTTGATTCCTTCCGGCTTTTCACACTGGGGCACATTGGGCGCGGGCACCGTCTCCTGAATGGCATAGACGGCGAATGACTTGCCGTCGGAGGCGTACCAGTAGCCGTTCAGCAGGGGGTCGCCCAGAGGGTCCGCCGCTGGCAGGGGGTCCAGGACCTTGGTCAGCTTGCAGCCGATATCCAGGTCCTTATAGGCGCAGAGCGTCTGTATGTTGCCGCCGGTGCTGGGGTAGGAGCCCTCCTTATCGTAGTACTCTTCCAGGGCGGCGCGGATGCGCTCCAGGTCCTGTGCACGCTGCAGGTCACGCTGGCCGCCGCCGGGCTGGGGTGTTGGGGCGACCGTAGGGGTCAAGGGGTGCGGAGTGGCGGTCGGGGGTCGAGGCGTGCGCGTCGGTCGGGGGCCGGCCACGGCCTTGCTGGTCGGGTAGGCCGTGCCCAGGGGTGGCGGTGCCTCGGTGTGGCCGCCGGTGGCGAGGTCGGTGGCCACGATGGCCACCACCACGGCCGCCAGGGCGGCGAGTAGGCTGGCCGCCTGCCATCGGTAGCGAACCCAGTCCAAGCTACTCCTCCCACATGTGCGGTGCCGGGCACCCCGGCTTCCGGCTGGGCAACTCTATTCTAGGTTAGGGCCAGGCGGCGGGCAAGGCGGCCCTGCCTGCCGGCAGGCAGGCCTTTCAGCCCCCACCCCTTCTGTCCGAACGGCCCTTGTCCGCTCGGCGGGCGGCCTCGAATGATGGCTGAAGAACCTCGTTCGGGGAAGAGAGCGCGAGGAGGCATGGGCGTGTCGGCAAGAGCAAGACGTCGCTCCAACAGGGCCTGGGAAGACAAGTATCGAGATGTCTGGCGCTGGGACCGGGTGGCCTGGGGCAGCCACTGCGTCGACTGCTACCCCAGCAACTGCCCCTACCGCGTCTATGTCAGGGACGGCGTCGTCGTCCGCGAGGAGCCGGCCGCGACCTTCGAGACGGTGGAGGAGGGCGTCCCCGACATGAACCCGGCCGGCTGCCAGAAGGGCGCCTCCTGGAGCCAGCTCCTCTACGGCCAGGACCGCGTCCTCTACCCCCTGCGCCGGGCCGGCGAGCGCGGCGAGGGCCGCTGGCGGCGCGTCTCCTGGGACGAGGCCCTGACTGAGATCGCCGATGCCATGCTGGACGCCCTCCAGGAGTCGGGCGCCCAGTCTATCGTGCGCATCGGCACGCCCGGTGAGGGCGGCGTGCAGAGCATCGCCCTGGCCGGGGCCGTGCTCAGCCGTCTGGGGGCCACCGTCACCGACATCCAGGCCGAGATCAACGACTTCAACCCGGGCCTCTACGCCACCTTCGGTCGCTTTGACCCGGCGCCCAGCAGCGACGACTGGTTCCACTCGGAGATGCTGCTTATCTGGGCCAACAACCCCGCCTACAGCGCCATCCCCTGGTACCACTACCTGGTCGAGGCCCGCTACCACGGCAGCGAGGTCGTCACCATCGCGCCTGACTACAGCCCCTCGGCCATTCACGGCGACCGGTTCGTGCCCGTGCGCATCGGCTCTGACGCCGCCCTTGCCCTCTCTATGTGCCGCGTCATCATCGACGAGGGGCTGATGGATGAGGCCTTCGTGCGCGAGCAGACCGACCTGGGGCTGCTGGTGCGGGCCGACAACGGCCGCTTCCTCCGCCAGTGCGACCTTCAAGAGGGGGGCTCTGACAGCGTCTTCTACCTCTTCGATGCTCGCGCTGGCCAGATCGTCGAGGCGCCGCGCACCCTGGAATTGGGCGCCCTGGAGCCCGCCCTGGAGGGGAGCTACCGCGTCGCCGCGGCCGACGGCACCGGCGTGGAGGTGGTGCCGGCGTTCGTCCTCCTGCGGCGCCGCCTGGAGGACTACGCCCCCGAGAGCGCCTCCGCCCTCTGCGGCGTTCACCCGGAGGCGATCCGCGACCTGGCACGCAAGGTGGCGAGTCGTCGCACGCGGATCCTGCTGGGCTGGACCACCGGCAAGAGCTACCACGGCGACCTGATGGAGCGGGCCATCTGCCTGGTGCTGGCCCTCACCGGCAACTGGGGCAAGAAGGGCGCCGGCACCCGTAGCTGGGCCGTGGGCATGTTCGACGGCATGCTGCTCTGGTCCGGCAAGCCGCAGCCCGGCGAGGAGGCGACCCGCGAGATGCTCCAGCGCCAGCAGGAGATGTTCGACGCCCAGCGCTCGCAGGACCCCACGCTGACCGACGAGATGCTGATTGCGGAGCTCGGCTACATGGGCGCTCAGCTCGGGGGCACAGTGCCCGCCGCTCTCTTCTGGTACTACCACTGCGGCTATGGAGAGGTCTGGAACCGGTCCGACTGGGGTGACCCCTCCATGCGCCGCACCTTCGACGAGTACCTGCGGGAGGCCATGGAGAAGGGCTGGTGGCAGGGCAGCGTGCAGCCGCCGCCCGACACGCCGCCCCGTGTCATCTTCGAGATCGGGGGCAATCTGCTGCGGCGCCAGCGGGGCGGCCGGCGCCTGCTCCTGCGCCACCTCTGGCCCAAGGCCCGCCTCATCGTCACCGTGGACTGGCGCATGAGCACGACAGGTCTGTACTCGGACATCGTCCTGCCCGCCGCCCAGCACTATGAGAAGACCAACTTCTGCTACATGGCGCCTGACGTGATGAACCTTACGCTCTCCGACCGCGCCGTCTCGCCGCCGGGCGAGGCCCGCTCCGAGTGGCAGTTCAACCTCATGCTGGCAAAGAAGCTGTCGGAGCGGGCGAAGGCGCGCAACTTCCTGGAGATACCATCGGTCCTGGGGACGCCGATTCGCCTGGATACCCTCTACGAGGACGTCACCCTCGGCGGCGCGCTGGCGGACGACGACGCTGTCATGGACGAGATGGTGCGCGACACGGTCGTGACCGGGAATCTGCCGCCGGGCACCACTCTTGAGACCATACGGCAGAAGGGCTGGGTGCGCTTCACGGGCTGGGGCCGTTCTCCCATGGCCCTGGCCCAGGCCTCGGACCTGCGGCCCAATGAGGCCCATTCCCCCTTCCGCTGGCAGACCGAGAAGAAGGAGCCCTTCCCGACCCTCACCCGTCGGGCCCAGTTCTACATCGACCACGAGTGGTTCCTGGAGGCCGGCGAGGAGATGCCAGTGCACAAGGAGGCGCCCGCCCAGGGGGGCGATTACCCCTTCGAGGTCACCGGCGGTCACCCGCGCTGGAGCGTCAACGCCATGAACATGACCAACCGCGTCATCCTCGGCACCTACCGTGGCCTGCCCACCCTCTACGTCAACGACGGCGACGCGGCTGCCCGTGGCATCAGGGACGGGCGGGACGTGCGGGTCTTCAACGACGTGTCGTCGATGGTGGTGCAGGCGCGGGTAACGCCAGCCGTGCGGCCGGGGCAACTGATCATGTACAACGGCTTTGAGCCCTACCAGTTCGAGGGCTGGCAGCACTTCTCAAACCTAGAGCCCGGTATGGTGAAGTGGCTTCACCTGGCCGGCGGCTATGGGCACCTGCGCTACCGCGCCCTGCACTGGCAGCCCATACCCATCGACCGCGCCGTGCGGGTCGACATCGCGCCGGCGGAAGACGGGGCCAGGTCGGACTAGCAGGGGCGAGCGGGCCGAAAGGACAGCGGGCTGCGAGCCTGCCTTCTGAAGGCGCTCGCAGCCCGCACATGTTGCCGGATTGCGAAGTGAGACCTCCCCGGCGGGAGGTCTCAGTCTATTCCTTCACGATGCCCAGCGGAAACACCTGGCGGCCCCACGTCTCGTTGACGATGATGGCGAAGGACGCGTATAGCGCCGTGGCGGCGCAGATCATCCCTTCCCAGCCGGCGATCTTCTCCCAGGTCTCATCGTGGGCGCCGATGGCCAGGAGGAAGAACAGGATGGTAAGGGTTGCGAAGACGGCCTGCAGCGCCCGCGAGATCTTGAGCGTGCCAACGAACATGTAACCGGTGAAGAGACCCCAGCAAACCAGAAAGAGCGATGCACCTTCCGGCTGGACCTTCTCTATGGCCCCCGTGTTCTGGAGGATCTTGGTCAGCGCCAGGAACATCCAGAAGGCGGCGAAGGAGCTGAAGGCGGTGAAGCCGAAGGTGTTGTTCCTCTTGGCCTCCCACATGCCGGCGGCGAACTGGGCCATGCCCCCGAAGAAGATGCCCAACGGCCAAACCAGGCCTTCACTCGCCTTGTCAACGAGTCCCGAATTGAACGCGTTCAGAACCAGAGTGGTCATTCCGAAGGCGGCTAGCCCAAGAGGCGCGGGATTGCAGATCCTCTCTGTTATTTCCACAACCCCTGCCTTTTCCTTGAGGGCGGCCACCTCCTTCTTGAGCTTCTCCAGGGCCTCACTAACGCTTTCCTGACCGTCTGGCATGGGCAAAGCACCTCCTCTTCCAGCTACGCTCAAGAGACGAGCCCAGCGGCGCCCGCCACGCGTGTTGATTTGGCACCTCGGCGGGTCGCAGTCTGGCCCGATGGTCTGTCCCGCCAGGCTGCACAGGTAGCGGAATACCGGGCCGAGAGAGATATTACGCATTTCAGCGTTTGGGTCGAGAGTCTTTCTTCCTGCGAAGCTGGACGTTTGGCCTGGTATTGCCGACTGAGGCAGGCGAAGTGTGGACGCCCCTGAACCGCATCGACCCTCGGTGGGCGTTCTGGGCTGGTTGGAGTGGGGCGCCCGCTACCGCGGTAATCTAGCAGGACCCAGGGGGTGGGAAGGACATCGCGGTCTTCCGCCCGCCGCGCCAGCACTCCGCAGGCTGGGTTCCGTTGACAGTAGCTTCCGAAATCTGACATGCTGAATGCGGGAAGCAGGGCAGAAAGGGGCTGACGTGGCTGATCATTCGCGAGCCTACACCCTCCTGGCAGCGCAGCTGGCGGATGGCGGCCTGGACGTGGAGGCCATCAAGCAGGCCCTCAAGGCCCAGCGCGTCGAGACCCCTTCCTGGGGATACAGTGATAGCGGCACCCGATTCAAGACCTTCCCCTGGGCGGGAGCGGCCCGCGATGTCCGCGAGAAGCTGGCCGACGCCGCGATGGTGCACAAGCTGACCGGCATCTGCCCCTCGGTTGCCCTGCATATTCCCTGGGACATGGTCGATGACTGGGCCGAGCTGAAGGCCTACGGCGAGTCGCTGGGCGTCCGCATCGGCGCCATCAACCCTAACCTCTTCCAGGATGACGTCTACAGGCTGGGCAGCGTCTGCCACCACGACCCGGCGGTCAGACGGCGGGCCATCGAGCACATGCTGGAGTGCGTGGAGATCGCCGGGGTCACGGGGTCGACGCTCCTCAGCCTGTGGTTCGCCGACGGCACGAACTACGCCGGCCAGGACTCGCTGCCTGAGCGCAAGCACCGCCTTCTGGAGTCTCTGCGTCAAGTGTACGCCGCCATGCCGGCCGAGATGCGCATGCTCATCGAGTACAAGTTCTTCGAGCCGGCCTTCTATCACACCGACCTGCCTGACTGGGGCACGGCCTACGCCCTTGCCCTGAAACTGGGGCCCCAGGCACAGGTGCTGGTCGACACGGGGCACCACGCGCAGGGGACGAACATAGAGCAGATCGTCGCCTTCCTGCTTGACGAGGGCAAGCTGGGCGGATTCCACTTCAACGCCCGCAAGTATGCGGATGATGACCTGATCGTGGGCACCGTGAACCCCTTTGAGCTCTTCCTCACGTACAACGAGCTGGTCGCCGCCCCTGAGGCCGCACGCGATGTCGCCTATATGATCGACCAGAGCCACAATATCGAGCCTAAGGTCGAGGCGATGGTGCAGTCGGTGCTAAATGTGCAGACGGCCTACGCTCGCGCGCTGGTCGTCGAGCGCAGGGCGCTGGCAGAGCGACAGGCTGCGGGCGACGTCCTCGGCGCCCATCGCGTCCTCACCGACGCCTTCGAGACCGACGTGCGTCCCTTGCTGGCGCAGGTGCGCGCCGAGATGGGGCTGCACCCCGATCCGATAGCCGCCCTCAAGAAAAGCGGCTATGAGCAGAAGGTGGCGGCTGAGCGGGGCACGGCAACGGGAGTCGGCGGCGGCTTTCCCACTACCTGACTGGGGAGCTAGGGCGGACGGGCGCATGCAGGGGTGGATGGGCAAGACCCTCGAGGTTGACCTAAGCAGCGGGGAAATAGCCTTCCAGCAGCTCGATTCGAACCTGGCGCGCCTGTTTCTGGGTGGGCGCGGCCTGGGCGCTCGCCTCATCTGGGACATGGTGGGGCCTGAGGTTGACCCCCTTTCGGCGGGCAACGTCCTCATCTTCTGCACGGGGCCACTCACAGCGACGGCCTTCCAGACCAGCAACCGCTTCTCGGTCACCACCAAATCGCCGCTCACCGGCACCGTGCTCGATTCCAACTCCGGCGGTTCCTGGGGGATGCGCCTCAAGCGGAGCGGTCTGGACGCACTGGTCATCAAGGGCCGCGCCGACCAGCCTGTCTACCTTGAGATAACGCCCGAAGGGGCGTCGGTGAAAGACGCCTCTCACCTGTGGGGCAAGACGGTTCCTGAGACAACCCTGGAACTTGGCCAGGGGCCGGGGCGCAACGTCCTCTGCATTGGGCCGGCCGGCGAGAACCTGGTTCGCATCGCCGCCATCATGAACGACGGCACCCGCGCCCTGGGCCGCGGCGGCGTAGGCGCGGTCATGGGGTCGAAGAACCTGAAGGCGGTGGTGGTCGAGGGCGAGGAGAAGGTGGGCTTCGCCGACCGCCAGCGCTTCCGGTTTGTCAGATACGAGGCCAGCAAGCAGCTCACGGCCAGCCCCCTGACCTCCCAGGCCCTGCCCCAATTCGGAACCGCCGGCATCGTAAACCTGGTGAACATTATCGGTGCGTTGCCGACGCGCAACTTCCAGCAGGCGCAGTTTGAGCGCGCCGAGGACATATCGGGCGAGGCCATCGCCGAGAGGCTGCTGGTAAGGAAGAGCGCCTGCTGGGCCTGCCCCATCGCCTGCACGCGCATTACCAGGACGGCGCATCGGGAAGGCGAGGGACCGGAGTACGAATCGGTCTGGGCGCTGGGGGCAGACTGCGGCATCGGCGACCTGGAGGCGATCACCGAGGCCAGCTACCTCTGTGGTGACTTGGGGCTCGATACCATGTCCACCGGCGCTACCATCGCCTGCGCCATGGAGCTGGCAGAGCGCGGCATCATCGACTGCGATCTGCGCTTCGGTCGCGCCGACCTTCTGGAAGGCCTCATTCGCGCCATCGCCTACCGTAAGGGCATAGGTGACGAGCTGGCCGAGGGGAGCAGGCGCTTCGCCGAGATGCACGGGGCGGGCGAATACTCCATGAGCGTCAAAGGGCTGGAAATGCCTGCCTATGACCCGCGCGGCATGCAGGGGCAGGGGTTGCTGTACGCTACGTCCAACCGCGGCGCCTGCCACATGCGGGGCAACATGCTTGGGCCGGAGGTACTGGGCCTGCCGAAGCTGGTTCACCGCCTTCAGGTGCAGGGCAAGGCAGGGATGGTTGTCCTGCACCAGGACGCTGCCGCGGCTATTGACTCTCTGGTGCTCTGCAAGTTCACCAATATGGCTGTGGCAGAGGAGTACTTTGCGCGGGCGGTGACGGCCGTGACCGGCGTCTCCTATTCCACCGGCGACCTGATCCGTGTTGGCGAGAGGGTGTGGAACCTGGAGCGGATGTACAATCTCAGGGAGGGCTTCACGCGGGCCGACGATACCCTGCCTCGCCGCCTGCTTGAGGAGCCGGTACCCGACGGGCCGAGCAAGGGCTGGGTCTCGCACCTGCCTGAGATGCTCGACGAGTACTATCGGTTCCGCGGCTGGGACGAGAACGGCGTGCCCACCCAGCGCAAGCTGGAGGAGCTGGGCCTGCAAGACCTGCCGGCCTAACAAGGGCGCCCGGCCGTATCGAGGCAAGATGATCGACGAACAGGTCTTTCGCCAGTTTCAGGAGATAGGCCGCGACCTCTACGTGGCGGCGCTCGTCTCCTCGCATGGGGGGAACCTGAGCATGCGATTCGGCGACCGCGTGGTCATCAAGCGGCGAGGGGCCATGCTCGGCCGCCTCAAGGAGGGAGACCTCATCGAGACCGGGCTGGAGAAGGCGGACAGCGGCGTCATGCTGGCGTCAACCGAGCTCGTTGTGCACCGCGCCATCTACCTGGCAACACCGGCGCTGGCCATTGTCCACGCCCATCCCCGCACGGCCATCGCTCTGTCCCTTTCCCGCGACGAGATCGTGCCCATA
>CAZSSQ010000089.1:0-2289 GCA_964609465.1 uncultured Dehalococcoidia bacterium
CACGACCGTCCCCCTCATGCATGAACCATGTCGGCCCGCGGCTACTTGCATAGGTCCGCGATAAGCGTGAACGTCGCCTCCGGGATGGTGTCGCCGGCGAAGTCGACGATGCCTTCCTTGTCAGCGATTTTTGCCTTCTGCTTGCCCTTTGCGTCCCTTGCGGCTGCGGCGTACACTGAGCTGCGTTGAGTTGGCTGGTTCGGAGAGGGCGACCCATGAGGTCCCTGCGGCAAATTGGGCCCGTCGTTGCTGGCCTGATGGCGGCGTGTCTCGTGCTGGCCGCCTGTGGCGGTGGGGAGGAGGAAGACGAAACCACCACCCGGAGCATCCCGACAACCACTTCGCAGATGACGCCTAGCCTCGAGGCAGCTCCAACTGTGGAGCTGAGGGCAACGCGCACCGTTCCGCCCACAAGCTGGCAGGGCATCGGTGCTGAGTCAATATGGGACCCGGCGGAGGACCCGGTCAGACTTGCGCGCCTGAACGAATGCCGAGGTGTGGAGAGGCTGACTGAGTGCGTGGTGACAGCGATGCAGGAGCTAGAGGCTTCCCCGCAGGCAATGGAGTTCCTGAGGCTCAGTGGGTGGTTTCTTGCCGGCTTCCAGGAGATGGGGAGGGTGGACCTGGGAACCATAGCCACTCCGTGGCGCGCCAACGAGAACGTGCAGCTCGCTTTCCTTAACGGTACTCCCATGGTCGTATACCCTGAGCAAGAGGGTGAACTGATCTCTATTGAGCACGACCCGGACTACGAAACGCTACTTGCTTCATTCCCTCATTTGGGTTTCTGGCCAAGCGGTAGTCGGTTTGAGGCCGCTAGTCCGGGCGACCAGGGAGGGCAACGCTTCGTCTTGCAGTTCCGCCTCATTGACGGCTGCCGGGCCTGCCGCACGGGCTATTTCGCCCGGGTGGCTTTCGATTTCGCTTCAGACGGCACCTATTTCGGCGGCCCCGCGCTGCTGGGCGTGTGCAAGGGCAAGGAGGCAACTGTGACGCCGGCGGACGCGGCGATACCTGCCTGTCCTATCCCGTAGCCTGTGGGGTGCCAATCCTCCGTCCGTATCTAGACATTGACCTCCTGACCTGGTCGGTTCAGCCTTGAGGCACGATGTGTGGTCACGCAGATAAGGCACCACGAGTACCAGCGGCTGGCCGCGTAGAGGAAAGAGCACGCATGCAAGGCTCAGACTCCACACCTTTCGATCCGATCGCCATTGCGGGGATCAACATCCGTAATCGCTTCATGCGCTCCGCTACGTGGGATAGCACCGCGACTGACGACGGAGAGGTGACGGACGCGTCCGTACACATGATTGAGAACCTGGGACGCGGCGGCGTGGGTCTCATCGTCACTGGCTACGCCTACGTTTCGGACCACGGGAAGGCCGCCGTTCGCCAGCTCAGCATCTCCCATGATCGCCACATCGAGGGAATGAGACGTCTCGTAAAGGCCGCCCACGAACAGGGCGCCAAGATAGCGGTGCAGATCGCCCACGGGGGGATCAACCTGGGTCTCCTGGGACACACAGACCGCATCGCCCTCGCGCCTTCCAAGATCGAGGAGCACCCTTTGTCGCATCGGGCCATGACTCCCGCGGAGATCGAGGAGATCGTGCGTGATTTTGGTGCTGCGGCGGCGCGGGCGAGAGAGGCCGGATTCGATGCTGTCCAACTGCATGGAGCGCACGGCTATCTCATGAGCCAGTTTCTGTCCCCTCTGACCAACCGAAGGAGCGACGAGTGGGGCGGTTCGCCCGAGAGGCGGCGACGCTTTCACGTCGAGGTCATGCGGTCCGTGCGCCGGGCGGTCGACTCAGACTACCCCGTCTGGATAAAGCTCGGCCTCCAAGACCGCGCCAAAGGAGGACTGCGGCTCGCTGAGGGCCTCGAGACCCTGAAGGTGCTGACTGCCGAGGGCCTTTCGGCCGTGGAGATCAGCACCGGGTTTGGTGCCAGGTCGACCCGAGCGCAGAGGCCGTGGGACGGGGAGCGTCCTTACTTCCGCGAGGACAGCCGTGCGGCCAAGCGCGCCGTTGACATTCCGGTCATGCTCGTGGGAGGCATCCGAAGCCTATCGATGGCCGAAGATATCCTCCGCCGTGGCGACGCCGATATGATATCGATGTCCAGGCCTCTAATACGCCAGCCAGACCTCATCGCGCGCTGGCAGCGCGGCGACACCGCGCCTGCCAAGTGCATTAGCTGCAACAAGTGCTTTGGTTTCGGCGTTCGTGGCCAGCCGTTGGAGTGCGGGGAAGAGCGTCGGCTTCGAGAGGAAGCCGCCTGCGG
>CAZSSQ010000089.1:2389-10661 GCA_964609465.1 uncultured Dehalococcoidia bacterium
CAAGGGCATCTAGATCCGCCGCCATGAAGTCTGGCCTCCCGCTAGGCAATGATGCCGTCCCAGCAGCGGCGCTCCGCCTCCTGCGGCAGTTCCTCCACCCGGCATTCCCGATTGAGGATCATCGTGCGCCGGCGCATAGCGTCGAACGCCGGCCATGGCAGGGAGTCTGTGCTCGGGTCGCCCTTGCGTGCGAAGGCAACCCACGCGTCGCCCATCGTCTTGGCGAGTGCGTCCACGTCTGCTCCCCCTCCGACGAACGCACGTGCAAGACGCTGGGTACCGAACACGAAGGCTATGTCCAGTGCGTGACAGGCTCCCAAGATGCCGTTGCCAACCGGGGAGCGCCAGTCGAAGCGGTATGCGAAGACCTTGGGCTGCCGCCCTACCTGCGCCTCCGCGAGCCGGTCTGCCCGCACCCGAAACATCCAGTCGGTCATGGCAGCGGAGTAGACCTCGTATGCGTCGTCCGGCTCGCCGCGGGCTGCGCGGGCATCACGGTAGGCCTGAAGGATGGCACGTCCGCGCTCCGCATTGCCGTCTCTTGAGACCAGCCATCCGATCTGCCGGGCCGCGCGGTCTTCGGAGATCTCCCTGAGGGCCGGGATCATTGCCGTAAAGAGCTTCCACTCCTCAAGCGTGGTCCCAATCAGCACTGGCACGTCCCTGGACAGACCGCCCCGAATGGCCTCGATCGGCGCCTGTGGGAGGAAATAGCCGTCGATTACCGGCTGAAAGCGCAATGCGACCATCCGACCCGCCCGCTTCGCGTCCTCTGCTTCCATCACCGTCTGGCCGCCCAGGATCTTCTCTACGGGAAGCGAACGGAGCAGGCCGGCGTTGAGCTCGTTGACGCCCAGCGCCTCGGCGAAGGCGGCGGCATTCTCACGGGCGTCGTCAACGGTCAGCGCGTTGTGGGCGGCACCGCTCTGGAGGATGGCCTTGTGGAACAGCCCGGCGGCCAGAGGGGACGCCATGAGCGCCCCGACGCTCATGCCACCGGCGGACTCTCCGAAGATGGTTACGTTCTCGGGATCGCCGCCGAACGCTGCGATGTTGTCACGAACCCACTGCAAGGCTGCAACCTGGTCGAGCATGCCGAAATTGGTGCAGGGCTCGCCGGGGGCGCTGGCAAACCCGGGGAGGTAGAGAAAGCCGAACGGCCCGAGCCGGTAATTGATGGTCACGACCACGATGTCACGCGAGGCGAGGGCCCTGCCGTCGTAGAGGGGTTCCGAGCCGGCGCCGATGGTGAAGCCGCCTCCGTGTATCCAGACCACAGCCGGTCGCCGCCTACCGTCAATGCCGGGCGTCCAAACGTTGAGGCAGAGGCAGTCCTCTTCAATGGGAGGCTGGTCCTTGGGGCGCCCCAAGAGGGCTTCCAGCGCCTCGTTTGGCACCTGCATCGCCCTCCCGCCAAAGCGTATCGCATCACGCACCCCATACCAGGGCTCCACCGCCCGGGGGCCACGGAACCGCAGATCGCCCGTGGGTGGCTTGGCGAAGGGGATCCCGCGGAAGACGTGGAGACCCCCTTCCACGGCACCGCGGAGCTTGCCCTTGCTGGTCTCGACTACCGTGGTCATGATTTGCCTCCCTGTTCACTCCACAGCTTGAAGGCGCAACGTACTGTACACGCTTGCCATCGACCCGTCAAAGGCTGAGATGCAGGGCAGGTCGCTGCGCCAACCGGCGGGTCACCAAGCTTGCAGTGGCGCTTGCGCGGCGGCAATACTCCGTCCGAATCTGGCGGGGGACGCGGATGATACTCTGCCACCCCACAGCCGCATGGCAGCCAATCAGAAGATATCCAAGCACGATGCTCAGAGTATCCACGGGCGGCGACAACTAAACGAGCTGGCTGGCGCTGACCCGAGTGGGAACTTCTGGGCCCGTCTCCCATGAGCCCCAACTAGTGCCAAGCACGGCTAAAGGCGGTATATTGATGCTCGGGAAGAACCAGGAAAGGACGTGATAGACATGGCAGAGGTGCAGGTGCCCCGACTTCCACGGCAGGTGGCCCACCAGCAAGCGGTGGCGCTCCTGGGCAGGGCCGCAGCGGCCCTGCTGCAAGCCCTGGTGGACAGGTTTGGCTCGGAGGAGACCCAGAAGATAATCTACCCCTACTTCAAGCAGATGGGGAAAGAGATAGCCGCGCTGGCGCCCGAGGTCGGTATCAGGGGAAACGATGCCCTCGCCCTTTCTGCCATCACCCACCTGCTGGAGGAGCAGGTGCTGGGCGTCGTAGGTAAGCCCACGGCGGACAGTCCGGACAGGGTAGTGAAGCATGCCACTAGATGCCCCTTCCAGGACCTCCCGATGGACGTCTGCCGCTCCTTTCAACCCATATGCGACGGCATCGCCGAGGCCATCAACCCACAATATCGGTGGGTGCTCGCCAAGGCGATCCCCAACGGCGACCCCATCTGCGAGTTCATCTGGGAGCACAAGTGAGCTGTTCTCCTGAAGCTCGCCGTCAGAGGCCCGAACGGGTGGGTCAGGAATAGACCGAATACCTCTTGCCGTGCTCACCGCAGTCGCCACAGACAGTGGCCGCGCTCTAGTTCGGCCAGAAGGGCCGGAGTCTGCGCAGGGCGCGGCGGGGGTAGAGGACCCGTGGAGCAGCCAAACTACTGGCAACGGGCGTCTCCCGTCCGACGCCTATTTCGATGGAGTTCGCCCTGTTGCAAGCTGTGGCCCGTCGAGTAGAATATTGCCATCTTCTGCTGTTGGCTTGGCAAGCCTCATATTGAGAGGAGGAGCCCGATGCGCAAGTACGTCGTCCTTTACCGCCTCACCGAGCACGGGGCCAAAGACATCCGCGGCACTGTGGCGCGGGCCACTCAGACGCGCGACGAGAACGAGAAGCGCGGCTTCAAGGTGCGGGCGCTGCTCTGGACGCAGGGGCCCTACGACCTAGTGGCGGTCGTGGAGGCACCGTCAGAGGAGGCGATGATGGGCGGCATGGTCAACATCGTCTCCGCCGGCAACGTCACGAGCACCACCATGCGCGCCTTCGATGAGAAGGAGATGGAGAAGGTCCTGGAGCAGGTGTAAGCGCTTCCTACCGCCTGACTCCGAACACCACGTTGCCTCGTCTCAGGCAGCGCTTGTTGACTGCTGACGTTCTCTTGGAGCCAGCCGGGGCGGTTATGTCCTAGGTGAGCCGGCTTGCGTGTGCCCGCCGGGTTGGGGGTTCGCTTCGTCTTCTCGCGCGCGGGAAGGCACATCTGTGTCTTGCGCGTAGCACCGTTGGCGACCGATAGACGCAGGGCTTTCGCGGATGGACGGTATGATGAGTGGTCATCCCCGGCTTCGTGGATGGCCATGACCACGTTTCACAGACACGGCTCCGGAACGTGGCCCCGGACCAATCCGCCTTCGACCACATGGCTGTGACGTGGATAGTCCAGACCGGCTTCTGCGGCCTCAACGATGCCTACTGGGGCAACCACGCCGGGGGCTCTCGCGTCGTCGCAAATAGGCTTCGCGCCACGGACCGGAACCTAGCCCCGTGGCGCCGCAAGTCGCCTATTCCATTCTCTTGGCCTTGGCCAAGAACTCGCTCAGGTTCTCGTTGATCGCGAGCTTGTCGAATTTCCCGACACTGGTCTTTGGGATCTCATCAGTGATCAAGATGAAATCGGGTAGCATCCATTTGGTGATTCTGCCCCTCTCCACTCCCTCCGCCTGGAGATACTTCAGGACATCCTCCTCGGTTTCCGTAGCCCCCGGCACGAGCGTGACCAGGGCCATCGGCCTCTGACCCCACTTGTCATCCGGCACACCCACAAAGGCTGCCTCCAGGATGAAATCCGCCGACCCGGCTATGTTCTCAAGCAATACCGTGGGCACCATTTCCGCGCCGCTTCTGATCATGTCGGATATCCGGTCCACGATGGTCATGATTCCATCACTGTCAACCCTTGCCACATCCCCCGTGTGAAACCATCCACCCCGCCAAACATCAGCCGTCCTTTCAGGTTCTCTGTAGTACTCTTCCATGACCCAGGGACCTCGGAGGACGATTTCGCCGATGGTCGCATCATCCTGAGGGACCGGGTTCATATGTTCGTCCACAACCTGCACCTCAATCCCGGGCACCGGGAGGCCGGTCTTGACCTGCAGCTTTTCCAGTTCCTCTTTGGGCAGATCCCTCATGGTCTTCTTCACGAACGCCCTGATGACCGTTGGGGCGGTCTCAGTCATGCCATATCCAGAGGAGGCCGTGAATCCCGGAATCATCCTCTCAGCCTTGGTCTTGAGTCCCAGAGGCAAAGCCGCACCGCCCACCGCCACACTTTTCAGGCTGCTCAAGTCATACTTGTCTAGGTCCGGATACCCGATGATCATCGCAAGCATGGTTGGAACCAGTGTCGTGCTCGTGACCTTCTCCGTTTGGACAAGATCGCAGAACCCTTCGACCGTGAACATGCCGGGCAGAACCAGTTTAGCGCTCGCGAAGGCGGCCAAGTATGGCACTCCCCACCCGTGGATGTGGAACATGGGGATGTTGAGCAAGGGTACTTCGGCCTCGCCGAGGTGCACCTGAGAGGGGTCGGTGTTCAAGCTTCCGCTCACAGAGACGTGCAGAGCCATCAGGTAGAGCGCCCTGTGGGTGAACATGACGCCCTTGGGGAGCCCCGTCGTGCCTGTCGTGTAGCAGAGGGTGGCGTAGGTGTCTTCGTGCAGCATGGGCCACTCAAACTGAGGGGACTGCTGCCCAACCAGGTCGTTGTATGTGTAGAGGTTCGCGATCCTTGTCGCAGGTCTTCCAGGTTTGTCTGAGATGCACACGAACTTGTCTACGGTGTCCTTTATGCGGTCGTAGATTCGTTCGAGCAAAGGCAGGAATAGGTCGTCGAAGAATATGATCTTGTCTTCAGAGTGGGTGATCGTGTGGACGATGTGGTCCAGCGAGAGCCTCATATTGATCGGGTGCAGCACCGCTCCCAGGCAGGATACGGCATAGTAGAGCTCCAGATGATAGTGGTGGTTGAGGGCAATGGTTGCGACTCTATCCCCCGGCTCGCCTGGTTTCCCCGGCTTGACTCCCAGCGCCTTCAAGGCGTTGGCCAAACGACAGGTGCGCTCGTACCACTCGCGCCAGGTGAACCGGAAGTACTCGCCCGTGGTGGGATTCCTGTACACCACCCCTGTTTCATTTGGGTACATGCACACTGGTCTTTTCATGAAGGCTGTCAGAAGGAGTGGATAGTTCTTGCTGTACTCAGGATAGGTCCTGACTTCCATTTCTCTTCGCCCCTTTCTACTTGGAACCCATCATGC
Organism: uncultured Dehalococcoidia bacterium; assembly: GCA_964609465.1. Taxonomy (GTDB): domain Bacteria; phylum Chloroflexota; class Dehalococcoidia; order DSTF01; family JALHUB01; genus CAVSBT01. The sequence goes on from CAZSSQ010000089.1 coordinate 7,676, forward strand.
ATTCAAACGCTATCGGTTTGTCTATGCAATAGCTGAATGCAACGGTGAATAGCCTGTGGGCTGCCAAAACCCCATCCGTATCCGTGGGGCGCGCACTCTAAGCGACCCCTCTGCGCGATGAGCAGCTCAGACCAGTGATCCCCGCGGCGTGACCCTCAACCTTCTGGGCGATGGGCAGATGCTCTGCAATCTCGCGTTCCGCTTCCGGAACCCGCGTGCACCCAGTTGGGGACGGAACCAGGGTACCCGGCGCAGCGTCGTGTAATACAAAGAGCAGAGGGCGGTGTGAGATGGGAACGATCCAAAGACTCGGGTTGCTGCTCGCTGTTGGCGCTTTCGCGTGGACTCTAACTACCGCGTGTAGATTCGATCCCCTTTCTCGCGGCAACGGCGGGTGACGTCGGCGAAGGCCGGCACAAGGCGCTTGCAGGCGCGGGTGTATGAGGTGGCGTGGGGGCAACCTTAATGGAGCGCTGACATTCTCAGCTAGTCCAGGCCACCGCTGCGACACGACACCCCCACGGACATCCAGCGCTACGAGTCCCGGCGGGTGGCTCCTTGACCTGCCAAGATACGGACGGAATATTGGCACCTCACAACCTCTATCGTCAGCCGGCTCCACGTCCGACCATCTACGTGGAGGGCACATGGATCAGAAAGCAGCGCGCGGGGCTGCCAAGGTTGGGCCCATCGACCTGGCAAGAGCGAGGACACGTCGGGCCACCGAGACGCAGGCAGGAGAAGCCATGCGGCGCTCCCTGGCGCGCCTGGTCGCCTCGGTCACGGCCCGCTGGCAGGGCCACGAGCCGGAGATCGCGATCCTAGCGGCGATAACGCTGATGTTGGCTGTCGCAGCCGCCTTCGCCGGTGCTGACCTGCTCTTCACGCTCATGGTGGTGCTGGTAGCAGCAGTCACGATCTGGTCCCCTTGGCGGCAGCCTGAGTAGGGGCGCGAACATTGGGCGAAGCAGGCTTGGCCTCCTTACCCCGATAGTCCGCCCGTCCCCAGCCTGTGCTTCCGCTGAAGTTTCCCTGAAGATTCCGCACACGGTGCCCTGACAACTAGCCCCCACGGGCGTTCTTCCCAAGCAGAGGGTCGTGGGTTCGGCCGGACGGCCGCCCGCCTGGGCGAGTCCCGTTTCCCGCTGCAACAACGCAAGACAGGCAGAGCGGCCACCTGGGGGCGGGCGTTCCGCTCGTACGCCAGGGCATGCCTTTGCGGCCCAAAGGTCTACCAAGCCACTCGTTCGCTCGGACAGCTCTGGCACTGAACCGCGCTATTGCCAGACGGGAAGCTGGCGCATCTTCTCTGCCAGCCGTTGACATCGCACGCCGGTGGCCTTAGGGTGGCCTTGGTCCGTCCATTGAGTCCCCTGTCAGGTTCAGCTCCGGGAGGGTCATATGAACTGGCGACTGATTGGGTACAACGTGGCACTCATGCTTGGCGTTATCCTGTTGGCTGCCTGTGCCGGAGGGGAAGAGCGTGAAGAGGCAGCGGCCGGAGCCGGGGGCACCGCTACCGTCGAACGGGCTGCGAGTCCGGTGGCCGGGGCGGCTGACACGCGGAGCGCCTCTGAGCGGCTGGTCCAACCGACTGACCTCGAGTATCTGGGAACATTCAAGCTGCCCGACGGACCAGAGGAAATAGGCTGGCAATACAGCGGCGCTGCCATGGCCTACTACCCGGATGGCGATCCCGATGGACCGGACGATGGCTACCCAGGTTCCATCTTCGGGACAGGGCATGACTGGAACCAGTATGTGTCGGAGATCAGCATCCCCGCGCCCGTCATTTCGCCGGGCAAGAACGTAGAGGACCTAAACACGGCAACCACCCTGCAGGAGTTCCAGAACATCCGAGGGACCCTATTTGGCGAGTTTGAGATTCCCCGGGTTGGGTTGGAGTACCTGCCGGCGCAGGGCGAACAGACGACAGGCAAGCTGTACTTCTGCTGGGCACAGCACATGGGTGAGGGCGAGACCAACCCCTCCCACGGCTGGAGCGAACTAGACCTGTCAAACCCCCAAACGGCGGGAGCGTGGCGCATTGGGGATTACTGGAACTACGTCACTACGGACTACATCTTCGCAATTCCGGAGGAGTGGACCGACGCCAACACGCCGGGGATGTACCTGGCGACAGGCCGGTTTCGAGACGGTGGGCAGGGGGCCCGCGGCCCGTCCCTCTTCGCCTACGGGCCTTGGAACGAAGGCAACCCGCCAGCGCCGGACAGCACGCTTCCGGCCACCCCCCTGCTCCTGTACACCGACGTGACTGCTGACAACGATTTCACACTGGACAACTACCAGGAGTCCGACGAATGGTCGGGAGGCGCCTGGCTCACGGCCGGTGACAAATCCGCGGTCATCTTCGTCGGCACCAAGGGCCAGGGAGACTGCTGGTACGGGAACGCAGATGGGCCTTGTCTTGATTGCGAGAACAGAGGTTGGTGGTCGGATAGCTTTGTGGGGCAGATACTCTTCTACGATCCCGCTGACCTGGCTGCTGTGGCCAGGGGAGACATGGAGCCCTACGAACCCCAGCCGTACGCCACGCTGGACATCGATGACTACTTGTACCACATCGAGTCCAGCCAGCAAAAGTACCACGTTGGCGCGGCAAGCTTCGACCGCGAGCGCGGACTGTTGTACGTCTTCGAACCCTTGGCCGATGCCGACAAGTCCCTGGTACACGTCTGGCAAGTCGCGGCAGAGGGTACCGCAGTGCGTGCACACGCCACGCAGGTCGCCGCCCCGACAGAGACCCCGGGCGGGGAGGCGGTGGTAGAGGAGCCAGAGGGACAGGAGAGACCGGTCGCTCCGGCGGGCGCCGAGATGGCCGACTTCGGCCGCGTCATGTTCCTGCACCACTCCTGTGGCGCCAACCTGATTGAGCAGGGGAACGTGCGCCATCTCCTCACCAATCTAGGATACGAGTTCTACGATCACGGCTACAACGATGATGGCCTGGTCCTGGCCGACGGCA
>CAZSSQ010000090.1:0-10389 GCA_964609465.1 uncultured Dehalococcoidia bacterium
ATCTCGCGGGGCATCGCCTCGAGGGCGTCCTGGCTCGGACGGGCCACGGGCAGGAGGCGCTTCATCGTCCGGTCCTCCAGCCGGCGCAGGTAGGGGCAGCGCTTGAGGAAGGCGCCGAGCGTATGCCGGTCGCCGCCCAGGAAGACGTGGTCCAGGTCGCGCTCGACGGGCTCGAACCGGGCCTGGACCGCCTCGCAGGCCTTGTCGAACATCTCCCGGATCTGCTTCTCCCGGATGCGGACGAATCGCTGCGCCGACTGGCCCCCGGCCTTGTGCCGGCCCTTGACGAACCTCTGGCCGGTCTTCGAGTCGACCAGGCGCTCCCCCTCGAAGAGGCCCACGGCGTAGCGACCCAGCCGCAGCAGGACGACGCCCACGGTGCGCGGCTGGCTGAGCAGCGAGCGTAAAGGGGAGGAGTCGCATCGGGCCCGGCAGTGGGTCTCGCGCAGGGGGAACGGAGGCAGCACCACCAGCCGACGCGCGTCGCTCCAGAAGAAGACGGCGCCCGTCTCCGAATCGAGCTCACTGGTGAGGCCTTCGATTTCTCCGAGCCAAAGGGCCTGACTGGGGGAGACGTCTTCGCCGGGCGAGCGCCGTGCCCCCGGCGGCAGGCCCACGGTGAGCCAGTCGCCCGGGCAGGCCTCTAGGTCTGCCAGCAGCGCCTCCAGCCTGCGCGGCGTTAGCTCCTGCCGCCTGATGACCTCTACCGTGGCTCCCCAGCCCTCCCCCGGTACCCGCGCCTGTGGACATTGCCCATTGTGCCACATAAGGGCGGTCGAAGGGGTGCAGTTGAGGTAGGCAGATGCCGATGCTTAATCCGGAAAGCATTGGGGGATTGAAGGCGAGGGTGCATGGCTGCTCCCAATAGGCGCACGGACGCATTTCGGGTTTCATCGGCTAGTGTAGGTGATGAGGCTGCACATCGGGCCCCAGTGGCCCAGAGGAAGGCGATGATCTGGCTGAAAGGCTGCCCCAAGTGTCGCGGAGACATGCACTATGATCCCCTGGTTGAGGAGTACGTGTGCCTGCAGTGCGGCCTGGCCGTAGAGAGGCTGCCTTCGCAGTCGGAGGAGCCTCCGCCGGAGGCGTTGATCGCCAGCGCCGCCCCAGCCGAGCCGCCACGCCCCGATCAGGAGAACCTCTAGCACAACCCTGGGGCTGAACGAGGGGGACCCTGTCTTACCAGGCGGTGCCCCTCGTTCTTGTCCAGGGCGCATGACGCCCCATCAATAGCGCCGCCCGCAGATTTTTCTCTCAGAGGTCTCCCCGACGCGTGAACAGGGGTGCTAACATGCCACCAGCGCATGTAGTCTGCGCTGGAGGGCAGCTTGGTAGCTGGGCATGCACCCCACCTCGACCTCAGGGAGCTGGCCCGGCGATATGACGCCCGGCCCCTGAACGACCGTCCCTATGAGCCGCTTCCCCTGGCAGACCAGGCCCTCGACCAGGATGAGGAGGCCCTGAAGGCGCGCCTGCGCCAGCTCTCCTACGAGCTGCCGGCCAGCGAGTGGAGGCCCATCCCTTGTGGGGGAGAGCCCATCGACCCGCCGCGCCGCTTCATCGACGGCAGCGTCTTCTCGCGCAGCGTGGCCGCCTTCTCCGTCGAGGGCCGCCGGCGACCGGCTCTGCTCGCCTGCCTGGGCGCCCTGGCCCTCCACCTGGAGGGAGGACGCCTCGTGCGGCCCCCCGGAGACTTCCGGCTGCGCACCGTCCTCTGCATGCTGAGCAACGGCATACCCCAGGAGGACCTGCGCCGGTTGGCCGAGGGCGTCGCCGCATCGGGCATCGAGCTGGTCGTCTCGGAGACGGCAGAGCTGGCCGCCGACTTCGAGGTGCTGCGACGGCGCACCTGGGACCTGGCCAAGGAGCGCATGGAGGAGGCGGAGCGAGAGATCCTCTTCGCGGCGCCGGACGTACCCGCGGTGGTGGACGGCCTGCTGGAGCGGCGGCTGGTCACCGTGGCCTCCCAGGGCATGGCGGCGGTGGGCGTCGTGAAGCGCCAGATGCGGCGCTACCTGCCCGACTCCCACCTGAACCTGCTCTACGACCTCGGCGCGGGCGAGCGCACGCCCGCCTTCCTTCTCGAAACGGAGCACGCCACCGTGGTGAGCTTGTACCTGCGCCTCTCGGCCGCCGACGGGCTGTCCCCCGGCTACGGCATCGTCCGGCTGGCCGTCCCCCAGGACTATCTGGAGCGGCGCTTCACGGCACCCGAGGAGCGCTGGGCCCAGCTTTCGGCGCTCTCCGACTGGCTGCGGGGGCTGCGCTGTCGAGAGGGGAGCTACCCCCGGGCGGGCGTCTCCCTGGAACCGATCGTGCGCGTGGAGGACGAGCTGCACGCCCTGCTGCCGGACATCCGGCAGGTGGCGGCCCGGCTGCAACGGGCCCTGGGCATCTAGGAGGATGGAGATGGACGAATCGAAGGCCCCCGGCCGGCGAGACGGCTCGCCTGAGCCTGTCGAAGCTGGCGAAACCCCATCCGGCCTGCGGCCGGTGGGCCGGGTGGGAGCGCCGCCGGACGCCGAGGCGACGAGCGAGCACTTCCACTTCTGGGTCCCCGAGGACCGGCTGGTCGAGAAGACGCAGCTCGTCCACGTGGAGAGCCCCACCGGCGGCCAGAACGTGCGCTTCTATGGGCTGGTGACGGAGGTCTTCCGCCGCTCCCGCCGCAGCGACATGCTGGAGGAGTCCGACCGCTTCGACGGCCGGCCCGAGGAGCAGGTGCCCGTGGAGAGCCGCGGCGTCACTTACGCCTCCGTCCGCGTGCTGGCCACGGAGCCCAACGTCTTCACGCCGCCCCGCGAGGAGAGCGTGGTCTACCCGGCTGGCGAGCCGGAGGCCCGCATCGCCTACGGCGTGGGCGAGATGGAGAAGCCACTGGTCGTCGGGCTGGTGCGCAACGGCGGCGACGCCGTCGCCGGGCCCGCCTACGTGGACCTCGACTACCTGCTCGGCGCCAAGGGCGGTCACCTGAACGTGGCCGGCATCGCCGGCGTAGGGACCAAGTCCAGCTTCCTGACCATCGTCCTCAGCCAGGTGCTGCGCTACTGCCGTCGCCACGCGGAGGAGCAGCCGGAGGACCCGGAGAAGCCGCAGGTGCGGGCCGTCATCCTCAATGTCAAGGGCTTCGACCTCTTCTGGTTGGACCACTGGTCGAGGGCCTTCAGCGAGGAGGACCGGCTCATGTGGGAGGCCATGGGCTGGGGCGAGCCTGAGCCCCTGGACGTGCTGGCCTTCTTCGCCCCCCAGCAGTCCGGCAGCGACGAGCTGGCGGCGCCCGTGGGAAGGAGCGGCGTCCGCCCCTATAGCTGGTCGCTGGAGGACGTCATCCGCGACAACCTCTTCACCTACCTCTTCAGCGACAGCGACCGCGAGGACGACAACTTCGCCCTTCTCCTGGCCGACATAGAGCGGCTCCTGGCCCGCGAGTGGCGCCAGAACGACGGCACGCCCATGCGCGAGCTGCGCCGCGACGCCCCGGCCCGCACCTTCCAGGAGCTCTTCGACTGGTTCGAGCACGGCCTGGCCCGCGGCGAGGGCCGCGAGGGCGAGGAGCCCCCGCGAAGATCGGACCTGACGTTCGAGCAGCTCAGGTCTCGAGCGCACGTTCATGGCACTCTGCTCCGCTTTTACCGCCGCCTGCGCCGCATCGTCCACGAGAGCGCCGGCATCTTCCGCATGGAAGGCGGCGGGAGCCATCCCCTGGACATCAGCCAGCTCGAGGGCGGCCGGCCCGTCGTCGTGGACATCCAGAGCCTGCCCGACCGTCACCTCCAGCGCTTCGTGGTGGCGGCGCTGCTGAAGCAGGCCGTGGAGCAGCAGACCGGCACCCAAGCGCTAGCCGGCATGCACTACCTCTTCGTCCTCGATGAGCTCAACCGCTTCGCCCCCAAGAACCACACCGACCCCATCACGCAGCTCGTCGAGACGGTGGCGGCGGAGCTGCGGTCGCGGGGCGTGATCCTCCTGGGAGCGCAGCAGCAGGCCTCGCTGGTCTCGCCGCGGGTGGTGGAGAACGCCTCGGTGCGCGTCCTGGGCCGCACCGGCGGCCACGAGCTGCGACAGGACATCTTCAGCTTCCTGCCGGAGGAACTCCGAGACTACGTGGAGCAGCTCGCCGCCAGCGACAAGGTGTTGCACCTGCCCAGCTTCCGCCAGCCCATGCACGTGCGCGTCCCCCGTCCGCCCTGGGCCATGCGCAAGCAGGAGAGCTCCTCAGAGCCGCCAGAGTCTCTGCGCGAGCGCGGCGCGGCCGCCGTGCCCAGCGCCGTCCGCCGCCTGCCGCCACGACCTTACGACGAGCTGCCCTGAGATGCGCTTTCTCCATACCGGCGACTGGCACCTTGGGGCCCGCCTGGGCAACCAGGACCGCCTGCCCGACCAGTTCGGCCGGCTGGAGGAGATCTGCCGCTACCTGGACGAAAAAGAGGTGGACATCCTCCTGGTGGCGGGCGATGTCTTCGACGAGCACCGCTCGGAGTCCCTGGCCCGCATCATCGCCCGCCTGGCGCGTCTCCTCAGGCCCCGCATCGAGGCCGGCATGTGGGCGGTGTTCATCGCCGGCAACCACGACCGCGAGCACGTCTTCCCTCTCATCCGGGGCCTTCAAGAGCTGGTGGCGGCCGAAGGCAGCCCAAGGGTCGTCTTCAGCGAGCGACCCGCGCTGGTGCCCGTCACCACCCGGTCGGGCGAGCAGGCCCAGCTTATGCTCCTGCCCTACCCGACGCCCACCCGCTACGACCTACCCGATGAACGGTGGCCCAGCCCCGATGCCAAGCGTCAGGGGCTGGCCGAGGCCCTGCGCGAGCGCATCGGCGAGCTATCCCAGGAGGCCCGTTCGACGCCGGGCGTGCCGGTCATCCTCTGCGGCCACTTCCTGGTGCGTGGCGTGCGCGAGGGCTTCTATCAGCTCAGCGAGCAGGAGGACGTGCCCGTCGAACCGGGCGACCTGCCGTCATACGCCTACATCGCGCTGGGCCACATCCACAAGCCGCAAACGGTGGGTGCTCCCCACATCCGCTACTGCGGCAGCCTGGAGCGCATGGACCGGGGCGAAGCGGACGACCGAAAGATGGTCCTGCTCGCCGACGTGGGCCGCCAGGGGCTGCGTGACGTGGCGGAGCTGCCTCTCAACGCCACCCCCTTCGCCCACGTCAACGCGGCCTCGGAGGACGACCTGGAGCGGGCGGCGAACGAGGTTTTGGAGCCGGAACGGACGCTGGTCTCGCTGAGCCTGGACCTCCCGCCCGACGAGCCCGTGGGTCCCCTCCTGGCCCGCGCCCGCGCCCTCTTCCCGCGCCTCTGGGCGGCGCCGGAGATCCGGCTCCTGGAGACGGCGGCTCCCCCGGCGCCGCCGGCCATCGACAGGCGCGACGTGGCCGGCACGGTGCGCTCCTATTTGCGGGAGGCGCTGGCTGACGACGTCGACCGCGACGAGCTGCTGCGGCTGGCCGAGGAGTTGCTGGCCGGCCTGGGCGAGCCGGCCCGTCCGGCCGGGGCGGCACGGCTGAGCCGGGCCAAGACAGTCCGGAAGACGCCATGATCCCCGTCCGGGTGCAGGTCCGGAACTTCCTCACCTACGGCGAGGCCGACGGCGGCGGCCCCATCGAGTTCGACTTCGAGGGGTCACGGCTCTGGAGCATCTCCGGCAACAACGGCTCCGGCAAGAGCGCCGTCTTCGACGCCATCACCTACGCCCTCTTCGGACGCCACCGGGGCGGCGCCACCGGCGACGGCCGCCTCATCCGCAAGGGGGCCCGCCAGTGCGAGGCCACCTTCGAGTTCCGGAGCGACGGCCACCTCTACCGCGTCCGGCGCACGGTGGCCCGGCGCACAGGCAGGCAACAGCAAGAGGCCAAGGAACGCCAGGCCGCCCGCTTTGACCCCGACAGCGGCGAGTGGGTGCCGGTGCCAGGCACTGACTCCGATGCCGCCCTGGGGCGCTGGGTCCAGGAGCTCCTGGGCCTCGGCTACGACACCTTCGTCACCTCCGTCCTTCTGCGCCAGGGAGAGAGCGACCGCTTCATCACCGCCCGCGACGCTGAGCGTTTCGACATCCTCCGGCAACTTCTGGGTCTTCAGGCCTACCAGCGGCTCGAGGAGCTCGCCAGGGCGAGCGCCCGCGAGGCCCGCGCCGGCGCTGATGCCCTGGAGCGCCAGTTGGGTGCCGCCCCGGCCTTCGACCCCGCCGACCTCGAAGGGGCTGAGGCTGCGCTCGCGGCCGCCGAGGCGGGTCTGCGCGACTCTCAGAGCGCCTACGCCCAGGCCCAAGCCCTCCTCAGCGACGCCCGCACCTTCGCCGACCTGGCCGCACAGGTCGAGGAGTGCCAGCGCCGGCTGGCCGAGGTCGAACGGCTCCTGGCCGACGCCGAACGCATCCGTGCCTGCTACGAGGAGTGGCAGGCCATCAAGGCGGGTGTTCCCGCCCTGGACGAGGCGCTCGCGGAGCTGCGGGCGGCCGCCTCCGCCTCGGCGGCGGCGGAGGAGGCGCGACAGGCCGCCCTCGCCGTGGACCTGGAGGCGCTGGAGGAGGAGGCGCGACAGTCGGGCGCCGCGGCGGCAGGCGCCGAGCGGGTGGCTGGCGCCGCTGACGATAGCCTGAACGCCTGTCGACGGCGCCTGGCAGAGCTCAGGCCCGCCCTGCGTGACATCGACGAGCTGGCCCAGGCCCGCGGCCAGGCCGAGCGGCTGAGGGCCGACATCGCCAGGCTGTCGCGCGAGCTGGAATCGATGCCCGCCGTGCGTGAGCAGCATGAGCGGCTGTCCGCCATCGCCCGGGGGATGCCAGCCATGGAGGCCCTTGTCGCCGCTCGCAAGGCCCTGGGAGAGGCGGAAAGCGCCGCCGCCGAGGCCGGCTCCCCCGAGGGCTGGCGCCGGGAAGTGGAGCGCCTCGCTGCCGAGGCGAGCGCCGCCGACACGCGCTCCCGGCAGGCAGAGCGACGCCTTCGGGCGGCCGACCAGCAGCTCGCGCGGGCGGAGGCGGCGCTCGAGCAGGCCCGTGGGCAGCTAGTCGCCCGCCAGCAGGCCCGCGACGAGGCCGTGTGCTCGCGCTGCGGACAGCCCGTCGACCCGGAGCACATCGCGCGCGAGCTGCGGGACGCGGAGGCGGCGGTGACCGAGGCCGGCAAGCGCCTCGCCGAAGCACAGGCCGGCCACGAGCAGGCGCAGGGCGAGGAGGAGGAGGCGCGGCAGGCGCTGGCGGCGTCGCAGGCGGCGGAGCAGGAAGCCCGTGAGCGGCTCAGGAACGCGGAGCAGCGCGCCGAGCAGGCGGCCCAGGCCCGCTCACGCCTGGATGAAGCCGTGACTGCCGCCTCCGACCTGCCGGACGACCTGTGCCGCGTCGTCGCCGGGGCGCCGCTGCCGGAGGCCGAACGGGCCCTGGCCGATGCCCGCGGGCAGGCGTCCGCGCTTCCTCAGGCCACCGCTGAGCTCAACCGGCTCCTGGGCCTGAGGGGACAGGCGGACGCCCTCGACAAGGCGCTGCAAGAGCAGGAGGAACGCATTGCTGAGCTGGCGGCCCGCTATCCGCCCCAGGTGGAACAGCAGGCCCGGGCCGAGGCCGAGCGGCTGCGTAGCGAGGAGCCCCGGCTCGAAGCCGCGGCCGAGGAGGCGCGCCGGGCCTGGAGAGAGGCCCGCGAGCGGGCGGAGGCGGCACGAAGACGGCTGGAGGAAGGCCGCCTGCGCCGCCAGCAGCTCGAGGGCGACGCCGCCCGCCTCGAGCAGTCTGCCTCAGGTGGACGCTCCCAGGCCGCTGTCCGCCTTCAGCCGGTCCATGAGGACTGGCGCCGGCGGGCGCTGGCGCTCGACGGCTCGTTGCTGCCGGAGCTGCTGCGCCGCCGCGACGAGCTGGCCGGCATAGACGAGCAGCACCAGGCGCTGGAGCGGGCCGACGACGAGCGGCGCGAGCAGAACGCCCGCCGTCGCGAGCTGGACCGCAGCGTGGATCGCATCCCCCAGAAGCACCGCCTGCCCGTCGGCGAGGCGGAGCGGGCCGTGGAGGAGAACACAGGCGAGATGCAGGCCCGCCAGTCGGAGCGCGATGAGGCGTTCCGCCGCTTGCAGGCGCTGGAGCACGCCCGCGAGCTACGTCAGCGGCTGGAGGGCGACCTGCGGGAGACGCAGCGCCTGCGCGTCCGCTTTGGTCGGCTGGCCGACCTCCTGGGGCGCGGCGGCCTCCAGGCCCGCCTGGTGGACGAGGCCCTGGCGGGGATCACCCTGCTGGCCAACGAGACCCTGGCCCGAATCTCCGGCGGGCAGTTACGGCTTCAGTTGTCGCGGCAGGCCCGCCTGCCGGACGGGCAGGCCGACGCCCGGGGCAATGAAGAGATTGCGATCCGGGCGCGGGACCTCGCCTCCGCCGACGAGCCTCTGGACACGCAGTTCCTCTCCGGGAGCCAGAGGTTCCGCACCTCGGTGGCTATCGCCGCCGCCATCGGCCAGTACGTGGCCGGCTCTCAGGGGAGCGCCATCCGCTCGCTGATCATCGATGAGGGCTTTGGGAGCCTGGATGCTCAGGGGCGGCAGGAGATGATCGAGGAGCTGCGGAACCTGTCGCAGCTCATGGACCGCATCATCGTCGTCAGCCACCAGGAGGACTTCCAGGACCGCACGCTGTTCCCGACAGGCTTCATCCTGCGCAAGGAAGGACAGCGCAGCGTCGTCGACCGGTTCGTGTAGCGCCGGCCATCACGCCCGCTGGCGCCGGGTTCCTCTGTTTGCCCTACCCGGTCCGGAGTGTAGGATAGCCGCAGACGTGGGGCGCCTCCCGGGCTGGCCGAGCGAGGGTGGCGCCGGGGTCCCGGCAGACACTTCGAAAGGGAGGAGGAGACCGTTGAAGACGAGAGTGACGGAGCTCTTCGGCATTGAGTATCCCGTCCTCATGGGCGCCATGATGTGGCTGGCGAAGCCCGAACTCTGCGCTGCAGTGTCCAATGCGGGCGGCCTGGGCAACCTGACTGCCGGCAACTACAGCTCGGGGGAAGACCTCCGCAAAGCCATCAATCGGACCCGCGAGCTGACAGGCAGGCCCTTCTGTGTCAACTTGACCATTCTCCCTTCAGTGCGGCTTTCCAAGGAGCTGCACGAGGACTACTTCCGGGTCTGCTGCGAGGAGAAGGTCAACTCCATTGATGTCTCCGGAGCGCCTCTAGACAGGTACTTCGGCCCAGAGGCCATCGCCCGTGCGAAGGAGGCAGGCATCAAGCTGATTCACAAGGTCGGCGCCGTAAGGCACGCGGTCCACGCCGAACGCGTCGGCTACGATTGCATAATCGCCGCCGGCTTTGAAGAAGGCGGCCACCCCCTGGGCGACGACGTCACGACCATGCTCCTGACGCCCCGAATCGTTGATTCCGTGAGAATCCCTGTCGTGACCGCAGGTGGCATCGCGGACGGCAGAGGGATGGCTGCCGCTTTCGTCCTCGGCGCGGAGGGGGTAATGATGGCCTCGAGGTTCATCGCCACTCCGGAGTGCAGGGTGCATGACAACATCCGGCAGGAGCTGGTCAGGCGCCAAGAGAACGACACGGTGATGATCCTCAAGACGCTCGACCTGCAGATGCGAGCCCTGAGGAATGAGCTCGTAGAGAAGGTGGAGGAGGTGGAAGCGAAGGGCGGTGGTCTTCAGGAGCTACTGCCGCTCATCGGCGGCGGGCGACAGGAGGCCGCTTGGGAGACCGGCGACGTCGGTTCCGCTCCGCTTCCCGTTGGCCAGTCCATTGGCCTCATCAACGGGGTCATGACGTGTGAGGAAGTAATCACCCGCATGGTGAAGGAGGCCGAGGAGATCCTGACCACCGTCCGGCAGCGGTTTGTCGGCGCCGAGGCTTAGGTCAGTGCTGCCGCAGGGCGCCCATCGATGAAGAAAGAGCGGCCCAGTTGGGCCGCTCGCGGTCTGATCGCTGGCGCGCTGCGAAGGATTCGAACCCCCGGCCCTCTTTTTTCTCCCCTGGGGGCTTGACAAGGCTGAAAAGGGAAGTAGAATACTAGCGAAAGATAACCAGTTATCCGTTTCGCGTTCTGGTTATCCTGTATCTCTGAGCTGGTCTTTGCTATCGAGAACCATTGCTTACGTGTGGCGCTGGCAGGTCAAGCCGTTGGGGGCGGCTGGCAGGCAGGGAATCGCGGCAAGGGCCAGGAGAACCGGAACCGCCGTGGAGAGGAGATCTCTGGGGGCTTCGAATCAGGAGGATTCGGCGCCCGTCGCCGCAGGCGGGGATGCAAACCACCAGCCGAGGCGGGCGGGGCGGGCGTCGGTCGGGGCCGGGCCTGCGGAGAGCGGCAACGGGTGATCGGAAAACGGGGGACGGGGGGTACCCCGCCGGGCGGCTGGCCAGGGTTGCCTTTGGCCGCCCCGCGGGCCCGGTCAATAGCGCAGCGCTGAAGCTACCA
>CAZSSQ010000091.1:0-10266 GCA_964609465.1 uncultured Dehalococcoidia bacterium
CAGCGGCATCTCGATCTCGGCGAAGAGGCTCCACAGCCCCTGCTCGCGCAGCTCCCCCTCGAGGACGGCGCGCAGGCGCCCCGTCATGTCGGCGTCGGCGCAGGCGTAGGCGGTGGCGGCGGCGACGGGCGCCTGGTCCATGGAGAGCTGCTTGGGCCCCGCCGGCCCGATGAGGGCCGTGATGGGGGTCATCTCCACCCCCAGGCGCTTGGAGGCCAGCCACTTGAGGCTGAGGGAGCCCGCGCCCGGGCGGTAGGCCTCGGTGCCGCCGCCCTCGCCCAGGACGTAGGCGGCGATCATGGTGTCGAAGGCCAGGTTCTCAGTCCAGACGCCCTGGTTGGCCAGGATCAGCATGTCGAACTTGCCGTTGTGGGCCACCTTAGCGACGGCTGCATCCTCCAGCACCGGCCCCAGGCGCCCCAGCACCGTCGATAGCGGCAGTTGCTCCTGCTCGCCCAGGCCCGGGCGGTGGCCCACCGGGACGTAGTACGCCTCGCCCGGCGCCGGCGAGAGGGAGATGCCCACCAGGCCGGCGCGCATGGCGCTCAGCTCCGTCGTCTCCGTGTCGAAGGCGAAGGAACCGGCGTCGGCCAGGCGATGGGCCAGCTTCTCCAGCTCCTCCTCGCTCTGGACGGAACGGTAGTCCACTTTCGGCGCCTCTGTCTCAACCACGGCCGGGGCCGGCGGCTGTTCCCCAGCCAGCCAGGCGGGGAGGCGTCCCACCAGGCTGACAAAGTCCAGCTCCTGGAACAGACCGAGGACCTTCTTCCGGTCGAGGGGCTTCAGCTCGCAGGCCTTCAGGTCCAGGTCTATGGGGGCATCGGTGGCGATGGTGGCCATGCTCTTGCTGTGGCGGGCCTGCTCTTCGTGCTGGCGCAAGTTCTCCCGCAGCTTCTCGGACTGCACCTCCTCCAGGTGGTCGTAAAGGTTCTCCACGCTCCCGAACTGCTGCACCAGCTTCGCCGCCGTCTTCTCGCCGACGCCCGGCACGCCAGGGATGTTGTCCGAGGCGTCACCCTTGAGCCCCTTGAGGTCGGGCATCTGGGCCGGCTCGACGCCGTAGCGCTCGCGGGCCCGCTCCTCGTCGTAGATGACTGTGTCGCGCTGGTAGGGGCGGTACATGTAGACGCGAACGCCGGGCCGCACGAGCTGCACGATGTCGCTATCCAGGGTCACCAGGCAGGTATCGAGGCCCTGCGCCGCCGCCTGGCGGGCCAGGGTGCCCAGGACGTCGTCGGCCTCGTACCCCTCGATACGACAAATGGGGACGTTGAAGGCCTCGACGAGCTCCTCGCAGCGCGCGACCTGCTGATGGAGGTCCTCCGGGGCCGCCGCCCGGTGCGCCTTGTAGGTCTCGTCCATCTCGTGTCGAAAGGTCGGGCCCGACGGGTCCAGCGCGACGGCCACGTGGGTGGGCTTCAGCTCCTCCAGCACGCTCAGCAGGGTGTTGGCGAAGCCGTACACGGCGCTCACAGGCTCCCCCGTCCGGCGCACCGTCAGGGGCTGCTCGCGCAGGGCGTGGTAGGCGCGGTGGATGATGCCGTGGCCGTCCAGGATCACCAGCAGGGGCTTCCGCTCACTTTTCATTGCGGTGCGATTATAGCACCGGGAGCCGAGGCCAGACTGTCCGGCGAGGGCGCCGCCCACGATCCCGCCAGCGTCTAGCGCACGGAGGTGGTAAAATGCCCCGCGGGCGGAACGAACCGCTGCCCTTCCAGAGGGGACGATGGCCCAGACATCCATCCTCCACCTGGTGCTTCTGAACCTGAAGTCTGCTCCAGGCGAGGCGCCAGTCGACGACCTCCTGGCCGCCTTTGGCCGCCTGGCGGAGATCGACGGGGTGCTCCACCTGGGAGCGGCTCGGGCCGCCAGCGACGACTCCACTCACTCGCTGGCGATGTTCGCGTTACTCCGTGACAGCGCTGCCCTGGAGGAGTTCGGCACTCACCCCCGCCACATCGAGTATCTCCAGACAGCCGTCCTCCCCCGGGTCAGCAACCTGGTGACCGCCGACGTGCTGGTTGCCGAGGCACCGCGGCCGCCGTCCTATCGAGCCGCCGCCTGCTTCTGCGCCAGCTTCCGGCCCACCACCTTCGACTGGCAGGTACGTTCGCTCTTCGATGCGGCCGCGCGGGTGCCGGACAACGCGACCGTTGGGGGGATAGCCGCCGACGGCCGACAGCGCTTCCGGGCCGCTGGCCTCGCCCTCTGGCCTGACCGGGACGACTGGTCTCCCGGACACCGCAGCGATTGGTTCCGCCGCCTCTGGGACGACTGCTGGGGCCCAGCAGCCACGGACCAGGCGCGTGTGATGGGCCCGGCCATGCCTATCGGCCCGACAGCTTCTGGAGTGGCCTCTTGAGGCGCTTGAAACCGTACCCCTGGGGCGGCAGGACAAGAGGGCGCATGCTCTTCACCCTCTCGCTGCCTGTTGTCCTGCTGGCCCTGACTGGCCTCCTGATCGCCCTCCTCGCCCCCATCAGAACCGGCGGCGATACCAAAGAGCTGACGCAGCAGGAGCTGGCGGCCACGGCCACCGCTTTGGCCAAGGAGCATGCAGGAGATAACCACCCGCCAGCGGAACTGCCCCCCGGCGTCTTCAAGCACCCGCAGCCGGAGTCGCTGCCGTCGGCCGTCGTCATGGAAGTCATCGACGGGGATACGATCGAGGTGGTGTTGGACGGCAAACGGGAGACGGTGCGCTACTACGGCATCGACACCCCCGAGCGTCAAGAGCCCTGCTACGAGGAGGCCAAGAAGCGCAATGAGGAGCTAGCAGATCGACACGTGCTGCTCGTGGCCGACGCCCGCGACCGCGATAGCGGAGGCCGCCTCCTGCGCTACGTCTTCACCCTGGAGGGCTACTCCATAGATGCCGCCCTGGTGGCCGGGGGCTTCGCCCACGCCTGGACCCTCGACGGCTCCTACCGCGATGTGCTCATGGCCCTGGAAGAAGAGGCCCAGCGCGAGGGCCGGGGCTGCCTGTGGGGGGACAGCACAGAGGGGGAATAGGAAGGATCAGCGGGCAGCCACGGGGGGCATAGCGGTGGGGTCTGTTGCCGAACCCCGCCGTTCTGTCACCCTGAGCGAAGCGAAGGGCCTCTCTGAACTAGATTCTTCGTCCGCCTCTGGCGGACTCAGCACGACGGGGTTCAACGGCCCCAGCAGCCTCTCTCTAGACCCGGGCGGCGCAGACGCTGCGGACCCGCTCCAGCGCCTCCTCGATGTCCTGGCGGCTGACGTCGTTGTGGGTCACCATGCGGATGCGGTGCGGCCCGAAGGGCACCGCCAGAACGCCCACCTCCCTCAAGGCAGCCAGGAAGTCCGGCGGCTCCCAACCCTCCAGCTCGAAGGCAACGATGTTGGTCTGCACCGACGCCGCGTCCAGCCGGATGCCGGGCATGGCGGACAGCCCTTCAGCCAGGAGTCGGGCGTTCTCATGGTCCTGGGCCAGGCGCTCGACCATCGTCTCCAGGGCGACGACGCCGGCGGCAGCGATGACCCCCGCCTGGCGCATGCCACCCCCAACCATGCGCCGTATCTGTCGCGCCCGGGCGATGAAGTCGGCGCTGCCGTTGAGGATGGACCCCACCGGCGCCGAGAGCCCCTTGGAGAAGCAGAAGGCAACCGAATCGGCGGGCGCCGCGAGCTCGGCGGCGGGCACTCCCAGGGCGACGGCAGCGTTGAAGATGCGGGCCCCGTCCAGGTGGACCCGCGCCCCATGCGAGCGAGCCACGTCTGCCACCACAGCCGTCTCGGCGGCGGTGAGGGCAGCTCCACCGCAGCGGTTGTGGGTGTTCTCCAGGCAGACCAGCGTCGCCGGAGGGCCCGGCGCTTCCAGCGCCTCCCTCACCAGCGCCGGGTCCATGCCGCCGCGCTCACCGTTGGGGATGGGCACCAGCTCCACGCCAGCCATCCGGCGCTCGCCGTCGCCTTCGTAGTAGTAGATGTGGGCCTCACTGCCCACCACCACCCGGTCGCCTCGCTGGGTCTGGACGAGGACAGCCACCAGGTTGCCCATGGTGCCGCTGGTCACAAAGAGAGCGGCCTCTTTGCCCATAGCCTCAGCGGCCATGCGCTCCAGGCGCCGGACGGTGGGGTCCTCCTGGTAGACGTCATCTCCCACCTCGGCCTCAAACATGGCCTGGCGCATGGCCGGTGTCGGATGGGTAACAGTGTCGCTGCGCAGGTCTATGACGTTCATCGAAAAGCCCTACTCTCTAGCACGCAAATAGGGGGCTGCCCCAGGGCAAGCCCCGCGCGGTCGACGCCGGCTGCCATTCGCCTTCAAGCGCGGCGTTCCCACATGGACCGGTAGCCCACCTCGCCGCGGATGGCCGCCAACACCTGGGCCTTCTCCTCAGCCAGCAGCTCCCGATAGACGGCCTCACACTCCTCGACCGTGCCGCCGTATCCGAGGGCCCCCAGCCTATCGACGATGCGCTGCCAGACGCCGGATGTCTGAAGAAGCTCCACGTGGCGGGGCCACATGAAGGACATGATCCGCTCCGGCAGAGGGAAGCGGGGGCGTATCTGCTTCAGGTGCCGGAAGCGCTCTTCGACAGAGTCTGCCCGCGGTACCAGCTTGATGAGAGGGCCTTCCACCTGGTTATGGCGGGCGTCGACCAGCAGGCGCTTGTCGATGATAGCGAAACGTACGACCAGAACCTCCGCCGTATCGATAACCTTCATGATCTCCTGGATGTCCAGGCCGAAGTCGTTCTCCATGGGAGATCTCAGATGATCTTGCGCTGGCCGGCGAAGGAACTGGCGACTTTTGCCGCCATTCTATGCCTGGCCCAGAAGCCGGTCAAGGAAAACACCGCCCGCCGGACGGCGCGCGCGCCGGGGGCCCGCACTCCATGCCGCACGCTTCGGGTCCAGCCCGCAGCGCCGGGTGCCCGCGCCCAAGTCGGGAACCGGCACGGCGATGGCACCGCCCTGCTGCTCAACGATCACGGGAGCACATGATCTGCCAGTCCAACTGCACCGTAAGGACGGAGTTTCAGCTCCGTCCGCAAGCTGTCACGGCGGACAGAGCTGAAGCTCTGTCCCTACGGGCAGCCTCGCACTGTCTTCGCCTATTCTCAAGTTTGTCCGGTTGCCTTGGCACACAGACGGCGGCCCCCGTCAGAAGGGGGGCCGCCGGCGAGGGAGAGACGCTACGCCCGCTACAGCAGGGGGTGCTCGTGGCGGGCCTTGAGGCGGCGCCAGCGCCTCTCCACCTCTTCCTCGAACCGATGCAGGAGCTCGGCGTTCTCCGGGCGGAGCAGGTGGCGCGTCTTGCCCATCATCCCCAGCCACTCGCTCACGGGGACCCGCTTGTTCCGGGCCTCCGGGTCATAAGTGATGTTGGTGATGCCGTGCTCGATCTCGTACAGGGGGAAGAAGCAGCTATCGACGGCCGCCTGCACGATGCACTGACCCAGCCGCTCCTCGCTACGCCAGTTCAGAGGGCAGGCGGTCAGCAGCTTGCCGTAGACCGTCCCCTCGTTGCGGGCGTACCACTGAGCCTTGACCGCCTTCTCCACCAGGTCACGGCCCAAGCTCTCGATGCCCGTGAACACGTAGGGGATGTTGGTGGCAGCCATGATCTGGGGCATGTCCTTGTGCTGGAAGCGCTTCCCCTGCTGGTGGGAGCCCACATGACTGGTGCTGCTGGCGTGCCCCAGCGGCGTCGAGTAGCTGAGCTGGGCGCCCGTGTTCATATACCCCTCGTTGTCGTACTCGAGGATGATCAGGGGGTGGTTGCGCAGCGCCGTGCCGAGGGCTGGCCCCATGCCGATGTCCATGCCGCCGTCGCCGCTGATCATGATGAAGGTGAGGTCATCCAAGTCGGGCAGCTCGCCGCGGCGACGCCGCTCGCGGTACATCTCAACTATGCCCGAGAGCGTAGCAGCGCCGTTCTGGAACAGGTTGTGGACGTAGGTCACACGGTGGGCGCTGTAGGGGTAGCCGGTGGTCACCACCATCGCGCACCCCGTGTGGTAGAGGACGACCACGTCGCCCTCGATCCCCCGCATGAACTGCTCGATGGCGGAGAACATGCCGCACCCCGGGCAGGCGCCGTGGCCTGGTGCCAGACGCTTGGGCCGCCGCGTCAGCTCGCGGGGGTTAGGCACCTTCGCCTTCAGCTTCCCGGTGGCCTCATCCTTCTCCACCTGCACCAGGTTCTGGTAGACCTCCTCCTTCTCCAACGGCGGCAGGTACGGGTAGATGCCGGCGCCCACTTCTTGTCCCGGCGTAGCGCCGTGGTAGTCATAGGGTACGGCGACGACGCCGGTGCGCGCCGCCTCCAGCGCCTCGTTGAAGAGCGCCTCCGCGTCCTCAAAGCGGAAGTCCTTGCCACCCAGGCCATAGATGCGGTCCAGGCAGAGGGTGCGGTTCTCAGGGTCGTCCTTGAGGGCCGCCTTTATCTCGATGCCGAGGTTGCCGCCCTGTCCGCTGAAGGAGTCGGCCCGGTCGCCGATGAGGACGACCTTGACGTTGCGCAGGGCCTCACGGAATCCGTCGGCTGGGAAGGGCCGCAGGACGTTAGGGCTCGCTAACCCCACCGGCAGCCCCTTCTCGCGCAGGCGGTCGGCCGCGTCCTTGGCGGTCTCGGCGGCCGAGTTCAGCAGCACCAGCGCCACCTCGGCGTCCTCCATGGCGTAGGTCTCCACCAGAGGGTAGAGGCGGCCGCTCAGCTCGGCGTACTCGGCGAAGATGGCCGGCAGTTCCCGCATGGCGGCGTCCATGGCCAGCTTGAGCTGGTACTTGTTGTTGATGAGGTCCGGGTCGTTCATGTACGGCCCGATGGTGACCGGGTGCCGCGGATCCAGGGCGTGGATGGGCGTCTTGGGTGGGCCCAGGAAACGCTGCACCACCTCATCGTCCTTGAAGTGCTCCAGGAGCCGCTTCTGGTGGCTGGTGAAGAAGCCATCGTAGGACACGATGACCGGCAGACGCACGTCGGGGTGCTCACCGATCTTCGGAGCGATGATGTTCATGTCATAGACGGCCTGGGGGTTCCGGGCCAGGAGGACGATCCAGCCGATGTTGAGGGCGAAGTAGAGGTCCGAGTGATCGCCGCGGATGTCCAGGGGGCCGCTGACGGAGCGATCCACCAGGTTCAGCACCATGGGGTAGCGCGTCCCTGACTGCACCGGTAGCTGCTCTATGGAGTAGAGCAGCCCGTTGGCGCTGGTAACGTTCAGGACGCGACCGCCGCCCACGGCGGCGCCGTAGCAGATGCCGGCTGCGCCGTGCTCGCCGTCGGCCGGGACCATGACGATATCGTGCAGCCCCTCCGCCTTCATCTCGTCGAGGAACTCGGCGACCTCAGTGGAGGGAGTGATGGGGTAGTAGCCCATCACGTGGTAGTTGACCTGCTTGGCGGCCAGGGCGGCGATCTCGTTGCCGGTCTTGAAAGCCGGGACCTGCTCGGGTCGGACGGCCGTCCTCCGCGTCGGTGTTCTCGTCGTCGTGACCATCAGCTCTTCTCCTCGTCTGAGGGCTCCCCCTCTCGCGCCTTCCCGCGAGCCGGCCTCACGCCGGCCGCCACCTCCTGCGCGCGCCTGATGTTAGTGAAGCGATGCGCCCGGTGACTCTCGGCGTAGCCCTCGGTCTCCGGGATTTCGACCAGCGCGGCCGGGTGCACGGGGCAAACCTCGACGCACTTCAGGCATCCCTTGCAGTACTGGTAGTCGATACCATGAAGGACCATGCCGGGCCGTCCCTTCTCGTCCACGCCTTCCTGCCAGACGAAGCACATGTCAGGGCAGACCATGTCGCAGAGGCCGCAGTTGTTGCAGTACTCCTGGAGGAACTGAGGCAGGCTGCCCAGGCGACTGGGGCTCAGGTCCTTGGCGACGCTGTTGGCCGGGTGGAGGATGGCACCGCCGATGGGCGCATTCAGGTAGCCGAGGGCGGGCCCTCCGAGGGCCGGCTCCACCGGCTTGTACTCGCCGGGGATGCGCTCCAGCTTGACCTCACTGTAGCCGCGCTCGAAGGTGCGAAGGTTAGCCTCCAGCAGGTGAGCGTAGCGCTTCTTGAAGGTGTCGGCCAGCGCCTGCCGCACTGCCTCCACGTCCATGAAGCCCATGCCCCGGGTGATGGCACCCAGCATGGCCGTGTTGATGCGTGTCTTCTCCTCCAGGGCGATGGCCAGGGCATCGACGGTGCCCACGGTGATCCCCTGGAGCCCCAGACGTTCCGCCACCTCGGCCGGGGTATGACGTGTGTTCAGCAGAAAAACGCCGTCCTCCTCCAGCCCCTCCAGTACGCTCTTGTTGCGGGTCAGCGCCTCGTGGAAGACCGCCACCAGGTGGGGCCGGTCGATCGGGCTGCTGGTGCGCACCTCCTGGTCGCGTTCCGCCAAGCGCACAAAGGAGCGGAGCTGCGTCCCCTTCTTCTCGGAGCCATAGGACGAGAAGTGGGCGCCGTTCAGCCCCATGCCCAGCACGCCGGCTTCGGCCAGGGTCTGCCCAGCCAGGTGCGCCCCCAGTCCGCCGATGGACTCGATGCGAACCTCGTAGTAGCCCAGGGCGTTGGTCCGAGGCAACACGCCCCCCTGGGGCGATCTGACCTTTTCCACAACTGTCATCTCACCAACCCCTCCAGTATCCGCACGCTAGCAGGCGGATGACTACCGCCGCTCCCAGGCGACACGATACGGGAAGCGCAGAGCCTTGGGCCAGCGTTACGGCCCCGGCGAATGACAAAGCTCCGCCCGAGACCGTTCGCCCGGCGGCAAGCGTCCAAAGAGGACCTGGGATGTGGACTCTCTCCTCGTCTCCGCGCGTGCCGGGTAGGACACCCGACACCGCCATCGACACAACCTGCGCCATCGGCCCACCGCCTCGCCTGCCGGCAGGCAGGGACGCTTGCCGTCCGCGACCCCCTGCTTCCAGCCGAACTCCCAGTGAAGTATCGGCAGCGCCGGTTGTTCCTCCCATAGAATATAACCGGCGCCTGGGTCATCAATAGAGCCACCTGGGACAAGACCTTCCTGCCGATGAGAGTGAGGGCTCCCTCCATTCGGCCCTTGACATATGTGACCCTATGGCTAATGCATTTGCCCTACCACTTCGGCTTCACGTACAGAGGCGTAGGCGCCGGCGGGACAGCGATGGCGCCCGCGACGTAAGCCTCGTAGAGCTGATGATACTGGTGCAGCTTCTGTTCGTCTAGCTCCACGCCCAGGCCCGGGCCCGACGGCACCTTCATGCCACCTTCGACGTAGGGGATCTTGCCTCCCTTAATGATATCGTCGTCCAGATAGTGGTAGTGGGCGTCGGGCGCGTGGCTGAGGTTAGGGAGCGAAGCCGCCAGGTGGAGGACGGCGGCCATGGACACGCCGAACTCGGTGCCGGAGTGCATCCCCATGTCCAGGTTGAAGGCCTCCAGGACCATGCCCAGCGCCTTCGTGGCGCGCAGGCCGCCGTACCAGTGGGGGTCCGAGAGTACGACGTCCACGGACTCCAGCAGATAGGCCGCCGCCAGGTCCTCGTAGCCAAAGCAGGCCATGTTGGAAGCCAGCGGCACGTAAGGGACCATCTTCTTCACCCGGGCCATGCCCGCCAGCCCCCAGGTGGGGTCCTCCAGGTACTCGATGTCGTGCTCAACCAGCCGGCGCGCGATGCGCACCGAGGTAGCGATCGACCAGACGCCGTTGGGGTCGATACGGATGGGCAGGCCGGGAAAACGCTTCCGCAGGGCGATAAAGGTCTCCGCCTCCTGATCCGGCGGGTACGCGCCCCCCTTCAGCTTCAGGGAGCGCAGCCCATAATCCTCCACCAGCCTTGCCGCGTATTCCACCACACCCTCCGACGCCTTCTCCCAGGGGCCCTGGCGACCGTCCTCGGCGAAGTAGAAGAGGTAGGCCGTGAGGGGCACGTGGTCGCGCAGGGCGCCGCCCAGGAGGTCATGGACCGGCCGGCCCACCGCCTTGCCCTGGATGTCCAGGCAGGCGAACTCGATGGCAGCGTAGGCGTTGGTGAGGTTGCTCCCGAACATGCGCACGTAGAACGGGACGGCGATCTTCCAGCGCAGGCGCTCCAGGTTGAAGGGGTCCTCCCCGGCGATGAGACGGCGGCAGCTATTGACCACCTCCTCGATCTGACGGCCGCCGGGGGTGAGGCTGCACTCGCCCAGGCCCACGATGCCCTCGTCGGTGAACACCTGGACGATGAGGCGGCCGAAGCCGGGGTGGATGCCCCAGGCGTGCAGGAGCGGCGTCTTCAGGGGCATGGCGACGGGCGTCGCCTTCAGGTCTGTGATCTTCAT
>CAZSSQ010000092.1:0-9985 GCA_964609465.1 uncultured Dehalococcoidia bacterium
TGGGCAGCTTCCTCAAGCAGTTCTACGAGTCGGCCACCTACGTGCCCCGGCGCATCGTCCTGCCCTGGGCCGTGCCCGAAGAGGGGCTCATCCAGTCCTGGCTCGCCGAGCGGCGCGGCGGCCCGGTGCAGTTGCTGGTCCCGCGTCGGGGCGAGAAGCGCCGCCTGGTGGAGATGGCAGCCGATAACGCCCGCGAGTCGCTGGCGATGGAGCGCGTCAAGTGGCTGGCCGACACGGGGAAGACGCGGGCCGCCCTGGACGAGCTGGCCGAGGAGCTGAACCTGCCCCGACCGCCCCGGCGCATCGAGTGCTACGACGTCTCCAACATCCAGGGCACCTCAGCGGTGGGGAGCATGGTGGTCTTCGTCGATGGGCACCCCCGCCCGGCCGAGTACCGTCGCTTCCGCATCAAGACGGTGGAGGGCGCCAACGACTTCGCCATGCTGGCCGAGGTGCTGCGCCGCCGCTTCAAGCGCGCCTCGGCTGAGCCTGCGCCATCGTCCGCCGCGGACGGACCCGCCTCTGGCAGGGGCGATGGCGCGCAGCCGCCCGAGACCGAAGGCTGGGCCGCGCTGCCCGACCTGGTCATCGTCGACGGTGGCAAGGGGCAGCTCAGCGCCGCCCACGACGTCATGCGCGACCTGGCGGTGGGCCACGTGCCCCTGGCCGGCCTGGCCAAACGGAACGAAGAGCTCTTCCTGGTGGACGAAGCGGAGCCGGTGGTGCTGCCGCGGACCTCCCAGGCCCTCTACCTGGTGCAGCGCGTCCGCGACGAGGCGCACCGGTTCGCCGTCACCTATCACCGCAAGGTGCGCGCGAAGGCGGGCATGCGGTCGGCGCTGGACTCGGTGCCGGGCATCGGGCCGAAGCGGAAGCAGGCGCTGCTGCGCAAGTTCGGCTCCGTGAAGGGCATCCGGGAGGCCGGCCTGGACGACATCGCCGCCACCGTGGGCTTCACCCGCCGCCTGGCCGCGAAGGTGAAGGAGTACCTGTAAGGTCCTCCTCACCCGTGTTACACTCCCCTACGAACGTGCCTCTAGCAGCGGCGAGGAGCTAAAGCGATGGTGTCCCAATTGATTCCGCAGGGACCATATCTTAGTGTAGCAGTCATCTGCGAGCGCGTACTTCGAGAACAGGACGGCGTCCTATCCCTGATTCGGGTGATCGACCGGATCACACACACCATAGTAGGCGCGCAACTGCCGGACCCCTTGCCCCCCGTCTCATACACGATGTGGTTCGTCCTGGCGCTCAAGTCAGGGAGCGCTCGAGGGCGTCAGACCCTAAAGATGGTACAGGAGCAACCCTCAGGGCTTCGCAGGGACTTGCTCGAGCATTCGATCATGCTCGAGGGAGAGGACCGGGGCACAAACTTCGTAGCGCAGATCCAGGCGAAGTTTGAACAGGAAGGAGTCTACTGGTTCGACGTCTTTCTGAACGACCAATTCATGACGCGGATGCCGCTCAGGCTGACATACAACCTCGTTCGCCGGGCCACGCCTCCCGCGCCGCCTACCGCTTGAGCGCCCGGCAGCCAGCCCCCAGCCTTACCCCTCCCTCGCCAGTAGCTGCGTCATCTCCTGGGCGTTCTGGACGGCGAAGCCGTAGGCGTCGTTGTTGAAGTAGACGTACACGTCCTGCACGTCCTCGGGGAGGGCACGAAGGAGGCCAGCCCAGTGCCGCAGCTCCACCTCGTCGTAGCAGCCGCCGTAGAGGGCGCCGCTGCCGTGGAAGCGCATGTAGGCGAAGTCGGTGGTGGCCTCCATAGGCGTCTGCCAGTCCACCATGTGGAAGGCGCAGAAGCCCACGTTGTGCAGGCGCAGGAGGGCGAAGACCTCCGAGTTGAACCAGGAGTCGTGCCGGAACTCGAAGACGTGCCGGATGTCTCGCGGCAGGGCCGACAGGAAATCCACCAGCACGGCCTCGTTACGCTCATTGCGGTGGAAATTGGGGGGCATCTGGTAGAGAACGGGGCCCAGGTTCTCCTCCAGGGCGCGCGCCCGGCCCAGGAACGTCTCGACCGGCTCCCGGCAGTCCTTCAAGCGCTTGATGTGGGTGATGAAGCGGCTGGCCTTGACGGCGAAGCGAAAGTCGTCGGGCACCTTGCGCCCCCAGCCGGCGAAGGTCTTCTCCTGCGGCAGGCGATAGAAGCTGAAGTTGAGCTCGACCGTGGGGAACTTCGCTACGTAGAAGGAAAGCCAGCGGCCGCTCGGCAGGTCCGGCGGATAGAAGACCTCGCGCCAGTGGGGATAGACCCAACCGGAAGTGCCGACCCAGTAGCGATGAGCCATCCGCTACCTCCCCGGCGCGTCGGCGCCCGCCAGCGCCGGCCGGTAACGGTGCGCGACAGGGAGTCGATTATAGCACGCGTCTCTCTTGGGAGGCCCCGTCGGGTGTGCTAAGGTAGAGGCGCGATGCCCCCGGGTTCGAGGACGTGAGGGGGCCATGGTCATTGACTACGCCACCGCCCGCGAGAACCTTGTCAGGGCCCTGCGCTACGACGTGCGCGACGAGAGGGTCCTGGCGGCGATGGCCCGCGTTCCCCGCGAGCAGTTCGTCCCTCCTGACCTCCGTCGCTACGCCTACGAAGACCGGCCGCTCCCCATCGGCCACGGCCAGACCATCTCCCAGCCCCTGATGGTAGCTATGATGACGGAAACCCTCCACCTTCGGGGCGACGAGCGGGTCCTGGAGGTAGGCGCCGGCTCCGGCTACCAGGCGGCGCTGCTGGCCGAGCTGGCCGCCCACGTGGTGACCGTGGAGCGCGTCCCGGACCTGGCCGAAGAGGCCTATCGCCGGCTCCAGGAGCTCGGCTACCAGAACGTCGAGGTACACACGGCGGGCAGCATCCTCGGCTGGCTGAAGGGCGCCCCTTATGACGCCATCCTGGTGACGGCGGGGGCGCCGCGGGTGCCGCGCCCCCTCCTCCAGCAACTGACCATGGGCGGTCGACTGGTCATCCCGGTGGGACAGCGCCGGGTGCAACAGCTCCTCCACGTGGCGAAGACGCCTCGCGGGACAACGGTCCAGAAGCTGGGCGAGTGCCGCTTCGTACCTCTCATCGGCCGCGGCGCCTGGTCCGAAGTCGAGGCCCCCGTCGAGTACTTCGCTCCCTAGCGCCAGCGCCTCCGGGGACTGCTGGGCCCTTCGAGGCCTGCGGATGCGCCGCCCCTGACCTGCCTCAGCCCTGCTTCTTCAGGGCATCGATGAACTGCGACGCCTGGCGGCGGTTGAGCTCGCCTGGAGGGCGGCCGTAGGCGGCGCGACTGCGCTCCTCCACCTCGACCTCACCCAGGCCCCGCCGGCCGCGGGCGATGGAGTAGATGGCCTTGACCTGGGGCGCCGTGGCCCGCGCCTCCCGGGTGCGAACGGCCCCCGCAGGAGCGGCGACGGGGGCATCGACCACCGGCGCTGGGTCCCGCTGCGCAGCCTCGGCCGAGAAGTCGAAGTCCTCGCAGAACTGGGTGCCGTAGCCGAGCGCGGCCAGGGCCCGCCCCAGGGCCTTCGTCTCCGCCTTCTCGATGTAGTCCCCGAAGTCGCTGGAGGTCTCACTACCCCAGCCCGTGGCCTCGCCGCCCTCGGGGAGGCTCACCCGGGCCCGGAAGAGAGCCAGGCCCGCCTCGTGCTTGACCAGCTCGGTCGAGATGAGGGCCTCCGGGTGCTCGGTGCGCAGCCAGAGGAGACGCCACTTGACCTCCAGGTAGTCCTTGCCGTTCAGCTTCCTCAGGTAGCGGCTGGCATCGAAGGACTTCTCGCTCATGGCACCCCTCCTGCTGTCGTGAGGATAGCATATATGTTCTATTACTACATGTCAACACC
The DNA here is from genome assembly GCA_964609465.1 of uncultured Dehalococcoidia bacterium. Taxonomy (GTDB): domain Bacteria; phylum Chloroflexota; class Dehalococcoidia; order DSTF01; family JALHUB01; genus CAVSBT01. Next base: position 3,820 of record CAZSSQ010000092.1, read on the forward strand.
CTCGCCGGCCGGCTCCCCTACCCCAACCAGCGCCGCCGGGGCGGCCTGCAACCTGCTGCTTAGGTAAGGATGCAGAAAAAGATCATGAAAACTTGCCTCCCGCCTAGACAAGAGCGGCCTCCTCTCCGTAGAATTGGGCCGCCCTTCTGGGTCTATTGAAGAACCCCCTTGCGCCAGCCCCGTCATTCTGAGCGCAGCGAAGAATCTGATCCAGCGATACCCTTCGCTTCGCTCAGGGTGACACAACAAGAAGGTTTGTCAACAGGCCCTTCTGCCAGCCCCGCGCAGCAAACGAGAGGTGACTGGCCATGGAAGAAGAGATCGGCCACTTCCTCAACTTCCTCTCGGTAGAAAAAGGTGCCTCCTTCAACACCATCGCCGCCTACAAAAATGACCTAGAGCAACTCAGAACCTACGTCCTCGGCCTCTCCATCAACGGCGACAACCCCTTCTGGTCCCAGGTGGACCGCGGCGCCCTGCTCGATTTCATCCTCGAGCTGCGGCGCAGACGCTACGCGGACACCACCGTGGCCCGGAAGGTAGCAGCCGTCAAGAGCTTCTTCTCCTTCCTCCAGGCGGAGGGGATCCTGCGCAAGAACCCGGCGGAGAGCCTGAGTTCTCCCCGGGTCGGCAAGTCGCTGCCCAAGCCCTTGTCCGTGCGTGAGATCGATGAGCTCCTAGAGCAGCCAGCGCGGCGCTCCACTCCGGAGGCGCGACGGGACCGCGCCATGCTGGAGACCCTCTACGCCACCGGATTGCGGGTCACGGAACTGGTTTCCCTGGACATGAAGGACCTCCACGTGAGCCGTCCGGCCGCTTACGTGCGCTGCACGGGCAAGGGGTCCAAGGAGCGCACGCTCCCCCTCCATGAACAAGCCCTTCAGGCGTTGGAGGCATACCTAGAAGACGGCCGCCCCCATCTGGTGCACGACCGGCGGGAGACCGCTCTCTTCGTCAACCGTCGCGGCGACCGGCTCACCCGCCAGGGCTTCTGGCTCATACTGAAGGGCCACGCCAAACAGGCCGGCATCACCACCCCGGTAACGCCGCACACTTTGCGCCACAGCTTCGCGACGCATATGCTGACAGGCGGCGCACCGCTGCGAAACGTTCAGGAACTGCTGGGACATGCCAACATGTCCACCACCCAGGTGTACACGAAGGTCGCCACCGGTTACGTGCGCCAGGTCTACGAGAGCGCTCACCCACGCGCCCACTAGCAATCATACCGATAGTCGATCCCCAACCTGGAGCAGCCCACCCATGAAAGGTGCGGCTGCTCTCCTTTTCCTGGGCCTGCTCCTCGCCGCCTGCTCCAAGGCCGATGTCGGGGTACCGACGCCGACGCCACCGCCGGCGACCCCCACAGCCATCTCTACCAGTGTGGCTGGGTTCCCCACCAGCGACCAGACACCGCCTCCGGCGCGGGACGCCATGGACCTGGCACACCGCCTTCGCGGCCTGCCGGTGGGCACTCCGCGAGACGCACCCCCCAGGCAGGAGCCGCTTCCCGTCGGCGACCGCCAGACCTTCCAGGTGGTGTCGCTGCCCAACACCGGCGAGGCCCGCCGCGTGCCGCCGCGCAGCGATGCCGTCGCCGCTACCCTGCGCCTGGTCACCCCCCACGCCTACCTGTACTACGGGGACGGCCTCGAGGTGGACGAGGAGAAGCTGGAGCAGGCCGGGCAGCGCTTCGAGGAGGTCTATGCGTGGATCAGCGAGACCTTCGGCCACGAGCGCTCCCCCGGCGTCGATGGTGACCCCCACATCACCGTCCTCATCGCGTCTCTCCAGAATGCCGGCGGCTATGTTTCGGCAGACGACGGCTACCCTCGCGCCGCCAGCCCCCTCAGCAACGAGCGGGAGATGGTCTACCTGGATGCCTCCATCGCCCTGCCCGCCGACGAGAACTACGCCCGGGTCCTCGGCCACGAACTCCAGCACCTGGTGCACTACGGCAGCGACCCGGACGAGGAGATGTGGGTCCAGGAAGGGCTCTCTGAGACGGCGGAGACTATGGGGAAGGACCTGAACTATCTGGAGCGAGGCTTCCTGAGCGATCCCGACATCCAGCTCAACGCCTGGGACCCGGAGGGATTCAATGCCCCCCACTACGGCGCCAGCGGCCTCTTCTTCCGCTACCTGCTAGAGCGCGCGGGCGGCCCCGCCACTATCCGTGACCTGGTGGCGGAGCCCGGCGACGGCATCGCCGGTATCGAAGCCTTCTTGAGCCGACACCTGCCCGGCGTGAGCTTCGTCGACCTGTTCGCCGACTGGGCCGCAGCCAACCACCTGGACCTGGACACTGGCCCTTACGGGTACCCGGACGCCTCGGTCCAGGCGGCGACCTCCCAGTCGCTCAGCGGCCCCGCCGAGGGCGAGGGCAGCGTCCACCAGTTCGCCGCTGACTACATCGAGGTGAAGCCGGCCGGGGGCGACGCCGTCTTCACCTTCGACGGGGCCGCCACAGTGGGCGTCCTACCCAGCGCGCCCCACAGCGGCCATGGCCTTTGGTGGTCCAACCGCGGCGATGCCATCGACACTACCCTGACCCGCGAGCTAGACCTCAGAGACCTTCCCTCGGCTACCCTGACCTCCTGGACCTGGTATGACATCGAGCGCTGGTATGATTACGGCTACGTGGAGGTGTCCACCGACGGCGGCGATACCTGGCAGGTGCTCTCCGGCCGCCATACCACGGAAGGGGACCCCCTGAGGCTCGCCTACGGGCCGGGCTACACGGGCGCCAGCGGTGGTGGCGAAGAGCCGGCGTGGGTGGAAGAGAGCATCGACCTCACCCCCTTCGCCGGGCAGCGCGTCCTCCTGCGCTTCGAGTACGTCACCGACAGCGGCCTCAACACGTCTGGCTGGGCCATCGACGACATCGCCGTCCCCGAACTGGGGTGGGTGGATGACGCCGAGAGCGACGGTGGATGGGAGGCCCAGGGCTTCCGCCGCCTGGAGGGGCCGCTGCCCCAGCGCTTCATCGTGCGCGTCATCGAGATAGGCAACGAGACGCGCGTCAGCGACGTACCCCTGGACGCCAACAACCACGCGGAGATACGGCTCCCCGGCTTCGGCGCGGGCGTCACAAAGGCCGTGATCCTCATCGCGGCCACCACCGACGGCACCACCGAGCCCGCCCCCTACCGCTACTCGCTGTCTACAGAGCCGTAAGGACGGAGCTTCCCCGCCAAAGGCGGCCAGACGGCCGCTTGTCCGGGCGGGTCCGCCTCCGGCGGAAGCTCCGTCCGCAAGGCCTCAGGAATAGGACAGAGCCAAAGCTCTGTCCCTACGGTTGCCCGCTCGGGACGGAACCCTGGACTTTGCTTGTCCCCGGTCTCGCGGCGCCTGTATGATTGTCCCGCGATGATGATCTCGGTGGTGGGAGGAGATGCGGCCCCGCCCGAGGTGCTGGCTCAGGCCGAGGCCCTGGGGCGCGAGCTGGCCCGGCGCGGCTGCATCGTCGTCTGCGGCGGCCGGGGCGGCGTCATGGAGGCCGTCTGCCGGGGCGCTCGGGCGGAAGGCGGCCACACCATAGGCATCCTCCCCGGCACTGACCGTCGCGACATGAACCCCTACGTCGAGTTCCCCATTCTTACGGGCATGGGCTACGCTCGCAACGTGATCGTTGCTCTCTCGGGCGAGGCCGTCATCGCCGTGGACGGCTCCCACGGTACCCTCTCCGAGATCGCCCACGCCCTTCAGTACGGCGTACCCGTCATCGGCCTCCACACCTGGCGCTTCTCGACTCGGCGAGTCGCCTCCGGCGACAGCCACGAGGGGGCCGACGACCGGGCCATCATCCGCGCCTCAGACCCGCAGGACGCGGTCGAGAAGGCCATCGCCGCCGCCGACGCGCGCCCAGACGGGCGCCCGTCCGGGCGGCGGCCTTGAGCCAAGAGGAAGCATCATGGAGATCGAGAGCGTTCGCGGCCGGGAGATCCTGGACTCCCGGGGCAACCCCACCCTGGAGGTAGAGGCCACCCTAATCGATGGCAGCAGCGGCCGGGCAGCGGTGCCCTCGGGCGCCAGCACCGGCAGCCACGAGGCCCTCGAGCTGCGCGACGGCGACGCCGCCCGCTACGGGGGCAAGGGTGTCCTCCGCGCCGTCGAGCACGTCAACGGCGAGATCGCGAGGGCCGTGACGGGCCTCTCGGCCCTGGACCAGGCCGCCGTGGACCAGACCCTCATCGAGCTCGACGGCACAAAGGACAAGTCGCGGCTGGGGGCTAACGCTATCCTGGGCGTCTCCCTCGCCGTCGCCCACGCCGCCGCCGCCTTCCTGGCGCTCCCCCTCTATCGATATCTGGGCGGGCCTGTGGCGCGGCTGCTGCCCGTGCCCATGTTCAACATCCTCAACGGGGGCAAGCACGCCGCCGACTCCACCGATTTCCAGGAGTTCATGGTCATGCCTGTGGGCGCCTCCACCTTCGCCGAGGCCCTGCGCATGGGGGCGGAGGTCTACCATGCTCTGGGGAAGGTGCTCCAGAAGCGGGGCCTTTCCACCAACGTCGGTGACGAGGGCGGCTTCGCGCCCTCGCTGCCCAGCAATGAGGCCGCAATCGAGGCCGTGCTGGCGGCCATCGAAGCCGCCGGCTACCGCCCGGGCGAGCAGGTGGCCCTGGCTCTGGACCCCGCCGCCAGCGAGTTCTACCGCGACGGCAAGTACGTCCTCGCCCGCGAGAACCGCGAGCTCTCCGGCGAGGAGATGGCCGCCTTCTGGGAGGCCTGGTGCGACAAGTACCCCATCGTCAGCATCGAGGACGGGATGGCGGAGGACGATTGGAGCGGCTGGTGGCAGCTCACGGCCCTCCTGGGCCGTCGCATCCAGATCGTGGGCGATGACCTCTTCGTGACCAACGTCGAGCGCCTGGCCAAGGGCATCCGCGAGGGTGCCGCCAACTCCATCCTCATCAAGCTCAATCAGATCGGCACCCTGACCGAGACGCTGGCCGCCATCGAGATGGCGCAGCGAGCCGGCTGGACCGCGGTCGTCAGCCACCGTAGCGGCGAGACCGAGGACACCACCATCGCCGACCTGTCGGTGGCCGCCGGCACCGGGCAGATCAAGGCCGGCGCCCCTGCCCGCGGCGAGCGGGTGGTGAAGTACAACCGCCTCCTGGGCATCGAGGAAGAGCTGGGCTCGGCGGCCCGCTACGCCGGTCGCCAGGCCCTGCGCCAGCTCCAGTAGGCCGCGGGGGAGACCAGGGGATATGTCGGACAGGCCGCTGCTGCACCTGGTGGCCGACGAGGCCCTGCGCGCCTATGGGGCCGGAGAGCTCCCCCGCCACTGGGGCGACGGCATCCTCATGCTCGGCCTGCTGGAGGCCGGCGACGCGCTGGGCGAGGAGCGCTACGCCCAGGGCGCCCGCCGCTGGCTGGACGCCCAGCTCGCCGAGGGCGTGAACCTGGCCGAAGGCGCCACCTGGGACTGGGGCGCCCTTCCCCTGCCCGCCCTCGCCCTCTACCGGCGCACCAGAGAGGAGCCCTACCTGGCCCTCGCCCGCCGGGTCTGCGAGCACATCACCACCAGGGCCCGTCGCACCGCCGACGGCGCCGTCGTCACCCACGCCGGCCGACCGCAGCTGTGGGTGGACAGCATGTACTTCACCGCCCCAGTCCTGGTGCGCACGGCGGCCGTCACGGGCGAGCAACGTTATGTCGAGGAAGCCGCGCGCGAGCTCGAGGTGCACGCCCGCCACCTGCTGGACGCATCGACCGGCCTCTTCCGCCACATGTGGGACGAGGAGAGCGGCCAGCGTTCGCCCTGCCCGTGGGCGAGGGGCAACGCCTGGGCCGCGCTCGCCACCCTGGAGCTCCTGAACGCCCTGCCCCAGGACCACCCGCGGCGCCCGCCCCTGGCCGAGATGCTCCGCCGCCAGATGGAGGCGGTGGTGCGCCTCCAGGACGCGTCCGGCCTGTGGCACACCGTCCTCGACCGGCCGGACTCCTACCTGGAGACGTCCTGCGCCGCCATGTTCGGCCTCGCCATCGTGGGCGGCGTGCAGGCCGGCCCGCCCCAGGGCGGCTGGCTGCCCGCCGAGATGCTCGCCTCGGCCCGTCGCGCCTGGGACGGCGTCCGAGCGCAGGTGACGCCGGAAGGGCGCGTGACGGGCGTCTCGGCGGGGACGCCCCCGGGCGACTTCGAGACGTACCAGAGGGT
>CAZSSQ010000093.1:0-9869 GCA_964609465.1 uncultured Dehalococcoidia bacterium
CCTACGGAGTGACAGCAGGCTCGGCGCGCATTCGTTCTCAAGGCATCTCGGCTATCTCAGGGTATCTGGCTTGGTTGTGCAGGCCGAACTTGCAGGGAGGCCAGCCAGGCTCACGGAACGGGGAAGAGCTTTCTACAACGCCCTCACGGGGACTAGAGACGGCGCCCGCAAGGTGCCAGGTCCTCCCTTTGACGAGCCAGCACCCAAGCCATCGGAGCGGGGCGAGGCTGAGGAAGATTGACCGCTGGCAGGGACCTAGCGACTTTTCGAGAAGACAGCCGCGAGTCGTTGTGCTATGAATCCAAGGCGTGGCCTTACCTTAGTACCTCGTCGATCACTAGCTGGGCGATCTCTTCGTCGGAGAGCTTGAGGATCGCCTTGCAGACGTGCTCGGTGTGCTCGCCCTCGCCCAAGGCGAGTCGCCTCCGGCGACAGGCAGGCCTGCCTACCGGCAGGCAGGGGGCCGCTACGGTACAATGCGGTCACAGGCAAAGATGTGGTCAAGAGCGGCGGTAGATGTGGCTCCGGTGTCCGACCCTCAGCACCTCAGCACCAACGGTGCGCCCCGCTTGATAGTCTTCCCTCGCCTCTCGGATGCTCCTCACGTGCTCCGGGCTGGTAGCCGCCAGGAGGTTCTCCACGAACCACTCCCGGTCTTCGTCCGGCATATCACGCAGCGCCGTGACCAAGTCACCGAGGGAGACGTCCATCTTCAGCTTCGGTTCCCCTCTTGTCCTAGCCATCAACACGTCTCCTGAATCGCCGTTTGCCGTGATCTGGCCCCCGACCGAAATTGCCAGGCCTCCCCTTGCCCTATTTCAGCACCTCGTCGATCACGAGCTGGGCGATCTCTTCGTCGGAGAGCTTGAGGATCTCCTTGCAGACGTACTCCGTGTGCTCGCCCAGGCAGGGGGCGGGCGAGCGATAGGCGCCCGGCGTCTTCGTGAGGCGGAAGCCGGCGCTGTCGTAGGCGGTGCGGCCGGCCTCCGGGTGGTCCAGGTAGACGTAGTACCCGCGCTCCTTCAGGTGAGGGTCGCTGTCCAGCACGTCGCGGGCGTTCTGGACGACGCCGGCCGGCAAGCCGGCCGCCTGGAGGCTCTCCATCACCTCCTCGGGCGTCTTCGTGCTCGTCCAGGCCTCGATGAGCCTTTCCAGCTCGTCCTCGTTCTCCTTGCGTCCGCGGAAGGTGGTGAAGCGCTCGTCGCGGCTCCACTCCGGGTCGCCCATGACGCGGCAGAGGGCGCGCCACTCCTCGTCCGTGTACACGGCGATGACGCACCAGCGCTCCTCGTCGGTGCCCAGGAAGCCGGCGCCGATGAGGGTCTGGCAGCGGAAGGCGCCGTGCGGCGCTGCGTAGGGCGAGCGGTTGCCAGCCCGCTCCTGCACGCGGCCGTTGACCGTGTAGTCCATGAGGGCCGGCCCCAGGGCGCAGGCCGCCGACTCGACCTGGGCCAGCTCGACGCGCTGCCCCTTGCCAGTCTTTCGACGGTAGCGCAGGGCGGCAAGGATGGCGGTCAGGGTGTGGATAGGGTTAATGACGTAGTCCGGGTAGTTGGTCCCCGTGCCGATGGGCGGGCTGTGGGGGAACCCGGTCAGATGGCTGAAGCCAGCAGTCGGGGTGAGGACGGCACCAAAGCCGAGGAAGTCTCGGTGTGGGCCGTCGAAGCCCTGCATCGGCTGGTAGGCGGCGATGATGTCCGGCTTCACCTTCACCAGGTCCTCATAGGTGAGGGACCAACGCTCGATGACGCTGGGCGTGAAGTTGGTGAGGAAGACGTCGGCCCAGCGCACCAGCTCATGGGCCAGCTCGCGTCCCCGGGCCGTGTTGAGATTGAGGGTGAGGGACCACTTGCCGGCGTTGTAGTTGTTGAACCAGCCGCTGACGTTGTAGCCGGTCTTGCCCGCGGCGAAGGGTATGAGCGTGCGCAGGCTGTCGACCCGCGTCTCCGATTCCACCCGCACCACCTCGGCGCCATAGTAGGCCATGACGGCGGCGCAGATGGGCCCGGCGCCGAACCAGGAGAAGTCGGCCAGCTTGACGCCCGTTAGGGGGAGGCGGTTCTCGGTCATGCTCGTTGTCAGATGGCTCCCCGAGCGTAGAGCAGGGCCACTTCCTCCGGCCGGAGCCCCAGCTCACCGCAGTAGATCTCCTTGTTGTGCTCTCCGACTAGGGGCGGCCGGCGGCCCATGCGCCAGGGCGTCTCCGCCATGCGCACCGGCGGTCCCGGGTACCGTAGAGTATCGTTCAGCTCCGGGTGGTGGACGCCCTGGAAGTACTGTCGAAAGGTGAGCTGCCGGTTCTCCGCGAGATCCTTGGGCGTGCTGACGATGCCGATGAGCAGCCGGCGTCTCTGGCCCTCTTCGTAGACGTACCACTTGTTCCTGGCAGCGAAGAAGCGCCTCAGCACCTCATCGACGTGCCCGAGCTTCTGCAACTTCTCGACGGCCGTGGCTATGTCCAGCATGAGGCCGGTGATGAAAGGCATGTTGATGTTCTCCGCCAGCGAGCGGTGCGGTTCCTCTACCAGGTCTTCGGCGCCTCCCTCTTCGATCATCCAGGCCAGGAGTTCGCTCCAGGGCGCGCCGCCCGGCGTGCCAATGTAGGCGAAGACCCAGCCGTCCTTGCACTCGTAGGGGCCGATGCCGGGCACCCTGATCCCCAGGCGGCTCGCTCCCTCGCGGGTGCGGACAGCCTGGTTCATGTCCCAGGTCTGCATGGCGATCTCCTGGGCGATGGAGAGGGCCTCCTGCACGGACACGTCCACCTGCTGGCCCTCGCCTGTCAGGTCCCGGTGGTAGAGGGCCATGAGCGTGCCGGCAGCCGCCTGGATGGAGGCAGAGAGGTAGCCCTGGTTGCCATAGGGCAGGTTTGGCGGGTCATCGATGTAGCCAGCCAGCCACATCACGCCGCTCATCGCCACCCCGACGATGTCGGGCGCCTTGTAGCCAGCGTGGGGACCCCACTGCCCGAAGCCGGTGATCGAGGTGAGAATGACGTCGGGCCTGATCCGGCACAGCCCCTGGTAGTCGAGGCCCAGGCCGTCGAGGTAGCCAGGAGGAAAGCTCTCCACCACGACGTCGGCCGTCCTCACCAGGCGCCGGAACAGCTCTCTGCCATCGCTGAGTTCCAGGCTCAGGGTGATGCCACGCTTGCTGGTGTTGAGATAGAAGAAGGAGAGGCTCTTCTGAACGTCAGGCTCGTCGTGGTAGAAGGGGCCTATGCGCCGGGCCGCGTCGCCGCCGGGCGGCTCGATCTTGATGACATCGGCCCCCAGGTCGGCGAGGAGCTTGCCGCAGTACATTCCCATCTCGCCGCTCAGGTCCAAGACCCGGATGTCGCCGAGGGCGCTGGGCTCATCTCCGCGCTGAACCATGGAGGTGCCTCTCCCTATTCTTTCCCAAGGACGGCAGCCGATACGTGCTGCGAGAAGGTCTGGGGCAGGTTGCTGAGCTTGATCCTAACTAAGGGGCGCTATGTGTCAACTGCGGGGGCTCTGCGTCTGCAAGAGACGCGGCTCACGGGGCACTGCCTTGAGGCGGGAAGGCCAGGCTCATGGCCATCAACAGAATATCCTCACGGCGTCGATCTTCGTAGGTCGGGGTCTTGAGACCCCGACAGATTCGCGGGGGTCTGAAGACCCCCGCCTACAGACGCGGACCAACGGCAAGCTATCTCAGCAAAGGCCTTAAGCCTGGCCTTCTGGATCTTCTGGGACGCTAAAGCTGCTACTCGAGGTAGTCCTTGAGCTTCTTGCTGCGTGAGGGGTGGCGTAGCTTGCGCAGCGCCTTGGCCTCGATCTGGCGGATGCGCTCGCGGGTAACGTGGAACTCGCGCCCCACCTCTTCCAGGGTGCGACTGCGGCCGTCCTCCAGACCGAAGCGCAGCTCCAGCACCTTGCGCTCCCGGGGAGTGAGGCTGCCCAGCACGTCAATCACCTGCTCCTTCAGAAGCTGGTGAGAGGCCGCGTCGGCCGGCGCCAGAGCGCCGTGGTCCTCGATGAAGTCGCCCAGGTGGCTGTCCTCCTCTTCGCCGATGGGCGTCTCCAGGGAGACCGGCTCCTGGGAGACCTTGATGATCTCCCTCACCTTGTCGGACGTGATCTCCATCCCACGCCCGATCTCCTCGCTGGTGGGCTCGCGGCCGTACTCCTGGACCAGGCGGCGGCTGACGCGCACCAGCTTGTTGATAGTCTCCACCATGTGCACCGGGATGCGGATGGTGCGGGCCTGGTCGGCGATGGCGCGGGTGATGGCCTGCCGGATCCACCAGGTGGCGTAGGTGCTGAACTTGTAGCCCTTGCGGTAGTCGAACTTCTCCACGGCCCGGATGAGGCCGATGTTCCCCTCCTGGATGAGATCGAGCAGCGACATGCCCCGCCCGATGTACTTCTTGGCCACGCTGACTACCAGGCGCAGGTTAGCCTCCGTCAGCCGCTTCTCCGCCTTGTGTCCGTCCTCCTTGAGGCGAGAGAAGTAGTCCCGGAAGAAGGGCTCGTGCTGCGCCAGCCGGTCCACCATGTGCCAGGGCGGAGGAAGCAGTCTCTTCTCGCCACCCGCCTCTCGCGCCACCGGCGCCAGCAGCTCCGGCATCAGGATGTGGGTGATGATGGAGAGGCGGACCAGCGCCTGCTCCGCCTGAATAGATTCAAGACGCAGGCTCTGCGCCACGTGCTGCGCCAGGTCCAGGTCCATCTCACCGTCCACGGCCTGGCGGAATGTAGAGTCAGCGACGTGCTGGGGAAGGGAACCTTTGGCCACCTTGAGGTGCTTGACTACGCTGTCGAAGACGCGCTTGGACTGGAGCAGCTCCTGGAGAACGGCGAGCGTGGTCTCGGCGCCCGCGGGAGGGCGGCCGTGTTCCTCCGCCCACCGCTTCTCGATGCGCTCGATGTGCTTGGTCTCCTCCATCTGGCGGGCCAGGCGCTTCTCGTCCTCGGCAGAAAGGAGGTACACCTTGCCGATCTCGCGCAGGTACATGCGGACGGGATCGTCGATGCCCTCCTGGTCCTCCAGGGCTACCGCCTCCAGTTCCCGCTCCGGCTCTTCCTCCTCCTCAATCTTGACCGCGGGCTCAGCGAAGAGTTCAGCGGCCTCGCCGGGTGTGCGGTGCCCTGTTCGCGCCAGGGGAGGGACGACCTCCTCCTCGTGCGTGTCGGCTTCGGAGAAGTGCGGAAGGACCTCTTCTACGGGCTCCTCGTCATCGGAGTCCGACGCGTCAACGAACTCGTCATCGACCCCCCGGCGCAACGGCTTGCCCCGAAGCAAGAGGCGGTCCGAATCGTCTCCGTTCTGGGATCTAGCGATCATCCTCCCTGTTACCCCTCCTGGGCTGGCTGCTCCCTCGCCTTGTTACGATCCCTCTCCAGGGGACGGCGGTGAACCCTGATACCGGCTTCTGTGTCCTCGACGAGGGCGGTGGCGGCCTCGAGGGTGGAATCCGTCTCCTGACTGGAGGGGAGCATGCCTTCCTGAATGGACCTGGCGAGCTCGGCCAGGCGGGCCGGACCAACCTCCTGCTCGGACTCGGCCAGGGCCAGGCTGCTAGCCAGCTTTTCTAATTCCAGTTTACGCTGTTCCATGCGCCAGATACAATCTTCCAGCGCCTTCCCCGCCTCTTCTGCCTGGAACGGCGGTATCTTGCGCGCCAGCACGTTCTCCAGGTGCCCGTGTAGCTCCTCGGGAAGCAAGCGCCGGATCTCCTCCATTACGTCTTCTGCTTCTTGCCCGGAGGCGACCCGCCAGGCCTCGAAGAGCTGACGGTTCTCGCTCATTGAGAAGACGTCCGGCGAGAGGGCCTGGCCCTGGCCCCGCAGGACCGGGTGGCTGAGGAGGAGGGTCAGCAGGTACTCCTCTCGAGGCTCGCGGGACACCGGCCGCAGCGCCGACTGGCTCTCGGGCTCCTCCGCGGCTGCTGGCCCACGGCGGCCTCGCCGGCGGAGGGCGCGCAGCACCGTCTCCTCTCCAGCCGTGTCCAGCTCCAGGGCGCGCGCCAGTCTCTGCACGTAGGTGGCTTGGGCTACCGGGTCCGTCAGGCCTTCCAGCACAGGCACCAGCTCCATGGCCGCCCGCGACCGCTCCAGGGGGCTGGACACTCCCCTGAGGCGCACCGCCATGGCCTCGAAGAGGTGGTCGACCACGGGCTTCGCCCTCTCGACGAGCCGCCGCCATTCGTCAGGGTCGCCGCGGATGACCTCGTCGGGGTCGGTGCCGGAGGGCAGTGTGAGAACACGTATCTCGGCGGCCAGGGCCTCCTGCTGACGGATGAGCCCGCGCCAGGTGGGCACGGCGATGACCGTCCTGTCGGCCGCATCGGCGGCCACCTGGATGCCGCGGAGGGTGGCCTCGCTACCCGCCATGTCGGCGTCCAGGGCCAGGATCAGGTTCTTCGTGTAGCGCTTGAGAAGGCCTACCTGCCTCTCGGTGATGGCGGTGCCCATGGACGCCACCACATTGCCCACCTCGTGCTGGTGGGCGGCGATGGCATCCATGTAGCCCTCCACAATCACGGCCTGACCGCTGCTCCGGATGTGCTCCTTGGCCCTGTCCAGAGCGTACAGAATCCCTCCCTTGTCGAATATCGGACTCTGCGGCGTGTTCAGGTACTTAGGGACGCTGTCGTCCAGGGCGCGTGCGCCGAAACCCGCCACCCGGCCGCGCTCGTCCCGGATAGGGAACATGAGCCTCCCTCGGAAGCGGTCATAGGGGCCGCGTTCGCCTTCCACCAGGAGGCCGGCGGCCAGCAGGTCCCCCTCCTCGAAGCCCAGGCCCGACAGGTGTCGCTTCAGTTCCTCCCAGGAGTTGGGGGCGTAACCGATCTGGAAGGAGACGATGGTCTCATGGTTCAGGCCGCGGCCCCGCACATACTGGAGAGCGGTTGCTGCATCCGGGCTGTTGGGGAGGTGGTGGTGGAAGAAGTGAGCCGCTGCCTCGTTGGCGCGGCGCAAGATCTCCCGACGGGGGTCCTCCTGCTCGGCCGAAGGGGCGCGGAGGGCGACGCCGGCACGCTGAGCCAGGATCTCGAGGGCGGCTCGAAACTCCAGCCCCTCCTTTTTCATCACGAAGCTGATGATGTCGCCGCCCGTGGCGCAAGCGCCGAAGCAGTGCCATGTCTGGCGGTCCGGAAAGACGTAAAAGGAGGGTGAGCGCTCGCTGTGGAAGGGGCAGAGGGCGCGGAAGTTGCGCCCTGCCTTCTGGAGGGCGACGTGCTGGCCCACCACGTCCACTATGTCTAGGCGCTGCTTGACCTCATCGACAGTGCTCATTGAGGGTTGTCCATCCCTGTAAACGCAGACCAGCGAGAAAGCTTACAGTGGCCGGCTGGCAGCGCCGGGCCCCGTCTCCCCGACGGGCAGGCCCAGTTCCTCCCGCAGCCGCTGGATCCGGGCCACCTGCTCCTCCTCGTACCCGGCGATGGCGGCCAGGAGTCCCGCCACCGTTAGGTCGCCCTCCTCCTGGTGGCGCCCACGCCGGTCGAGCTCCCGCGCGGTGAGTCGCTCCAGAAAGGTCAGCGTCGCCCAGCGAGCCCCCACCAGATCGTGGACGATGCCGGGCGGGGGCAAGCGACGGCCCCGGCCGGCCGCTTCCTCCCGCTCGGCCTGAGAGGGGAAGACGACAGGCAGGCCGGCCATCTGTCGCAGCGAATCAGCCTGGCGCAGCACCTGCCTCTCCCAGACCGGCAGATGAGCCATGACCTCGGCCACGGACCAGCGGCCGGGGCCAGGTCGGCGCCGCATCTGCTCCTCCGTCAGGCCGCCAATGGCCTCGAAGAGCCCTGTGCGGGCCTTCTCCAGCCTGCGACGAATCTCCTCTTTCCTGTCGTCGGCCCGGGTTCCGGCCACTCTTCTCCCCCGGCGGCGCTACACCGCGACGTCCATCAGTGTACCAGCGGCTGTCAGTGCCCTGCTAGTGTGCTGAATCAGAAACCCGCAGCCAAATGTCATTCTGAGTCCGCCAGAGGTGGACGAAGAATCCGTGACGGGAGGCCTGCTCCGCCGGATGCTTCATCCGCCTTTGGCGGATTCAGCATGACAGAGACAAAGCATTGAAGGTGTTGGCGAAACTCCGACTTAGGACACTAGCCTCCGCCCGCTGGCGTGCTCTGTGCCGTCGGGACGGGCGTGGGCACAGGCCTGGTCGGGGTGCTCGCAGGTGTGGTGGCAGGCATCGTTGGTGCTGGCGTTGCCACTGGGAACCCGGGCTTCGGCGTCGCAGTGGCGGTGGGCGAGTGCTGCGGCGCCGTCGGCGACGGCGAAGCCGGGAGACCGGAGACGCCAAAAAGGACCTCGTTATTGTCCTCGTTCGTCTCCTGCACACGGTTGGCCGGATCGACAAGGATCAGCAGCCGCTGCGGGCCTCCGGCGGGCTGGTATCGGGTGTCAAGATCGACGCTGGCGCCGGCGGGCAAAGGCTCGCCAACAAGGGCCAGTCGTAGGGGGGTAGAGCCGTCGCCGCTGTATATGGCAACGTCAATGGGCGCACCTGCTTCGGCGGTGCCCTGGTTGGTGATCGTGACCATCAGCTCTCCCTCCAGGAGGTAAGCATCACTGAGAATGAGGTCGGGCAGCGGAAGGGTCTCCAGCGCGGGCGTCAGGTCCGACCCTGGTTCGACGAAAACGCCCGGCGGGTAGGTGGGGACGGCGGGCAGGACCAGCGACTCGGGCGTCGCCACCGGTAGACTCGCCAAGCTCTCCTCCAGCTCGACCCCGTCTGTCGCCACCCATCCCCTGAGCCGGGAACGGGGAGGGTAGGAGATCTCCAGCCAGCTTTCCTCCTCGTTCTTGCCCACCACTTCCAGCTCTGCGTCCCGGCGCACGATGCCCAGGCTGATGTAGCCGGTGCCGGGACCGGCACGCACGGTGAGGGTGGAGAGGGCGCGTGCGCTCATCCCTTCCAGCGGCACGGGCGTCCGTGTGGGCGTGCTGCCGGGCGTGGAGGTCTCCCCGGGGGCCGTGGCGACGACCGTCTCCTTTTCGCCCTCGCTGAAGAGGACGGCAACGACAACGGCGGCGGCGACGGCCAGCACAATGGCCAGACCGCCGAGAACCAGGGGGTTGCGTAGAAATCTGGGCACGTGACTCTCAGACCCTAGCCCGCCCGGCGGGCGGGCGTCCGGTACTCACGACGGCATTGTAGCAGAGGGTTGAAGCGCGCACAGCACTCTATTTGCCTGACTGTTCGCTGGTCAGGAGCGGAACCCCAACTCAACAGCCGTCTTTTCGGCGAAGAGGTCCGTCATACCGGCGATGTAGTCGGCGGCCCGGCGCTCCGGCTCGTCGTCCGGCCGCACGAAGTCAGAGACGATCTCGCCAGGATGCGCCAGGTAGTAGTCGAAGAGGAAGTATACCATGCGACGGGCGCGGGAGGCCTCGCCGCGCGCGCCTTCCCAGAGGTAGACGTTCTCGAACATGAAGTCGCGCAGCTCGTTGGTGGCGGCGGCCATCTCCGCGCTCATCCCGATCTGGGGCCGGGTGTCACTACCACTGAGGCCCGAGGCGCCCCAGGAGCAGTCAATGATGTCGCACACCAGGCTGTTGATGCGCTCAGAGTGGCTGCCGCCCAGCGTCTCGCGGACGAAGCGGGGCAGGTCCTCCTCCCGCAGGAGGCCGGCGCGGATGGCGTCGGCGATGTCGTGGTTCAGGTAGGCGACGGAATCGGCGAGGCGAACGACCTGTCCCTCCAGGGTTTCCGGCAGGCCAGCTCCCTCGGCCAGGATGTCCTCCCTGGGCTTGGAGTGCTTGAGGATGCCGTCGCAGACCTCCCAGGTGAGGTTGAGCCCCTGGCCGCTCTTCTCCAGGTGGGTAACCACCCGCAGGCTCTGCTCGTTGTGGCGGAAGCCGCCGGGCAGGAGCTCGGCCAGGGCGTCCTCGCCG
>CAZSSQ010000094.1:0-9617 GCA_964609465.1 uncultured Dehalococcoidia bacterium
GCTGAGCAGGCGGCGCACGCTCTCTCGCCAGCCCCGAGGGCGTTGCACCGGGGCCGGCGGGGTCGGAGGCCTTTCACGCGGCTGCCCAGGCGGCTGCTCGACGAGGATCAGGTAGCGGGCCAGGCGGTTCTGGAGCTCTCGCTTGTAGGTAGTCTGGGGCCACATGGAGGCGAAGGACTCCCGCTCGATATCCACCACCTGGGGGATATCGCCGGGGACCATGGGCCGCACTGCATATCGGACTGCTGTCAGCATGTGGGGTTGTCCCTGGGGTCTGTAGGAAAGATTCTAGCACACTGCCCGGGGCGATGGCCCGTTTACGTTAACGTTAGAATCGTACTAAAATGATCCCGTAATCGCCGCCAGCGGAGCCGTCCGGCGCTGCGCTCTGCGGTAAGGCGCGACGGGCCCCGGCGAAACCACGATGCACGTCCTCATCAGGCTCCTCAGCTTCCTGCGGCCCTACAAGCGCCGTGTCCTCCTCGCCTGGCTCTGCGTTCTCGGCGCCAGCGTCTTTGTCCTGGTGTCGCCGCAGTTGGTGGCCTGGGCCATCGACACCGGCCTCCGGGTGCGCATTGAGGGCGTCGGCGGTGCCGACCGCACCGGCGTTGCCCTGGGCAGCACTCACACGCTGGTCATCGCTGGCCTTGCCATCGTGGCGGCGGCGATAGGGCGGGGCTTCTTCGCTTACGGTCAGACCTACCTGGCGGAGTGGGTCTCCCAGCGGGTGGCCTACGACCTGCGCAACGCCATCTACGACCACCTCCAGCGCCTCAGCTACGCCTACCACGACAAGGCCCAGACGGGCCAGCTCATGTCCAGGGCCACGCAGGACGTGGAGGGCGTGCGCATGTTCATCAGCTTGGGCGTCCTCCGGCTCCTTTACATCGTCATTCTGCTGATCGTGGTTCTGGGCCTGATGCTGTACGCCAACTGGCGCCTGACCCTGGTGAGCTGGGTCTTTTTGCCCTTTATCGCCTGGCGCTCCGTGGTAATGACCACCCGACTGCGTCCCATCTGGCTGCGTGTCCAGGACGGCCTCGCCCGCCTGGGGACGGTCATGCAGGAGAACCTCACCGGCGTGCGCGTGGTCAAGGCCTTTTCCCGCGAGGAGCACGAGAGCAAGAAGTTTGCGGCCGAAGCCGGCGCTCTCTTCCAGGACTCCTACGCCACGAACCGCATCCAGGCTACCAACAGCCCGATGCTGACCGGGCTCTGGATGATGGCCACCGTGGCCACCATCTGGTACGGAGGGCGCGAGATCATAGCCGGCCGCCTAGGAATCGGAGAGCTGACGGCCTTCATGCTCTACCTCACCCTTCTCCAGATGCCTGTGCGGCTGCTGGGCTGGGTGGTCATCCTCTTCGCCCGGGCGCAATCGTCCGGGGAGCGCATCTACGAGATCCTGGACGCGGAGTCGGCGGTGGAGGAGAGGCCGGGGGCGGTGGAGCTGCGTTCGCTGAAGGGCCGCGTGTGCTTCGAGAACGTCTCCTTCGGCTATGAAGTCATCAGCCCTGTCCTCCACGACGTGAGCCTGGAGGCTCGACCAGGGCAGGTGGTGGCCCTGCTGGGGCCCACCGGCAGCGGCAAGAGCACTGTGGTCAACCTCATGCCCCGTTTCTACGACGTCACCGGCGGCCGCATAACCATCGATGGCATCGACATCCGGGATGTGACGCTCGCTTCCCTCCGCCGCTGCTTCGGCATCGTCCAGCAAGACATCTTCCTCTTCTCGGCCACCATCCGCGACAACATCGCCTATGGCGCCGTGGATGCCAGCGAGGAGGAGATCGTCCGGGTGGCGAAAGCGGCACGCATCCACGATTTCGTCATGAGCCTGCCGGAGGGCTACGACACCTGGGTGGGCGAGCGCGGCATCACCCTCTCCGGTGGGCAGAAGCAGAGGGTGGCCATCGCCCGGACGCTGCTCATGGACCCGCCCATCCTTGTGCTCGACGACTCCACGTCCAGCGTTGACACGGAGACGGAGTACCTGATCCAGCAGGCCCTGGCCGAGCTCATCCGAGGACGCACCACCTTTGTTATCGCCCAGCGCCTGCGCACCGTGAAGGCCGCCGACCAGATCCTGGTCATGCGCGACGGCCAAATCGTGGAGAGGGGTCGCCATCAGGAGCTGCTGAAGCGGGGCGGCTTCTACCGGGAGATCTACGACCTGGAGCTCCGGGACCAGGAGGAGGCCCTCCTCCGGGCCGGGCGATCGGAAGAGGCGCAGGCGGCCGCCTTCTCCGGGCAGGCGTCGGAGGAGGAAACCCTGGCCTCCAAGCCCGGGGGCGGTTAGGGAGGAGAGGAAGTCAAGATGGCCTACTGGGGCGGCGCAGCAGCGGGCGGCTGGAGCCAGAGCACCATCAACCCTGCCGGGCTCCGGCTGCGCCGCAGCATCGACAGTTGGGACGAGGAGACCCTGGGGCGGGTCTACGACCAGCGGGTCATGTCCCGGCTGGCCCGCTATCTGGCGCCCTACAAGGCCCAGGCGGTTCTCGCCTTTGCAAGCATGCTGGTCTACGCCGCCTCTTCCTATGTCCAGCCCCTGCTCATCGGCCAGGCCGTGCGCGGCCCCATTGCCAAGGGCGACCTGACGGGGCTGAACCTCCTGGGCGGCATCTTCGTCGTGCTGGCCCTGGTGAGCTGGGGTGCCCAGTACGTGCAGCTCACCACCACGGGCTACGTGGGCCACCGCATCCTCTACACGTTGCGCACCCAGATGTTCGACCACCTCCAGAAGCTCTCGCTGCGCTTTCACGACGACAACGAGGTCGGCCGCATCATGTCGCGCATGACGAGCGACGTGACCGTCCTCCAGGACCTCCTTACCACGGGCGTCCTCACCATCTTCTCCGATTTCGTGGGCCTGGCGCTCATCGTCTTCTTCCTGCTCATTCAGGACGTGCAGTTGGCCCTCCTGACCCTGACCGTGATGCCGGTGCTGATCGTGATCATGGCCTTGTGGCAGCGCCGGGCGCGACGGGCCTTCATCCAGGTGCGTCAGGCCATCGCCGTGGTCAACGCCAACCTCCAGGAGAACGTCTCGGGCGTGCGCGTCATCCAGAGCCTGTCGCGGGAAGGGGAGAACGTCCGCCGCTTCGACACGATCAACGCCGACAACCTGGTGGCCAACATCGAGGCCGGGCGCCTCCAGGCCGTGGTGATGCCCGTGGTCGAGATCCTGTCGGCCACGGCCCTGGCCATCGTCATCATTGTGGGCGGCCAGCGGGTCCTCAACCACTCCCTGGACCCCGTGGTGGGCGTCAGCTTCATCCTCAGCTTCGCCCTCTACATCCAGCGCTTCTTCGACCCCGTGCGCGACCTGGTGCTCCAGTACACCCAGCTCCAGCGGGCCATGGCCGGCGGCGAGCGCGTCTTCGAGGTGCTGGACACGCGGCCGGACATCGAGGACGCCACCGACGCCCTGGACCCGGAGGACATTCGGGGTGAGGTGGTCTTCGACCACGTCAGCTTCAGCTATGTCGAGGGCGTTGAGGTGCTGCGCGACGTCTCCCTGCACGTCCGCCCCGGCGAGACCATCGCCCTGGTGGGGCCCACGGGCGCCGGCAAGACCACTGTCACCGCCCTCATCGCCCGCTTCTACGACGTCACGGGAGGTCGCCTCCTCATCGACGGCCACGACATCCGCCAGATCCGCCGGCAGTCGCTGACACGCCGCATGGGCATGGTTCTCCAGGACCCCTTCCTCTTCTCGGGCACCGTGCGCGATAACATTCGCTATGGCCGGCTGGAGGCCAGCGACGCGGAGGTAGAGAAGGCGGCCCGCGCCGTGGGCGCCCACGACTTCATCGTCCGCCTGGAGCAGGGCTACGATACCGTCCTCCACGAGCGGGGCCAGAACCTGTCGGTGGGGCAGCGGCAGCTCATCAGCTTCGCGCGCGCCGTCCTGGCCGAGCCTCGCATCCTCATCCTGGACGAGGCCACCGCCAACGTGGACACCCGTACGGAGGTCGTGATCCAGCGCGCCCTGAAGAGGCTTCTGAAGGGCCGCACCTCCTTCGTCATCGCCCACCGCCTGTCCACGGTGCGCGGCGCCGACCGGGTGGTGGTCATGGATGAGGGCCGCATCGTGGAGGAGGGGAGGCACGATGAGCTTCTGGCCCGGGGCGGCCTGTATGCCAGGCTCTACCGCATGACCTATCAGGAGCGAAAGCCCGGCGACGGCGACGGCCTGCGGCCTGCCGAGAGCCCGTCGACGGATCCGGCCCCGGCCGGCTAGGGAACACCACGCGGGCGAGGTGAAAGATGAAAGTCGAGATCTATGAGGCCGACCCCTTCACCCAGCGCAAGGACAAGCTGCTCGTGACCCTGAACACGGACTATCGTTTCCAGAAGGGAGACGAGATCTTCCTCGAAGAGGGCGGCAAGGCGGTGAAGGTGCGCGTCAGCTACGTGCGGGTACGTGTCAAGGGCGGCGGCGTCGAGCAGGAGCTGCTGGCACTGCGGATCTAGGCTCGCTTTGCTAGGCTGCAGCACCCGCCTGCCGGCGGGCAGGGGCGTAGCACCTGCTCCTGACCTCCTTTAAGCCAGCCCCACCGCCTAGGCATCCCACAAGCCCGTCTGGGCCGAGGGAGCCGGCCCCTTGGGCGGCAGGCCCAGATGCTCGTAGGCCAGGCGCGTGGCCACCCGACCGCGAGGGGTACGCTGGATGAAGCCTAGCTGCATAAGGTAAGGCTCGTAGACGTCCATGATGGTGTCGGACTCCTCTGAGATGGAGGCGGCGATGGTGTCCAGCCCCACGGGCCCGCCGTCGAACTTCTCGATGATGGAGCGCAGCACCTTGTGGTCCACCTCGTCCAGCCCCAGATCGTCGATCTCCAGGCGGGCGAGAGCCTCCTGCGCCACGGGCTCTGTGATGACGCCGTCGGCCATCACCTGGGCGTAGTCGCGAACGCGCTTCAGGAGCCGGTTGGCCACGCGGGGCGTGCCGCGGGCGCGGCGCGCGATCTCCAGTGTTCCGCCCTCCTCGATCTCCACCTCCAGGATGCGGGCGCTGCGGCGGATGATAGACGCCACCGCCTCCCGGTTGTAGAAGTCCAGGCGGTAGACGGCGCCGAAGCGGTCGCGCAGGGGCGGGCTCATCATGGCGTAGCGGGTGGTGGCCCCGATGAGGGTGAATCGGGGGAGGGACAAGCGCACGCTGCGGGCGCCGGGGCCCTTGCCCAGCACCAAATCGAGGCCGTAGTCCTCCATGGCCGGGTAGAGGATCTCCTCCACCGCCCGCGCCAGGCGGTGGATCTCGTCGATGAAGAGGGTGTCGTCCGTCTGGAGGTTGGTGAGAATGGCAGCCAGGTCACCCGGGCGCTCGATGGCCGGCCCCGAGGTAATGCGGATGCTCACCCCCATCTCGGCGGCGATGATGTAGGCCAGGGTGGTCTTGCCCAGGCCCGGCGGCCCGTAGAGCAGGACGTGGTCCAGGGGCTCGCCGCGCTGCTGGGCGGCGGCGATGGCGATGCGCAGGTTGTCCTTGACCTTATCCTGGCCCACGTACTCGGCTAGGCGCCGGGGACGGAGCGAGGTATCAAGGGCTATGTCTTCCTGGTGGGGCTTTCCAGATAGGATGCGTTCGGGCACGGCCGGGTCCGCCTCTGTGCGCCTGCCTGCCGGCAGGCCGGCTCAGAGGGCTAGTCCTCCCTTCGCAGCTCGATCTTGACACCGTTCCAGCGGTCCATGCACTCCAGCTCTGCGCTCTCGGGGCCGCCCCACTCCGCAGGGAAGCCGCCCCCGAACTGGAGCATGACGACGTAGGGGAAGATGTCGTGGTAGAGGAAGCCGCAGAGTCCGGCCGTGTCGTGGGCGCTCACGTCGAAGGTGTCGCCCACCTTGTGGCCCCAGGAGCAGTTGCCCTTGACGGCCTTGATGGTCCCGACCACCCGGCCGCCGACGCGGGGACGCTGTCGCTGCTCCGTCATGGTCTGCCTCCCTGCTGTGCTTCGGGAGCAGCGTAGCTTGGGGCAGGCGAGGGTGTCAACAGAGGCCGGGGTCTCTAGTCCTCCCACACGGCGGGCACGGCGCCCACGCCCGCCCGGATATCTTTGCCCCGGGGCTCCGGCGTCTCACGCACGTCGTCCCGGCGCAGGGGCGGCCTCGGCCGGCCCGCGGGCGGTCGGGCAGTGGGAGGCGTGGGCTGGGGGCGGCGAGGAGGCATGCCGGCGCCCTCCTACGTGTAGACGGCGACCAGCACGGCGTCGCCCGGGTTGGCCTCGTCGAAGAAGACGAGGGCGCAGCGGCGCCCGGCCACCATCTCCGCCTGAGAGATGCCGCGATTCACGGGCACACCCGCCAGCCAGACAGCCAGGCTTCCCGCCACCTGCACCGTGGCCGTGTAGGACCCGGGGTCGAAAGACTTCAGTATCCCTTGCCGCAGGTTCATCTCCAGCCCCTCAGACAGCTTCCAGGCGCAGCCGCATCTCGTAGGCGGGGGTGGGCCTGCCCCTTACGTAGCGGAGGCTCATCGCCAGCACCCGCCGGCGGGCCGCCGAGAGTCCCGCCCTCGCATCCGTGACTTCTACCACGTCGTGGAGCTCCTGGCCGCAGTTGACCGGCACCAGCAGTTCGTCATCGGCGGCCTGCATCTCCTGGTGGCGCAGGAGAGCGTCGGCGCGGTCCTGGGCGGCCGCTGTGGAAGTGAGGTTGCGGTCGTGGGCCTGGTGCAGCCGGTCGTAGATGTCGTCCACACCCGTCCAGTCGAAGTCCTCCACCATCAGGTTCTGGCCGAAGACCTGCACGCGGTTGAAGGAGGCGGAGCGGAAGCCGTAGCGACCCTCGAGGATGGTGTGCTCGACTCCGTACTCGTAGTCCGTAGCCTGAGTAGCGGTGGGGTTCACGAGGTAGGCATACTCGCCCGAGACGAGCAGCACGTCCGGTACCATGGCCAGCAGGCGGCTCACGGCAGCTTCACCGCTCTCGGCGGGCTGGATGGTGAAGGCGGGCGACAGGCTGGTGACGGTAGCGCTGGCGCTGCGAGCGCCAAACCCCAGGCTGGCGCGCCCCAGGACGAATTGCAGCAGCCCGTACACCGTCTTCTCGCCAGCGTTCCAGGCGAACTGTCGCCGCGCCCGCCAGTTCGCCAGCAGCGCCCAGCCGTCGCTGGCGTAGAGGACGAAGAGGGCTTGGCCGCGCTTGTTGACGTAGTCCCAGCCCTCTATCCAGTATCGGGCCCCGGGCGAGACCACGGGCCCGGAGGCGGTCACGTAGCCGGGGTTGAAGTCCACCTGTGAACCGCGCCGGATGGCCGCGTAGGCACCGCCCGAGAGGTCGTTGTAGCGGCCGTCGTCGTTGCGGAGGACGACGCGCAGGCGCCCTTCCTGGGGTCTTGTCTCGGCATATGCCTCCAGTACGTCCTCTTCGAGTGCAAGCACCGGGGCGCTGAGGCTGGCCCGCCAGACGCCCGATGGCGTCGAGAGCCAGCCGTAGGCCGATCCCGCTGCCGCCGCCAGGCCGAAATTGCCCCCAACGTCCATTCCGACTGGCTCCCGCCATGCGTTGGACACGAAGTCCTGCATTGGGGCCAGGTGGCTCCACTGGGCACGGCTGTAGGCCTGGCTCCCCGTGTACTTCTCGACGAAGAAGAGCCGGTAGCGGCCCATGACGGCCAGAGAGGGCGCCCGGAACTGCACGCTGGAGCCGGCGCTGGCCAGCGTCAGCTCCATGAGGGGCGACCAGGTATCGAGGGCCTGGCTGTAGCCGTCGCCGTAGATGACGGTCCAGAGCCCGGCCACGCCGCTCGACTGGCTCCCGGCCACCGCGACATCGAAGTCGAAGTATTGGTTGCAGGCCAGGCCGCTCACCGAAGCCAGGCTGTAGCTCCAGGCCGCCGGCGAGCCCCACACTCCGTTCACGCGCTTGACCCTGTAGACCGTCGCCCCCACCGAGTAGACCAGGAGGGCCGTGCCGTCGCTCTTGAGGGCGGCGGCCATCCAGGCTACCGCTCCCGAAGCCGTCGCCACCGTCACCGGCGAGCCGAAGGTCGCTCCGCTGTCGGCGCTCGCCCGCACGTGGATGGTCACGTTGTCGGTGTGGACGGAGAAGAGGAGAACGCTGCTCCCTCGGCTTGTCAGGGCCAGACCCGCCGTGGCCGACACCGAGGCCAGGGATGTCCAGGACGAGAAGTTGCTGCCCGGCCCGGGGCTGGCCACCCGCTGGTAGTAGAGCTGGCCGCCCGTGCTCCGGGCCCGCAGCAGCGAACCGTCGGAGGGGACGGTGGAGGCGTGGTGGGACTCGGGCTCGCTCCCGGTGTAGAGCCTTTCCCAGCGCAGCCGGACCGCGTGGGCGATGCGCTCGCACACGCGGACCTGCACATACGGCACGGCGGAGGCGCTTCGCTGGGCGGCCAGCAGGGCGCTGCTCAAGGTGCGCACGGGGCTAGGGCTCCCAGGGCGTCGAGCGGAGGTCAGCGGGGGCGGCAGGCCGATAGAGGCGCCGTACGCGCACCCCGGCCCGCCGTCCGCGGCGAGCCAGCTCGTGGGCGAAGGCGGCCAGGCGCTCCTGGCCCCACACCAGGTACTGCCGCCACACGTCGGCGCCGCCTACGTTGACGCGGTTGGTGGCGAAGGTGGCCCACTCCAGGGCGGCGTAAGCGGCCGACCCCGTGGCGACCACGTCCTCCAGCGCCGCCGGGATGGTCGAGGTGCTGGCGTCGAGGGTGTGGAGCTTGCCGCAGTAGACGTAGACCTCCTGGGCGGCCAGGGGCGTCGCGTCCACCAGCAGGGTCAGCGTCTCCCCCCAGATGGAGAAAGGCGTGTAGGACGGCGGGTACTCGCCTACCGGGTACTCGACGGCCTCCACGGCCACCAGGCCGGCGAGCGAGGCCAGCGAGAGGTCACGGCTCCCCTCTGTGGTGGTGAGGGTGGCCTTGCTCTCCAGCGGCACCGCCAGGCTGAGCTCCTTCACCGCCCGCGCGATGTGGCGGTCGATCTCGTCGTTCGTCCAGCGGTAGCTGGAGTCGTCCTCGTCGTGCAGGTCGCGCCGTACCAGGGCGCGCATCGTAGCCAGGTCCATGGTATCCTCTCCCGACTTCTCTCCGGCAGGGCGCTGAAAAAGTCGGCGCTCGTCCTTCGACAGGCTCAGGATGGGCGGTTCCTAGATTCCGTTCGTGGTGAGCCTGTCGAACCACCAACGGCCCACTTGGGTTTTTCAGCACCCTGCTAGGGGCCGCCGGTCGGCCCGTCCGGCGCGCTCCTAGCTGGGTGTGGCGTAAACGTCGAGGGCGAGGGCTGTCGCTGTGGCCGAAACGACCTTCAGGAAGACCGTCCCTCCGCGCACCTCGACCTCCAGGGAGGGCGCCGGGTTCTCCGCCAGCTCCGAGGCCGTGAACTCCCGCTCGGCGCCCCGAAAGTAGCGCCCGGCGGCCGGGTTCCAGTGCAGCAGTTGCACTCGAAGGGCCGTCAGGTTCGTGCTCCCCGTCGTGTCGACGTCAAAGCGGACGCGGCGGTAGCCGGCGCACTGCACGCCGGCCGCCGCCGTCGTCGGGTCCGAGGTGTCGGGAGCCGTGAGGCCGTCCCGGTGGAGGAAGGTGCTCCCCTCCTCGTACGCGGGCCCCTTGGGCACGCCCCTGGTGTCGATGCGGACGTCAACCATCCCCGCCTAGCCTC
>CAZSSQ010000095.1:0-598 GCA_964609465.1 uncultured Dehalococcoidia bacterium
ACTCGTCACCGAGACGGCGTGCGAAGTGGCCGCAACACGATTCCTCGTGGCCCAGCAAGCCAACGTCTACCCCGGCCGTGCTCAGGATCTTCACCAGGGAGGCGGGTATGTTCATACCGCGCTCCTGGACGGCTGCTGTGCAGCCCACCCAGAAGAGGATACCGGGAGCACCATTGCTGGAAAGCGGCTTCACGTGCAGGCCATTAGTCCAATCCATCCTTGAGGCCGCAGCCCCCTTCCAGGGGTGCCCCCTGTCCTGAACTGATCTCAGGCTGGACATGGCGCTGCCGGCGATCTTGCCTTGTTCCAGCACCAGGTTGCGACGCATGGCAATGATCTTGCTGATGGGCTCCACGAAGATGGGACACGCTTCCTCGCAGGCTGCACACGTGGTGCATGCCCACAGCTCGTCTTCGGTCACCACGCCATCAACCAGGGCTGGACAAGCACCCTCTTGGCTGCGCTCACCGTCGCCTTTGCCGCGGAGCAGCGCGGGCCCCTGCTCGGCCAGGTGAGCCTTGAGCTCCTGGATCAGCTTCTTGGGCGAAAGCGGCTTCCCGGAGAGATAGGAAGGGCAAACCTCCTGGCATCTCCCGCA
>CAZSSQ010000095.1:608-9615 GCA_964609465.1 uncultured Dehalococcoidia bacterium
GTCGAGGTCGAGCAGGTCTTTCCAGGTCAGGTCCTGGATTCTTGACGCCCCAAAGGTCTCAACGGTCTCCGTGATCTCGATGGGCTTGAGAACGCCCTTACCGTCCGTTGACTTGAGGAACATGTTCAACGGGGAGGCAACGATGTGAGTCAGCTTCGAGAAGCTGAGGAAGACGTAGCCCATGGCCCCGAAGGATATCACCATGTGACCCCACCAGAGCCCTCTGTGTAGCGTCAGGACCGCGTCCTCCCCCAGGGGACTGAATGCTTTGGCAAAGACAAGGCCGGCAGGCGACCATACTGACCAGCCAGGATGGGTCTGCAGTTCCGTGGCGGCGATTCGCGCGCCTTCCACCGCGAAGCCGGTGACTATGATCACGGCGAGCAACGTCAGGGTCAGGGCGTCGTCCAGCAGGTTGTCCAGCCTTGCCGGCCTGACGACATACCTGCGGTAGGCGGCCACGCCAACCCCGGCCAGGACGAGCAGCCCGCCTACGTCCAAGAGCAGGGAGACCCCTAGATAGACGTTGCCTTTCATGAAGTGGACGACGTGTTCGCTCATGAAGTCCAGGAACGGTCCCATCAAGAGGAGGCCGAATCCGCCGAAGATCAGCAGGTGCATCAGCCCTGCATAGCGATCGCGTACGATACGTCGGTGCCATAGGCCGTCGCCCATCGTGGCGACAAAGGTCCGTACTCTACTCCCCAGGTTGCTCAGCCTGTCGTCCTTGCTGCCAAGCCGCCAGAGCCGGAGGCGCCGGTACAGCGCGTAGCAGGCGACAGCTATTACTATGAACCCCAGGAGATAGACAATCCCCCCGAGCTGGATGTTCCAAAATATTTCCCTCGAGGCCATTGACTTCTCCTTTGCACCCTACAATCCACCCTACAGTCCCTTGACTGTCCCCCCTTGAGCAGGATCCCCTTTCAGATCGAGCTTCCCATCACGCTCGCCACCGCATGTCCCTTGGCCGGACTCGCCTCACCCTCCGCAGGGGAGTCGAGCGATGCGTACACGGGGCTGGCTCTCAGGCGGTACCACCACCTCATGTACTGGGCCAGGGGCTCCCACGACCAGGTAGCAGGCACGCAGGTGATGCCGTGCTTCTCAAGCAGGGCCAGGAGGAAGTCCAGGTCCTTCTTCTCGCAGGTTAGGCGGTCCGTTCTATCCACTATCAGGACCTCGAAGTCCAGGTTGGAGAGCAGCGCAAGCAGGCCCGGCCTGTCCAGGTCCTCTCCCGACCAGCCAATGTCTTCGTAGGTGTGGACGAGATGCCAGTCGTAGGCGTCGGCGCGCCCAGCCACCCTTGCCTTCTGGCCCTCGGGGCTGGTCCCCTTCCTGCCCATCTCGTCGAAGCCCTGCCTCACGTAGCCCACCGCCCTCATCCTTCGCGGCGGGTGGAGATAGGTGGAGCTGCCATTCCCTCCCTTCTCCACTGTGGTCCGAAGCCCTGTTTCGAAGCCTGTCATTGTCATCTCTATCGCCCCCATTCCCTATCAGTTCAACCTGAGCCCTGGCAATCCGCGGAGCTTTTCGCTCCTGTGTCTCAAACCTACCATGCCGTCCCTGTGCTGTCGTCCGCTGCTGAAGCTGTCCTTGTTAGGCATTTGACGTGTCGAAGACGAGCGGGGGTGCGCGAGATGGGCGGATGGATGATGCAGCCAGATTGCCCCCTTTTTCACACAGATGTCGCAACGCTCCGCCAAAAGAACTAGGCATTTCTCTCTAGTGCTCCCGATGGGGGGCAAGAACAGGTCATCTGGCAGGCTGAGCGGGTGTGCTCGGTGGGCGCTAGAGAGGGACGAGGCAGGCGGAAGCGCCGTTTTGTGATAAAATCAACAGATGAAAGGGCCCGCCGATCGGGTGCCGTGAGGGGC
The DNA here is from genome assembly GCA_964609465.1 of uncultured Dehalococcoidia bacterium. Classification (GTDB taxonomy): domain Bacteria; phylum Chloroflexota; class Dehalococcoidia; order DSTF01; family JALHUB01; genus CAVSBT01. The sequence goes on from CAZSSQ010000095.1 coordinate 2,486, forward strand.
AGAGGCGGCCGTCGTGGAGGGCGCAGGGAGAGGATGACATGAACAAGATCGGCATCCTTATTGCTGATGACCACACGCTTGTTCGAGAAGGGACCCGCGAACGCCTGGAGCGTGAGGAGGACTTTGAGGTCGTTGGCGAGGCCGCTGACGGCGAGGAAGCGGTTAGGCTGGTCAACCAGTTGAAGCCCAATGTGGCCATAGTCGACATCGCTATGCCGAACCTCAACGGCATTGAAGCCGCCAAACAGATCAAGAAAATGCAGCCGGGCACGGCGGTGCTGGTGCTCAGCGCCTATGACGACGATCAGTACATCTACGCCGTCCTGGAAGCGGGCGCCGATGGTTACCTGCTGAAGAACGTGCGCGGTCAGCAACTGGTCGATGCCATTCGGGATGTGTGTGCTGGCGAAGTAGTGCTTGACCCGCACGTGGCCCGCAAGGTCGTGCAGTGGTTTTCGTCCTTGAGTCATGGACGCCGCGTCGAGAGCGCCGGTGATTACCTTAGCGAGCGAGAACTTGAAGTGCTCAAGCTAGCAGCCAAAGGCATGAGTAACAAGGAGATCGCCGCGGAGCTCGCTCTCAGCGTGCGCACCGTCCAATCTCATCTGGGCCGCATTTTCGACAAGCTCGGGGTTAGCTCACGCACTGAGGCCGTGCTACGTGCATTGAAGGAAGGCTGGCTTTCCCTGGAGCACATACCCTGAGGCATTGATTCAGCCCGGGGTTTTGGGGGAGGAAGGGGCATCGAGAGATTGGCTTCCTCACGTAGGCAACCGTTTGAGGTTCTGAAGGAACCGCATTTCTGGGTCATACTGGGCATCATGACCTGCGGGACAGTTTTCTACTACGCAGATCAGATTCCCTTGATAGGAGCGGTGGAAGCCAGCGTTCGACTCGACTTCGCCCGACACTCCGTGCACCGGATACTCTCCATTCTGCCCGTAGCCTATGCTGCCTTTGTCTTCGGGCTGCCGGGGGGCCTCCTGGCCTCCGGCGTGATTGCTGCGCTCCTGCTGCCCCGCGCCTTCCTAGTACACTCGGAGGCCCAGGAGGCCGCGATTGAGGTTGCGGCCTTTCTCTTCATCGGCGCCTTTGTAAGCTGGCTGATAGACATGCAGAACAAGGAGAAGGCGCGGCACAAGCAGACTATTGCATCACTGGAATGGGCCCAGAAGGAGCTCCGCTCACACATCCAGGCTATTGAGAATGAGGAGAGGCGGCTCTCTGCCCTCAATGCCGTCTTAGGTGTTGTTACCGAGTCTCTAGAGCTGCAGGACATCCTGGGCCTTGCCATGAACAAGGTCAGCGATGTGATGGGTGTAGAGACGTGTCTGCTATTCCTTCTCCAGGAGGAGGCTGGCGAGCTAACTCTCGAAGCCTATCACGGCATACCCGACGAGTCGGCGGCCGCAATCAAAGCGATCAAGGTGGACGAGGGTTTCAATGGGCGTGTGGCCCAAACGGGAGAGCCATTGGCAATCAGAGACATCTCCGGCGAGCTGGCGCCGTACAGCGGCGTGGGAGGACTAGGCGAGATGCAGGCGCAGCTCATCGTGCCTCTGAAGTCGAAAGGCAGAGTGATGGGCACCCTGTGCGCGGCCACACGCAGGCTGAGGGAGTTTAGTACAGACGAGATAGAGGTGCTGAACGCCATCGGCAACGCGATCGGCGTCGCGATTGAGAATGCGCGCCTTTATCAAAAGGAGCGAGAAACTGCTGAGCAGCTTCGGCACTCGGAAGAGAGCTACCGAGGCCTGTTTGAGAACGCTACGGAAGCGATCTTTGTTCACGACCTGCAGGGCAAGATCATCGCTGCCAACAGCGCCTGCGAGAAGCTTACTGGCTATGATCGGGCGAAAATGGCCAGCATGGACATTGGCAGGTTCCTCTCGGGGCAAGGCCTGGAGACCGTGAAGGAGATTGTCAAGAGGCAGCTCAACGGTGAGGCCATCGAGGGTCCCTTCGAGCTCGGGTTGACCAAGCGAGACGGGACGCAGGCCATCGTGGAGCTCATGCCCAGCTTGATCGTTCGAGGTGAGCAGCCCATAGGTGTCCAGGCGATCGTGAGGGATGTGACCGAGCAGCGGCGAATGCAGGAGAACCTGCGTTTCTATATCTCACAGGTTCTCAAGGCTCAAGAGGGCGAGCGGCTGCGCATCGCCCGCGAGCTTCATGACGACACCGCGCAGGCTCTCACCGGTCTTTCTCGCCGTCTTGACATGCTCGTTGACACCATGGCCTCCAGCGGAAACCAGTTGCCGAAGGAGATCCCGGAGCGCCTTGGGGAGCTCCGCGAGCGGAGCGACAGGATACTGGAGGGTGTACGCCGCTTCAGCCGGGACCTGCGTCCGCCTGTCCTTGATGATCTAGGCTTGCTGCCGGCGCTCAAATGGCTTGCGACGGCCCTGGAGGAACAGCACAGCATAGCTGCAAACATCAGGGTGTTGGGTGAGCAGCATCGCCTCCCGGATGAGGCGGAGCTGGCCCTGTTCCGCATTGCCCAAGAGGCGCTAAACAACGTTAGAAAGCACTCGGGTGCGTCCGCAGTTGAAGTTACGGTGGACTTTAGGGGCGGCGGGATCACCGTGATAGTCGCCGACAACGGCACCGGGTTCGAGCCACCGAGGAGCACAAGCGACCTGGCTGCGTCCGGCAAGCTCGGCATAATAGGAATGCAGGAGCGAGTTCGGCTGCTTGGGGGAACCCTGGCTGTGCATTCAGAACCGGGCGCAGGGACCCGTGTGTTGGTAACCGTGCCCGCCGAGGCCTCGAGCCTAAGCAGCGCCTACCCCGCCTCGTAGTCCCCCATCGTCACGAACCAGTTCCCGGGGTCATAGGCCAGACGGCTGGGGCTGCGCTCTTCGTCGTCGCAGCGCACAACGAGACGGAAGGGCCGGGGCTCCAGAAACTTGGGAGCTACCCAGAAGCCCCTCGACCGGAGGAGTCGGAACTCATCTGTATGGCGAAGGGCCAGGCTGGCAAGGATGTCCAGGTCCTGCTCTTCAAAGTAGGAGTACGCCTTGTCAATCAAGAGGCGGCCCGCCGCGCGCCCCTCGGCGCTGGCCTCCACTACCAGCTCCACGATGAGGCCTGCGGAGAACTGGCCCAGGGGCGCGGCGCGAAGGACGATGAAGCCTCGTATCTCATCCTCCGACCTGGCGGCGAAGGTCGTGTACTTCCTGGTGGGCACACCCGCGAAGCGCCAGTTGAGGTAGGAGGGGTCCCTGACCACCATGACGGGGAATCGGTGCTGGACCCTGTCCCAGAAGAGCACAAAGGCGCTATCGAAGGAATCGACCTCCTCTATCTCCAGGCCAGGCACAGCCTCTTGCTGTGGCGCCGGCGCAGGGGTGCGCCATACGCGTCTGGCAATGGAGGCTGTCTTCGCTGAAGCGTGACTGTGGGCTGTCTTCATGGCGAGGCGCTCTGGGTTCAAGGGCCTGACGAGGAGAGGAACCGACCCTATGCTCCTGAACCCGGCTTTGTTCACGAATGTCGGATGGGAAGGCTGGTTGGGGAAGCCGTAGGTGAAGGCGATGCCCTCCTCTGCCGACAGAGCGCAGACATCCTTTAGCAGTCCAGCGAGGACGCCGCTGCCCTGGTAGGCGGGGTCAATCACCGGGTCCAGCGAAAGGCCAGCGACGCGTACCCTGCCCGAGAGCCGCACTCTAATGGGGATCGTTGCCACCTGGCCGATGAGCCGGCCCGTTTCCGCCTCTCGCGCCAGGATGGCGATGGCCGGGCCCGCAGGGTTTCGCTGGTACTGCCACTCTTGATAGGCCGGCGAGGCGGCCTCGATGTCGCCCGAGGTCTTGCGCAAGAGCTGCAAGACATCGTGCGCATCCTTTGGAGAGTATCTGCTCGAAACCCAGCCCTCTTCCTTAGTCATGCTTGAACCCCCGTGGAGATGGACAGGCGTGACCAGATTGTATACCCGCTGTCACGGGCCGACCAGGGGTCTGTGGTAGGGGCGGCGGTCACTGGGGGCGGCGGGCTGGGTGGAGGGTCCGCCGGGGGCGCTACAGGGGCCGCCAGGCCCTGTGGTGGCGGGGAGAGGGCCCGGCGGCCGAATGAACCCTCAAGAGAACCTCTCCGCATCCCTGCCTCAGCCACTCCGAAGGCTCCATTCAATTATAGGTGACATAACGTCAGCGTGCAAGCTGCAGCCCGGGGGTGTAGACGGGATGACGAGACACGTGCTCGCTGTCCCACGGGACGGCCCGGGTTGCAGCGAGAAGGCCCGGTGAGGAAGCATGGACTGGGCCAAAGAGGACATAAAATGGGGCCGTGTCCCCCGCTGGTGGTGTCGAGGCGCACGACCCCCTAGCATCCCTGCATCTCGCCCGCCTTGCCCCGCCTAACAATGGGCAGGCCGAGCCTCCTGTCTCGTCTGCATTGTATGCAAGTCCCGAGGGCCGCGCAAGGGGGTTGGCGGTGGCCTCGGAGAATGGAACAAGCCTGTGATCGCAAGAGGTGGGGCCCCTGGCGGGACTCGAACCCGCGACACGCGGTTTAGGAAACCGCTGCTCTGTCCGACTGAGCTACAGGGGCGCCCTGCTGGTCAGAACAAAAACTGAAGGCTGGACGCGACCGTCCCCGTCCAACCTCCAGCCCCTGACCGTTAACCTGCGAGTTGGTGGAGATAGGGGGATTCGAACCCCCGACCTCGGCGATGCGAACGCCGCGCTCTCCCAATTGAGCTATATCCCCGCGTGAGAGGATTATAGGGATGGCCTGCGCGGCCTGTCAAGGAAAGTGGCCCCGGCGATGGAAGGCCCCCTACGGGTTGACGCGCCTCTCGTACTCCTGGATGGCCTGCGTTGCGTTGGCGGCGGCGTCGTTCAGGGCCTCGATGGGGTCCTTGCCGCCGAGCACCATCTCCTCGGCAGCGTGTTTGATTGCCTCGCTCACCTGGGCCATGGGGCCTATAAGGGCGCCCTGAGTGGCCAGCGTGGAAGGCGCCGCCTGGTATGCCTCCACGGGCTGGCGGAACAGGGGGTACTCCTCCATGACCTGCTGCGCCGGCGGCAAGTCATAGGCGGACTGGCGCACCGGCAGGTAGCCGCTGCCGGCGAACCAGTCGGCCTGCCGCTCCGGCTCCACAAGCCACCTGACCAGCTTCCAGGCGGCCTCCTGCTCCTCCTCGGGCGCCCCGTTCAGGATCCAGAGGAAGAGGCCGGCCATCTGCGGCCCGCCCTTTCCGTCCGCGAAGCCGGGGAAGAGCCCCGTCCCCAGCTCGACGCCCTCCATACCCCGTTCCAGCACGTCCACCACCGAGCGCAGGGCCGAGGAGGCTGTCAGGGTCATCGCCGCGCGGCCGCTGGCCACAGCCATGAAGTTGTCGATGCCGTTGGGGTTGCGTCCCACGTTGAAGGCCAGCCCCTCGTCGATCATGTCGTCCCACCAGCGGAACAGGCGCTGGCCCGTGGGGCCGTTGAAGATGGCCTCGGTGGCGCGCTCCTCGCGTCCGTTCCCGTTGTTCACCGCCAGCTCGCCCTGGAGGGCGTGGATCTGCCAGACATACCAGTCATTGATCTCCAGGACGATGCCGCTGCGGATCACGTTACCGGTGCTGTCCTTCTTGAGCAGCTTCTCTGAGGCCGCCTGCACCTCCTCCAGGGTGGCCGGCGCATGGTCGGGGTCCAGGCCTACCTCTCGGAAGGGGACTTTGTTGTAGAAGATCATGGGCACGGAGATAGTGAAGGGCATGGTGTAGAGCTGGCCGTAGATGGTGCAGAAGTCGACCGCCTTGCGGTCGAAGTCTGAGAGGTCGTAGCCTTCCTGGTCGACGAAGGTCTGGACAGGCGTCACTGCTCCGCTGTCGATGAGGAACTGGGTATGGTTTGCGTCCTGCAAGATCAGGTTCGGAGCGTTGCCCGTGCCTAGGGAGGCCACGGTCTTGTCTAGCTGGTCGACGTAGCCGCCCTGGAAGGCGACTTCGACCTGCACCTCGCTCTGAGAAGCGTTGAACCCGTCGACCAGGCGCTGGATAGACTCCTGGTTGGCGGCGGTCTCGGAGTGCCAGAGGGCGATCTTGACGGGCCCCGTCGGTGTTCGAACGCCCTGCTCTTCCTTTTCGCCGCCCCCGCAGGCGGCCAGGACCACGGCATACGCCAGGAGCGCCAGAGTCAGAAAAGCCTTCTTCATCTCGATCGTCACCTCTCTGTCTGCTTCGGGGTCAGCCCGCTCCGGCGCCCATTATAATCTACTGCAGCGCAGGGTGGGCGGTGACGGAATGGGGTTGGGAGGCGAACTGGCAAGGTGAGGCGGCCCGGCGACAAGACAGGCCGTCGGGCAAGGAGGCGAGAGATGGCGCAGGCTCAGGTGCACCCGTTGATCTCCCAGGGCAAGGTGATGGTGACCCCCGGAGTCTACGATGTCCTCTCCGCAAAGATAGCGGAAAGGGTCGGCTTCCCGGCCGTGGTTCTTACGGGTTACGGTGTCGCCGCCAGCCACCTCGGCGAGCCCGACTTCGGCTTGCTCACCCAGACGGAGGTCCTGGACGTGGCCCGGCGGGTCACCGCCGCCGTCAAGATCGCCGTCATCGTGGACGGCGACACCGGCTACGGAGGGCCCCTTAACGTACAGCGCATGGTCCGCGAGCTGATCCGCATGGGCGCACGAGGGGTCATCCTGGAGGACCAGCGCTGGCCCAAGAGATGCGGTCACATGCGGGACAAGCAGGTCATCGACGCCGAGGAGCACGCGGCGAAGCTACGTGCCGCTAGAGACGCCCGCGGCGAGGCGCCTTTCGTCGTTGTTGGCAGGACGGACGCCCTGGAGACGCACGGGCTGGAGGAGGCGATCCGCCGCGCTCTCCTCTACAAGGAGGCGGGCGCCGACGTCCTCTTCGTCGAGGGGCCGCGCAGCCGCGACGAGTTGCGTCGCATCGGCCGCGAGCTCCCCGGGCCGCTGGCTGTCAACCTCATCGAAGGGGGCCGGACACCCCTCTGCTCCCTGGAGGAGCTGGCGGAGATGGGGTTCTACAGCATAGGCTTCGTGCTCTCCGGACTCTATGCCACTGCACGCGCCCTGGAGCGCACCTACGCCGAGATCCGGGCCCGGGGGACGACGGAGGGGCTCGCGGACGCCCTCATGCCTTACGACGAGTTCAACGCCCTGGTCGGGCT
>CAZSSQ010000096.1:0-9552 GCA_964609465.1 uncultured Dehalococcoidia bacterium
CCGCGGCATCGTCGAGCGGCTCAAGCGCCAGCTAGGCGCCACGCTGCGCGGGTAGCCCCTGGGGGCGTCCCCCAGATTCCACTTGTCCCCAGCGTGAGCGCGCGGGCAGAACCACCTATCCCCAAAGCGCGTCGGACCAAACGGTTCATAACCATAGGCCTGGCCTTCCGAATAAGCCTTGGGGCTGCTACTGAGAGGGGCGACCGGCCGGTCGCCCCCACACATGTCTTGAGATGGGTGTCTGGCTAGGCCATGCCCAGGGCGCCCCGCGCGGTGGCCGCCAGAGAGGAGAAGGCGTCGGCGTCGCGGACGGCGAGGTCGGCCAGCATCTTGCGGTCCACCTGCACGCTGGCCTTGATCAGCCCTTCGATGAGGCGCGAGTAGCTGAGGCCGTTGAGACGGGCGGCGGCGTTGATGCGGGTGATCCAGAGGCGGCGCATGTCACCCTTGCGCTCCCGGCGGTGCCGGTAGGCATAGTCCAGGGCATGCAGGACTGACTCGTTGGCGCGCCGGAAGATGCGGTGGCGGAGACCCTTGTGGCCCCTGGCGAGGGCGATGATCTTCTTGTGATGGCGTCGGGCGGTGATGCCCCGTTTGACGCGGCTCACTGATGATTCCTCACTCTCGCGTTAGCGCAGCTTGTAGGGCAGAAGCCGGCGCAGGCGCTGGCGGGCCGTCGGGTGGACCTCCATCATCTCGCTGAAGAGGGCCTTGGCTCGGCGCGACTTGCGGCGACGCAGATGGCTCCTGTTACCCTTGGGCTGCATTATCTTCCCGCTTCCCGTGACGTGGAAACGGCGCTTGGCACCCTTGTGAGTCTTGAGTTTCGGCAAGCTCAGGCCTCCGTGCTGGCCACCGGCACCTGCCCCTGCTCTTCGGGCTCTTTCGGCGGCCTGCCCGGCTGCTTGGGGGGGACCGGGGTCAAGATCATGCTCATGAAGCGACCCTCCATCGTTGGCGGCCGCTCGAGGATGGCAATCTCCTTTAGCTTATCGTAGATGCGGTCGAGCAGGTCCCGCCCGATCTGAGGGTGGGTGAGCTCCCGGCCCCGGAACATCACGGAGACCTTAACCTTGTCGCCTTCACGCAAGAGTTTCTCGGCGGTGCGCGCCTTGAAGTCCACATCGTGGCTACCGATCTTGGGCTTGAACCTGACCTCGCGCAGCACCACATGATGCTGGTGCTTGCGGGCGTCGCGCTCCTTCTTGGACTGCGCGTACTTGAACTTGCCGTAGTCCAGAATGCGGCAGACAGGAGGGTCAACGTTGGGGGCGACCTCCACAAGATCGAGGTCGGCCTTGCGGGCGATATCAAGCGCCTGGGCGACAGGCATGACGCCCAGGCGTTCGCCACTTCCTCCTATGACTAGGACTTCACGAGCCCGAATGTACTCGTTGGTGCGGAGTTCTCGAGCTATCCCAGCACCCTCACGGAAGACCTACAACCAGATGCAAACCCCCTGACGGTGGCAACTATAACACGCGACCCCTGGGTCGTCAATCACTTGTGGAGCGAAGGTTGCTCTTGACAGCTTCCAAGGGGCCTATCTAGTATGGAAGCGGTCCGGTGCGAGACATTGCGGCGGCGAGGCCCTGGGAAGACCGGACTGAAGGTATCCTCTTTGTCATCGACAGACGAAGAACCTCCGCCGGGTAGCGACGGCAGCCATAGAGCCCTCCTGTCCCGTCAGCCATGGCTTCTCACAGCGGTTCGAGCGCGGTTGCGCGCTCCTGCCCACACCTGGGACCATCTTCCCGTGATTCCCTTGGAAGCTGATTGAGCACGGTCGTCTGGCTACCGCACCTGCTGCGGCAGCCTGCGACCGGCGTCATGTAAGAGGACGGCTGGAGACGTGAACGACTGGATGCCGGTCATCCTGGCGGCGGGAAAGGGCAAGCGCATGCGCTCCTCCCGGCCCAAGGTGCTGCACACCCTGGCCGGGCGGCCCATGATCCGCTGTGTGGCCGACACCCTGCAAAGGGCCGGCTTCGAGCGACCCATCGTCGTAGTGGGACAGGGCGCCGCCGAGGTGCGGGAGGCCCTTGGCGATGGCTTCCTCTATGTCGACCAGCGCCGGCGCCTGGGCACGGGGCACGCTCTCCGCCAGGCCGAACCCCTGGCCAGCGCCGCCGCCCACGTCCTAGTCATGAACGGCGACATCCCCCTTGTCTCCGTCGAGACGGTGTCCGCCCTGGTGGCGCGTCACCGAAAGAGCGGCGCCGATCTCACCTTCCTCACGGCCCACGTCGAGGACTCGAGAGGCCTCGGCTGCCTCCAGAGGGACGGCGATGGGCGGCCCGTAGCCGTCGTTGAGGAGGCGGACTCCCAGGGGCCCGCCGGCGACCCGGCCGAGGTCAATGTAGGCATCTATTGCTTCCGGGGCTCCTGGCTCTGGCCCCGCCTGCGGCGGCTTCCTCGCAGCGCTAGCGGCGAGTACTACCTGACGGAGCTCATCGCAAGCGCCGCCCGCGACGGCGACCGCCTGGAAGCCGTCGTCGCCGCCGAGCCGGAAGAGACCCTCGGCATCAACGATCGCCTCCAACTGGCCCAGGCCGAGGCCATCATGCGCGAGCGCATCCGCCGCCGTCATCTGCTGGCCGGCGTCACCATGATCGAGCCGTCCACCGTGTACGTCGATGCCGGCGTGGAGATCGGGGAGGACACCGTCCTCTGGCCGAACACGTACCTGACAGGCTCGACCCTCGTAGGCCGGAACTGCGTGCTTGGCCCTGATACCTTCCTGGTCGATAGCCGGGTGGGCGCCCGCTGCCGCGTCGTCTCCTCGGTGCTGGAGGGCGCCGTGCTGGAGGATGACGTGAAGGTAGGACCCTTCAGCCACCTGCGGCCGGGGTCGTACATAGAGCAAGGAGTGCATATCGGCAACTTCGCCGAGGTGAAGAACGCGCGGCTGGGCCGCCGCACCAGGATGGGCCACTTCAGCTATGTCGGCGACGCCCGGGTAGGCAGGGACGTGAACATCGGCGCCGGGGCCATCACCTGCAACTTCGACGGGACGCGCAAGCACCGTACCATCATCGGCGACGGGGCCTTCATCGGCAGCGACACCATGCTGGTGGCGCCCGTGGAGGTGGGTGACCGGTCGGCCACGGGCGCCGGCTCCGTGGTGAACCGCAACGTGCCGCCCGACAGTCTAGCCGTAGGGGCACCGGCCCGCATCCGGTCCCGCCGAACCCGCCGCAGCAAGGGAGCGTGAGCCTCTTTGGATAGCCATAGCTGGCTGGGGCTGGTCTTGCTGGCGGGCGCTCTCGTCCTCTTGGTCTCCGTCGCCGCCGCCGAGGCCGGCGTCTCGCTGAACCAGGCCCGCCTTCACCTCTTGGCAGGCAGGGGCGTCCCCCGCGCCCAGCTTCTGCATGCCTCGGCGCAGGCAGACGCCCGCAGGGAGCACGAGACCCTCCTGGGCTCGCTGGCCCTAGCACGCAGCCTGGCGGTAGTCGCTGCCAGCGCCCTAGCCTTCTTCCTTGTCTCCCGGGTCATCGGCAGCACCTGGGGGGCCGTTGGTATAGCCGTGGCCGGGAGCCTGGGAGTCCTGGCCCTGCTGGAGACCGCGGTCCGCTCTGTCGTACACGAGAGCCCGGAGCGCTGGGGATTTCGCCTTTCCCCTCTTGTCCGGGTCTTCCGCCTCATCTTTGGGCTGCCCGCCCTCGCCCTGGTCCGGTCTGGGCACGCCCTGCTGCGTCCGCGCCCCGTCGAAGGTGAACCCGAAGAGGCCGCCGAGGAGGACGACTCCCTCCTCCACCTGATGGAGATGGAGGAGGCCAACGGCGGCATCGAAGCCGAGGAACGGGCCATGATCCGGGGCATCATTAAGCTCGTGGACACGGCCACCCGCGAGATCATGGTGCCCCGCATCGACATCGTGGCCGTGGACACCGACGCTACGGTCGAAGAGGTCATGGCCCTCATCATGGAGCGCGGCTACAGCCGCATCCCCCTCTATGAGGGAACCATCGACAACGTGGTGGGCGTGCTCTACGCCAAGGACTTCCTGCGCTATCTGGCCCGCGGCGCTCACCCGCCCAGCCTCAAGGACATCGCCCGGCCGCCCTACTTCATCCCGGAGTCCAAGAAGGTAGACGAACTCCTGGCCGAGATGCGTCTGAACCGCGTCCACATGGCCATCGTCGTCGACGAGTACGGCGGCACGGCCGGCCTGGTGACCATCGAGGACCTCTTGGAGGAGATAGTGGGCGAGATTGAGGACGAGTACGACCGCAGCGAGGTGACCGTGGAGCGCATCGGCCCCAACGAGGCCATCCTGGACGCCCGGGTGAGCATCGACGACCTGAACGAGATCTTCGGCCTCGCCATCGAGGGCGAGGACTTCGACACGGTGGGCGGCTTCGTCTACCACCTCCTGGGCAGGGTCCCCATCCCCGGCGACGAGGTCTCCGCCGACGGCCTCCGCCTCCGCGTCCTCAGCGTGCTCGGCCGGCGCATCAAGAAGGTGCGGGTCGCCCGCGAACCCGCTTCCCCGGAGCCGGCCGCCGGAGAACCCCAGGAGCGGGCCTGAGGCCCCCCGTTTGTTGCCCAAGAAACGCCTGTGCTACAATGGCCGTCCGATGGCACACTATGACGCCAGCGACCTGAAGTACTGGGTGGCCTTCGCCCGCATGCCGCGCGTCGGGCGGGCGCGCATCATGCTGCTCGAGCGCCACTTCGGGCGGCTAAGCGAGGCCTGGCAGGCCGGCGCCGCCGACCTGAGGGCGGCCGGCCTCGACGCAGCCACCATCACCACCATCGTCGCCGAGCGGCCGCGCATCTCGCTCGACGTAGAGATGGAGAACCTGGCCCGCGCCGGCGTCCAGGCCCTCACCTGGCACGACCCGGCCTACCCGCCCAAGCTGAAGGAGATCTACGACCTGCCGCCCATCCTATACGTGCGCGGCCAGCTCACCCCCGCCGACGAGTGGGCGGTGGCCGTTGTAGGAACGCGGCGGGCCTCGGTCTACGGGCGCCAGGCAGCGGAGGAGTTCGCGGGCAGCCTGGCCCGCAACCGGGTGACCGTCGTCAGCGGGCTGGCGCGGGGCATCGACTCCATCGCCCACCGGGCGGCGCTCCAGGCCGGAGGCCGCACGATCGCCGTGCTGGCCTGCGGGCTGGACCTGGTCTACCCGCCGGAGCACCTGCGCCTGGCCCAGGAGGTCATGGAGAGAGGCGCCCTCATCAGCGACTATCCTCTGGGCACACAGCCTCGGAGCGAGTACTTCCCGCGTCGCAACCGCATCATGAGCGGCATCAGCCTGGGCGTCCTGGTGGTAGAGGGCAGCGTGACCAGCGGCGCCCTCATCACGGCCCGCCAGGCCCTGGAGCAGAACCGCGAGGTCTTCGCCGTGCCGGGCAGCATCTACTCCCCGGGCTGTCGGGGCACCAACAAGCTCATCCAGGACGGCGAGGCGAAGCTGGTGGCCAGCGTCCAAGACATCCTGGTGGAGCTGAACCTGACCATGGCCACCTACCAGATGGAGATGAAGGAGTTGGTGCCCGTCGATGAAGCCGAGGCGGCCCTCCTAAAGTATCTATCCGCGCAGCCGACACACATAGACGAGGTAAGGCGCTCCTGCGGGCTGCCCATCACTGCCGTCAGCAGCACCCTGGCTATGCTGGAGCTCAAGGGCAAGGTCCGCCAGGTGGGAGGCATGAACTACGTGCGGGTCCGGGAGACCGCCTAGACAAAGCAGTAGAGTGGCGAAGAAGAAGCGCAATCTGGTCATCGTCGAGTCGCCGGCCAAGGCCCGCACCCTGGCCGGTTTCCTGGGCCCGGGCTACGACGTTCGCGCCTCCATCGGGCACGTGCGCGATCTCCCCCGCTCCCGACTGGGTGTTGCCGTAGAGGAGGGCTTCGCCCCCCGCTACGTCGTGCCCCGCGAGAAGCGGGAGGTGGTGCGCAAGCTAAGGGAGGCGGCCCAGGACGCCGACACCGTCTACCTGGCCACCGACCCCGACCGTGAGGGCGAGGCCATCTCCTGGCACCTGGTGCAGGCCGCTGAGCTCGGCCAGCGCCCCTACCACCGCGTCGTCTTCCACGAGGTGACGCCGGAGGCGGTGCGACAAGCCTTCCGCCACCCCCGCGACATCGACATGCGACTGGTCGACGCCCAGCAGGCCCGCCGCGTCGTCGACCGGCTGGTGGGCTACAAGGTCAGCCCTCTACTCTGGAAGAAGGTGCGCCGCGGCCTCTCAGCGGGGCGCGTGCAGTCGGCGGCCCTGCGCATGGTGGTGGACCGCGAGCGCGAGATCGAGGGCTTCGTGCCCAAGGAGTACTGGACGATCGACGCACGCTTCTCCCCAGCCAGCTCCGCTGCGCCGGAGGAGGGCTCTTTCACAGCCCGCCTGACGGGCCTGGCCCCCGGCGGAGGCCGGCACAAGAAGCTGGAGGTCCCGAGCGCTGAGGAGTCGGCCCGCCTCGCCGCCCTCCTGGAGAAGGCCGCCTACCGGGTGGCGGAGGTCAAAGAGCGCAGGCAGCCCCGGCGCCCGTCGCCGCCGTTCACCACCAGCACCCTCCAGCAGGAGGCCTCGCGGCGCTTCGGCTTCTCGGCCAAGCGCACCATGGCCGTAGCCCAGCAGCTCTACGAGGGGCTGCCGCTCGCGGCGGGAACCCGTCCGTCTTCCAAGAAAGACGGCGGCGCTGCCCGCCCGCCAGGCGGTCGCCAGGTCGGGCTCATCACCTACATGCGCACCGACTCCACCCACGTCTCCGAGGCAGCGAAGGCGGAGGCGCGTGCCTACATCGGCGAACGCTTCGGCGCCGAGTTCCTGCCGCCGGCGCCGCGCGTCTACCGGCGCAAGGCCCGCGGCGCCCAGGAGGCCCACGAGGCCATCCGACCCACGTCCATCCGAAGGGAGCCCGCCGCCCTCCGCCGCTCCCTGACGCCCGACCAGTACCGGCTCTACAGCCTCGTCTGGCAGCGCATGCTGGCCAGCCAGATGGCGGACGCCCTCTACGACAGCCTCACCATCGACGTGGAGGCAGCGCCCCCGTCCGGCCAGGATGTCTACCTCTTCCGGGCCACCGAGAGCGTTCTTCGCTTCCCGGGTTACCGGCAGCTTTACCAGGAGTCCGGCGACAACGGGTCTCCAGAGGAGGAGCAACCACGCCTGCCCACTCTCTCGGCGGGACAGAAGCTGAGCCTGCTGGCTCTCCTTCCAGAGCAGCACTTCACAGAGCCGCCGCCTCGCTACACGGAGGCCACGCTGGTGCGCGCCCTGGAGGAGAACGGCATCGGACGGCCCAGCACCTATGCCCCCACCCTCTCCACGATCCAGGATCGGGGCTACGTGAACCGTGAGGGCCGGCAACTGAAGCCCACCGACCTGGGCTGCGTCGTCAACGACCTGCTGGTGAACTTCATCCCCGGCGTGGTGGACCTACGCTTCACCGCCGCCATGGAGGAGGAGCTGGACGAGGTCGCCCGCGGCCGGAAGGCCTGGCAGCCGGTTGTGGAGCACTTCTACCTGCCCCTGGAGGAGGCCCTGGCCCAGGCGGCCCAGGTGCCTAGGGTCGAGGAGCCCACGGACGAGCGCTGCGAGGTGTGCGGCCAGCCCATGGTCGTGCGCTGGGGCCGCTTCGGGCGCTTCCTGGCCTGCAGCGGCTTCCCCGAGTGCCGGTCGGCACGGCCTCTGCCTGGCGAAGAGGAGCCCGCGGCCACAGACGAACACTGCGACCTCTGCGGCGCCCCTATGGTGGTGCGCAGCGGTCGCTACGGGCGCTTCCTGGGCTGTTCCCGCTACCCGGAGTGCAGCAGTACACGGCGCCTGCACGCCAAGGTGGGCGTGGCCTGCCCCCGCTGCCGCGGCGACCTGGTGGCCCGGCGCACCCGCCGCGGCCGCACCTTCTACGGCTGCATCAACTATCCCCGCTGCCGGTTTGTGACCTGGTCGCGGCCACTGGCGGAACCCTGCCCCAACTGCGGCGACCTCCTGGTGGCGGCGGCCCGCGAGCTCGCCCGCTGCCTGAGTTGCTCCTGGCGGGGCGCCCCACCCTCGCCGGTGGGCGCGGGCGTATCGGCCGAAGAGGCGGGGCAAGCGGCCGGCGGTCCGGTCTAGGAGCGCCATGGGCATCTCCAAGAACACCACGGCGACGCGGGAAGCTCCCTGGCGGCAGCGCGTGGAGGCGCTGCTCGACGGCTACCTCCGGACACTGCGGGCGGAGAGGAACCTCTCCCCCTACACTCTGCGCAACTACGCCACCGACCTCCGCTCCTTCATCGACTTCGTGGACGACGAAGGGGGCGACCCGCTTCAGGTGGACCGTCACACGTTGCGCCGTCACCTGGCGCGGCTCATGGAGGCCGGTATTGCTTCGGGTAGCCTCACCCGCAAGGTGAGCACCATCCGTAGCTTCTACCGTCACCTGGAACTGTCCGGCCACCTGGAGGCGAGCCCCTTTCAGGGAGTGAAGGGCCCGCGGCGGCCCAGGCGGCTGCCCTCCTTCCTCAGCAACGAGGACGTTTCCGCCCTGGTCTCCACCCCGGAGACCGACACCCCTCTCGGCCTGCGCGACCGAGCCCTGATGGAACTCCTTTACGCTGCCGGCGTCCGCGTCAGCGAGTTGGTGGGGCTGAACACCGCCGACGCGAATCTCCGCGATGGCCTCCTCCGGGTGCGCGGCAAGGGCCGCAAGGAGCGGGTGGTGCTCATCGGCAGGCCGGCCCGTCGCGCCCTGGGCGGCTACCTGCGAGAGGGCCGGCCCCGCCTGGCCAGCGGCGCTGAGACCGCCCTCTTCCTCAATCACAAGGGCGGCCGCCTCTCGGCACGAGGGGTGGAGGGGCTGGTCCGCAAGTACGCGCTGGCCGCCGGCCTGGACCAGCGAATCTTCCCCCACCTGTTGCGCCACACCTTCGCCACCCACATGCTGGAAGGAGGCGCCGACCTGCGGGTGCTGCAGGAGCTTCTGGGGCACGCCAACATCAACTCCACCCAGATCTACACTCACGTCACCGAGCAGGCCAAGCGTCGCACCATCGAGGCCAGCCTGGATGGCATTGCCGCGCAAATGAAGCGGATCCACGAAGAGCGAGCCAGCCGGAGACGGCCCGCACCGGCTGACGCCGGCGAGCCTCCGGGCCAGGTCTCGACGCGAGGACTCCATAGAGCCGACGAGGCGGAAGGCGAGGAAGGGCTATGAGAATCCTCCTCATCAACGGACCTAACCTGAACCTCCTGGGGACCCGCGAGCCTGACATCTACGGCACCGTGACACTGGACGAAATCGTGGCCCGCGTCAGCGAGCGCGCCCGCGCCCTCGGCGCCGAGGTGCTGGCCTTTCAGTCCAACCATGAGGGCGCCATCATAGACTTCGTCCAGGCGGAATCGCCCGGCGCCGGCGGCATCATCATCAACCCCGGCGCCCTCACCCACTACAGCCTCTGCCTGCGCGATGCTCTGGCCGCCTGCCGGCTCCCCATCGTCGAGGTGCACATCTCCAACATCTACACCCGTGAGGTCTTCCGCCGCCACTCCGTCACCGCCGAGGTGTCGACGGGCCTCATCGCCGGCCTCGGCTGGCAGGGCTACCTGCTGGCCCTGGAGGCG
>CAZSSQ010000097.1:0-9316 GCA_964609465.1 uncultured Dehalococcoidia bacterium
CCATGCGGCCGCGGAAGTTGCGGTTGCTGGTGCTCACGCAGCGCTCGCCCTCGGCTAGGACGCCCATGTATCCGCCCAGGCAAGGGCCGCAGGTGGCGGTGCTGAAGGCGCAGCCGGCCTCGGTGAAGAGCTCGGCCAAACCGTTCTTAAGGGTCTGGAGGTAGATGTCCTGGGTGGCCGGGATGACGATGCAGCGCACCCAGGGGGCCACCTTCTTCCCCCGCATGATCTCCGCCGCCTCCTGAAGGTCCTCCAGGCGGCCGTTGGTGCATGAGCCGATGAAGACCTGGTCGATCTTGATGTCCTGCTTCACCACCTCCGAAAGGGGAACCGCGTTCCCGGGGCTGAAGGGCAGGGCCACCGTCGTCTCGATCTTGGAGGCGTCGAACTCGTAGGTGGCGGCGTACCGGCAGTCGGGGTCCGGCTCGTAGACGGTCCACTGCCGGCGGGCGACGGGCCGGACGTAGTCCAGCGTCACCTGGTCGACGGGCATGATGCCGGCCTTGCCACCGGCCTCGGCCACCATGTTGGTCATGGTGAAGCGCGCGTCCACCGACATGTCGCGCAGGGCCTCGCCCTCGAACTGCATGACGGCGTAGAGGGCGCCGTCGGTCCCGATCTGGCCGATGGTGTGGAGGATGAGGTCCTTGCTGTCCACCCAGCGGTTGAGACGGCCGTGGTTGATGAAGCGGTGGGTGGGCGGGACGCGCATCCAGATCTCGCCGGTGGCCATGGCGATGGCGACGTCGGTGGAGCCCATGCCGCAGGCGAAGGCGCCTAGGGCGCCGACGGTGACGGTGTGGGAGTCGGCGCCGACGTAGACGTCGCCGGGGACGACGTAGCCCCGTGAGGGGAGCAGGATGTGCTCGATGCCGGCCTGCCCCTGCTCGAAGTAGATGCAGCCCTGCTCGCGGGCGAACTCACGCATCACCTTGGCCTGCTCGGCGCTCTGGATGTCCTTGTTGGGCACAAAGTGGTCGGGCACCAGGGCGACGCGCTGGGGGTCGAAGACGCGGGAGACGCCCAGCTTGCGGAACTCCTGGATAGCCAGGGGCGCCGTCACGTCGTTGGCCATGACGAAGTCCACGCGGCAGTTGATGAGGTCGCCCGGCTGCACCTGGCGGCGGTCGCAGTGGGCGGCCAGGATCTTCTCGGCTATGGTCATGCCCATGATGGGGCCTTTCTAGTCGCCTGACCCGCGCGCCGGCTTCGAATCGGCCCGCCGGTCAGGAGAGGGCTTCATCTAAGTATACTCACTCCTTGGCGACGGCACGCGACTCGTCGCGCAGGCGGTCCACCAGCGCCTGCACCTCTCGCGGCCGGGGGATGCCCAGCAGGGAGAACTTTCGCACCGCTCCCGCTGTCTGGCAGTCGATGTCGCCGAAGTTGAACAGCGTGCCCAGGACGCCGCTGCGAATGACGCTCATGTCCTCGATGTCCACCAGGTCGGCCGTCGACATCTGGAGGTGGAACCAGTGGTTCTTCACGCTATCGATGACGCGCTGGTTGGTCACGACCCAGATGTCGTTGTCGTAGCGGTACTTGAAGAAGTACAGCCTGACGAACCAGTACACCAGCCAGACGGCCGTGGCTACCAGGCCGATCAAGCGCGGGACGGCGTTGTCTGTCCAGTCGAGGCGGGCCATGGCCCACCAGAGGACGCCCACCGGCACCAGGGCGACGATAACCCCCGCCGCCAGCTTGGGGTAGACGAACAGCCAGTGGCGCCTGGCAAGCGTCAGGAGCTGCTCGCCCTCCTGTAGAGGAAAGGGAAGCTTCATGGCTTTGACCTCACTCGCGTTGGCTCCTGCCGCCTATGGGCTCGTGCGCACCTCCGTGTCGGAGGGGCGCTGGACGGCCAAGAGACGGTTGAGAGCGTTCATCAGGGCCTTCGCCGAAGCGACGACGATGTCGGTGTCGGCGCCGCGGCCCACGTAGGTCTTGCTCTCGTGCCGGATGCGCACCGTCACCTCGCCCTGGGCGTCGATGCCCTCGGTGATGGCCTTGATCGAGAACTCCGTCAGCTCGTTGGGCACCCCCACGAGGGCGTCGATGGCCTTGTAGGCGGCGTCCACAGGGCCCGTGCCGGTGGCTGTGTGCAGCAGAACCTGCCCCTCGGGCCCGATGAGGCGGACGGTGGCGGTGGCTACGAGCTGGCTGCCGCACGAGACCTGCACCAGGTCCAGGTGGTATGTCTCTTCGACCGTGCGGAGCTTGTCGGCCACCAGGGCCTCCAGGTCGCGGTCGTCCACCTCTGCCTTCTTGTCAGCCAGCTCCTTGAAGGCCGCGAAGGCGCGGGAGAGCTCCTCCCGGGTGAGCTCGTAGCCTAGCTCCTCGAGCCGGGCCTGGAAGCCGTGGCGCCCCGAGAGCTTGCCGAGGACGATCTCGCCGCCGACCGGCCAGCCGATGTCGTGGGCGTCCATGATCTCGTAGGTCTCGCGCATCTTCAGGATGCCGTCCTGGTGGATGCCCGACTGGTGGCGGAAGGCGTTGCCCCCCACGATGGCCTTGTTCGGCTGGATGCTCATGCCGGTGAGGTCGGAGACGAGGCGGCTGGTCCGGTAGAGCTCCCTGGTCTTGATGTTGGTGGTGAGGTCGAACAGGTCCTGGCGGGTCTTCAGGGCCATCACCACCTCCTCCAGGGAGGCGTTGCCCGCCCGTTCGCCGATGCCGTTGATGCAGCACTCGATCTGGCGGGCGCCGGCGCGGACGGCGGCCAGGGAGTTGCCCACCGCCAGCCCCAGGTCGTTGTGGCAGTGGACGGAGACCACCGCCTGATGGATGTTGGGCACGTTCTCGAAGATGTTGCGGATGAAGTTGCCGAACTCCTCCGGGATGGCGTAGCCCACGGTGTCCGGGATGTTGACGGTGGTGGCGCCGGCCGCGATGACCTGCTCCACCATCTGGTAGACGTAGGAGGGCTCGGAGCGGCTGGCGTCCATGGGGCTGAACTCAACGTCAGAGGTGTAACCCTTGGCGCGGGCCACCATGGTGTGGGCCATCTCCAGCACCTCATCCCGGTTCTTGCGGAGCTGGTGCATGAGGTGGATGTCGGAGGTGGAGAGGAAGATGTGGATGCGCGGATGGGCGGCGTGCTGGACGGCCTCCCAGCAGCGGTCCACCGCCTCCGGGTGGGCGTGGGCTAGGCCGGCGACGGCGCAGCCGCGCACCTTCTTGGCGATCGTGGTCACACCTTCGAAGTCGCCCAGAGAGGAGAGAGGGAAGCCGGCCTCGATGATGTCGACGCCCAGCCTCTCTAGCTGGCGGGCGATCTCCAGCTTGTCGTCTACGGTGAGGGCCACGCCGGGGGACTGCTCGCCGTCCCTCAGCGTGGTATCGAAGATGTATACCTTGTCTTTCATGGTCGCTTCACTCCTTCGCCTGGCAGGGGTGTAGAGGAAGGCTTTTCCGCCGGAGGCGGCCAGGCCGCCGCCCGTCCGGGCGGATGCGCCTTTGGCGCAAGCCTTCCACTAGCCTTCGGTGGAGGTCTGAAGACCTCCGCTACATCCGGGCCCTCCGCTCCGCCTCAGGCGGAGGAGGGCCGGCGAAGGATGAGGCGGTCTCTGACCGCGCGGGGGCCTGGAGGCTGTGGCATGGCTACGCCCCACGCTGGTGGTGGCTCCGTACCCCAGCCTGAAGGCTGGGGCATCAGCGAGTTGCTAGCGCTCATGTTTCTCCAGCCGGTCCCACTGAGTGCGGATGTAGCGGCCAATGGTGGCGGCCGCGGCCTCAGGAACGAGCTTTGCCGCATACCGATGCTGCCAAAAGGCCCCAACCTTGGCATCCAGTTTCAGTTCGGGGAACCTCTGGAAGATCTGCCGAGAAGTCACCCCTTTGAGAAGGTTCATGGCCATGGATAGGCGGGCCCTATCTTCTGCCGAAATAAGCAGGTGCACATGGTCTACGATGACCTCGCATTCCGACAGCCTGATGTTCCTCTCCTTGGCCACCGTCCACATTAACCCTTTGACGGCTTCGCCAACATCTCCTTGCAGGAGCCATTTGCGCCTCTTTGTCGCAAACCAGACATGATAGAGAGGCATGCGTTGCCGCGTGCTCTATGCCCCAGCCTTCAGGCTGGGGTAGCTCTCTTGCCCCCGTTCCCCTACTTCTCCAGCACGGTCTCCCAGTCGTTGGCGTGACCCTCCTCGTCCTCCAGGATCTCCTCCAGCAGGCGGCGGGTGACAGGGTCGTCCTCTTTCGTGGCCAGCTTGATGATCCCCTTGTACAGCTCGATGGCGTGGTATTCCGTCGCCAGGTCGTCGCGGATCATCTTCGTCAGGTCGCCGCCCACCTTAATGGGGCTTATCTCAATGGTGGGCACGCCGCCCAGGAGGTCGATGCGCTCGGCGAGGGCCTCGGCGTGCTTCATCTCGTCGATGGAGGTCGACTTGAACATGTCCAGGATGGCGGGCGAGGCCGGGCCGCGACCCATGACGTGGTGGTACATGTACTGGATGATGGCGGCCAGCTCGTCGGCGAGGGCGTTGTTCAACGCCTGCAGCAGCTCCTTGCTTCCCTTTGGCATGGTGATCCCCCTCTCTCCTTTCGAGGGCTATGCTTCTCCGCCGAAGGCGGCCAGGCGGCCGCCCGTCCGGGCGGATGCGCCTCTTGCGCAAGCCTGGCGGTCTCCGCTCGGTGGCGGCGCCAAGCCCGCCTGCGGCAGGACCTGAAGGTCCTCCCCTACGACTTTCCCCCGAAGGCCGGGCTTGAGCCCGGCGGTCCCCGGTCGCTGCCGGTGCCCCGCGCCACCCCGCCTCCGCGGGAGGACCTGAAGGTCCTCCCCTACTTCTTCTCCTTGAGCCACGGCATCATGGCCCGCAGCTCCGCCCCCACCTGCTCGATGGGGTGCTCGGCGTTCTGGCGGCGGAGGGCCATGAAGCCGGGCCGTCCGGCCTGGTTCTCCAGGATCCACTCGCGGGCAAAGCTACCGTCCTGGATCTCGGTCAGGATACGGCGCATGGTCTCCCGCACGCGCTCATCGATGACGCGGGGGCCGCGCGTGTAGTCGCCGTACTCGGCCGTGTCGCTGACGGAGTAGCGCATGTACTTCATGCCGCCCTCGTAGAAGAGGTCGACGATGAGCTTGAGTTCGTGCATGCACTCGAAGTAGGCCACCTCCGGCTGGTAGCCGGCCTCGACCAGGGTCTCGAAGGCCGTCTTGACCAGGGCGCTGACCCCGCCGCAGAGGACGGTCTGCTCGCCGAAGAGGTCCGTCTCTGTCTCCTCCTTGAAGGTGGTCGTGAGGACGCCGGCGCGGGTGGCGCCGATGCCCTTGGCGTAGGCCAGAGCCACCTGCCTGGCGGTCTCGGTGGCGTTCTGTTGCACAGCCACGAGGGCGGGGACCCCGGAGCCCTGCACGAATACCTCGCGCAGGCGGTGGCCCGGCCCCTTGGGCGCCACCATGGTCACGTCCACGTCCGGCGGCGGCAGGATCTGGCCATAGTGGATGTTGAAGCCGTGGGCGAACATGAGCATCTTGCCCGGCTTCAGCCCCTGCTCGACCTCGGAGTAGTAGACCTGGCGCTGCACCTGGTCTGGGACGAGCATGACGATGATGTCGGCGGCCTGGGCTGCCTCAGCTATGCTCATCACCTGGAACCCGTCGCGCTTGGCCTGGGCGGCCAGCTCGTCGGGGATGCTCCCGATGATGACCTTGAGGCCGCTATCGCGCAGGTTCTGGGCCTGGGCGTGGCCCTGGCTGCCGTAGCCGATGACGCCGATGGTCTTGTCCTTGAGCAGGGAAAGGTCAGCGTCCTTGTCGTAGTACATCTGGGCCATACTAGCTGTCTCCTTCCTGGCCCGTAGGGGCGACCTTCAGGTCGCCGCTACATTCTTCAGCGCTGCTCTGCCGGTCGCGACCGGAAGGTGGCCGGCAGCAGCCCTACAGCAGCCCTACAGCAGGCTGCCCACGCGGGGCTTGCCTTCGCCGGCGGGACGGAAGCGGACGGGCCCGGTGGCCTCGGCGCTTTCGATGGTGGCGGCGGCGCCTCGAGTCATGGCCACACGGCCCGTGCGTACCAGCTCCCGGATACCGTAGGGCCGCAGCATCTCGATGATGGCGTCTACCTTATCCTCCGTGCCCGTCACCTGGACGATGACCGACTCCGGCGACACGTCGATGATGTCGGCCCGGAAGATGTCCACCACCTCGATGACGGCGCTGCGGTTGGCGGGGCTGGCGCTCACCTTGATGAGGGCCAGCTCCCGGGCCACCATGTCCTCCTCGGTGAGGTCGGTCATCTTGACGACCTCGATGATCTTGTAGAGCTGCTTGGTGACCTGCTCGACATCAGTGGTGGCGCCGTCGACGACGAAGGTCATGCGGGAGAGCCCGGGGACCTCGCTGTGGCCTACGGCCAGGCTCTCGATGTTGAAGCCCCGCTGGCGCCACTTGTTGGCGATGCGGTTGAGGACACCGGGCTTGTTCTCCACCAAGGCGACGATGGTGTGCTTCACCGTCTTCACGGTCGCACCTTCTCTTTCTCCCGCCGCGGCGAGGGCGCGGGCGCTTCAATCATCTTAGGCTGATCGATAGTCTCCGCAAGGCTGGCTCCCGGCGGCACCATGGGGTAGCAGTTCTCCATCTGCTCCACCTGGAAGTCGATAAGGACCGGGCCCGGGTGCTGAAGCGCCCTCTCGATGGCTGGCACCACCTGGGAGCGGTCGGTGACACGCAGGCCCACCAGGCCGAAAGCCTCGGCCAGCTTGACGAAGTCCGGGCTGAACTCGCGAGTGGAGATCAGGCGGTTGTCGTAGAACATGGTCTGCCACTGGCGCACCATGCCCAGGTAGCCGTTGTTGATGATGGCGAACTTGATGGGCAGCTCTTGCTCAACGACGGTAGCCAGATCTTGGAGGGTCATCTGGAAACTGCCGTCGCCGGCGATGGACCAGACCAGGTCCTTGGGGAAGGCGAACTGGACGCCTATGGCGGCGGGTGTGTCAAAGCCCATCGTACCCAGACCCCCCGAGGTGACGAAGGAGTTGGGCTTGTCACCCCAGAAGAACTGGGCGGCCCACATCTGGTGCTGGCCGACGCCGGTGACGTAGTAGGCGTCGGGGCCGGAGAGCTCGTAGATCTTCTTGATCACGAACTGGGGCAGGAGCTGGTCGTTCTCCGGGATGAGGATGGACGGGTGCTCCCGGCGCACTTGCGCGATCCGCTCCAGCCAGGAGTCGTGCCGGGCGGGCTCCACCTGCTGGACGAGGGCGGCCAGCACGTTCTTGACGTCGCCCACGATGGGCACCGTTGGCTTGACGTTCTTGCCGATCTCCGCCGGGTCGATGTCGATGTGGATGATCCTGGCATGGGGCGCGAAGTCCTTGAGGCGTCCCGTTATCCGGTCGTCGAAGCGCATGCCAACGGCGACGATGAGGTCGGCCTCGCTGATGGCGATGTTGTTCCAGTACATGCCGTGCATGCCCGGCATGCCCAGGTAGAGGGGGTGGGAGCCGGGGAAGCAGCTCAGGCCCAGGAGGGTGGCTATGACGGGGATGTGGGCCTTCTCAGCCAGGGCTCGCAGTTCGTCAAAGGCGCGGGAGAGGATGACGCCGTGGCCGGCCAGGATGAGTGGGCAGTCTGACTCGTCGATGAGCTGGGCGGCCTTCTTGATCTGTGTCGGGTGGCCCTGGACGGTGGGCCGGTAGCCGCGCAGGTCCAGCTTCTCCGGGTAGTGGAACTCGGTCTGCTGCTGCATGACGTCCCGGGGGACGTCGATGAGGACCGGCCCGGGCCGTCCTGTTCTAGCGATATAGAAGGCCTCCCGCACCGTGTGGGCCAGTTCCTCGGCTTCCAGCACCAGGTGGTTATGCTTGGTGATGGGGAGGGTGATACCGGTGATATCCGCTTCCTGAAAGCCGTCGCGGCCGATGAGCCAGGTGGCTACCTCGCCGGTGATAGCCACCATGGGCACGGAGTCCATCCAGGCATTGGCGATGCCAGTGACGAGGTTGGTGGCCCCCGGGCCGGAGGTGGCGAAGCATACGCCTACCTTGCCTGTCACTCGGGCGTAGGCGTCGGCGGCGTGGGCGGCGCACTGCTCGTGGCGGACCAGTACGTGCTTGATCTGCGGGTAGGAAGGCAGGCAGTCGTAGATGGGCAGGTTGGCTCCGCCAGGGAGGCCAAAGATGGTCTCTGTGCCTTCTCTGGCGAGGCATTCCATGATGATCTGGGCCCCGCTTAGCTTCATAGTCTGAAATCCCCCTGTCTAGGAACCGGCGCCTTAGCGCTGGTCTTCGCTATCTCTTGAATGCCCGCTGAGATTTGGCCTGCTCGCCCGGCGGTCTCGCGGGCGACTATAGGCCGAGGAGGGCCGCCGCTGCAAGCAGTAAGGGCCCCCTGAGGAGGGCGAGGACTACGGCGCGGTCCCGGGCAAGGGCCAGGCCCGCACCGCGGGCCCCGGCCTGCGCCGAGACCGTGAACGCCTCCTGGAGAGGAAACTGAAGCAGTCCCTGAAAGCTAGTCATCTCTTCTCGAAAGCTGGGTTGACCCGAATGAATAGTCCCGCCCCCGAAGGGACGGGACGGATGCCCGCGGTACCACCCTTCTTGCCCTCGCCGGGGCTACCACACCGGCAGCCACAAGCGGAACCACTCGACGCGCGCTAACGGGCGCCTCCCGGCCGAACCTACCATCCGCCCCTGGCAGACCTGGGCTCGGCGGCTCCGGGGCGAGTTCGAGCTTCCTGTGGCGCCGGGCTTTCACCTGCTCCCGGCTCTCTGTGGCCGTTGGAAAGCCCTACTGCTCCCCTTCACAGCCTGTAGGGACCTAGTTGGGCCTTAGTGTAGGGGTGGCTTCACGTTTTGTCAAGCGCGCGAGGGTGGCGTGAAAGGTCTCCTCCAGCCCTCACACATTCGGGGGGAGGCTGTAGGCGCAGCCCCAGCGTCGGTGGTGCGCCTCCTTGAGAGATTGGCAGCGCTCCCGGAAGGCCGGGGAACTTAGGGGAGGGGTGGTCATGATCAAGGCGTCTTCACGGTTATCGTAGTACCGAGACCTGACTCCCACCCGATTGAAGCCGTACTTCTCGTACAGGGAGACGGCGGCCTCGTTGGAGGGGCGTACCTCGAGGGTCATCACCTCCTGCCCGTGTGCGACGGTTACCTCCATGGCGGCGATGAGGAGCAGTTCGCCCAGGCCGTGCCGTCGCCGACCTTCCCGCACCGCCAGGGTGACGATGTGCGCCTCCCCCACCATGAGCCACAGGCCCACGAACCCGAGAATCAGCTCTTGAGTAGGTTCGGGTGGGGGCTGGAGGCTGAGCAAGCGGCGCACGGTCTCTCGCCAGCCCCGAGGGCGTTGCACCGGGGCCGGCGG
>CAZSSQ010000098.1:0-7777 GCA_964609465.1 uncultured Dehalococcoidia bacterium
AGGCATAGATCCTATGCCTTCTATCTTGGCAGGCCACATGACGCCTGCTATGATGCTTATGTAGACACCGCGGCGGGCCTGCCGGCCGTGATCCGCGCAAGCGTCAGGGCTCTGGGGAGTGTGCCGTGTGTGCGCTCCCCTTCTTAGGTGGTGGGGGAGGCCTCATCATGCTAGCCGATGCCCTCCTGCGGGGCGCCGGCGCTGTCATCTTCGGCGTCGGGGGTCTGTTTCTAGGAAACTGGCTGGCGCACGACCAGGGCGGCGCCGCCTCCGCTGCCCTGTACACCGTTCTCCCCGTCGGCTTCGGTTGCCTGGGGGCTGTAGTCGCTCCCTACCTGACCTGGGTGCCTTGCCGCTGGCTGCTCGCCCGCTGGCACGCGGCGAGC
Organism: uncultured Dehalococcoidia bacterium; assembly: GCA_964609465.1. Lineage (GTDB taxonomy): Bacteria > Chloroflexota > Dehalococcoidia > DSTF01 > JALHUB01 > CAVSBT01. The sequence goes on from CAZSSQ010000098.1 coordinate 387, forward strand.
AACGCCCGGCTGGCCCTGGGCGCTCTCGGCCTGATACTTGGGCTCATCGTGTCAGCCCTCCTGGCCCCGACCCTGACCGCCCTGCCCGGCCGAGCGGGCTTCATTGTCCCGCTGGTGGCAGCGGTCGTGGCCGGCGGACTGGGGACTCTCGCAGGCCTCAGCCGCGGCGACGCCGTCGGTCAGGCGCTGTCGCGACGCCTGCCGCCCGTGCCTGTTCCCAAACGCGGCGGCCCCGCCGAAAGCCTCATCCTCGACACCAGCGCCATCATTGACGGCCGCATTGCCGACATCTGTCAGACCAGCTTCATCCAGGGCACGCTGGTGGTGCCTCGCTTTGTCCTCGATGAGCTGCGCTACATCGCTGACTCACCCGATTCGTTGCGTCGCAACCGGGGCCGTCGAGGCCTCGAGGTCCTCACCCGCCTCCAGAAGGAGGCCGCCGTCCCCATCGAGATCATCGAGGTGGACTACAGCGATAGCAGCGATGTGGACGGCAAGCTGGTCCGTCTGGCGGCCGCTTACGGCAGCCCTATCCTCACCAATGACTTCAACCTGAACCGGGTGGCGGAACTGGAGGGCGTGCGCGTCCTCAACATCAACCAGTTGGCCAACGCCGTGAAGTCCGTGGTCCTCCCTGGCGAGGAGATAGCCATCCGCATCATCCAGGAAGGCAAGGAGCTAGGGCAGGGCGTCGGCTTCCTGGACGACGGTACTATGGTGGTGGTGGAGGGCGGACGCCGCCACCTGAACGACGACCTCGACATCGTGGTGACGCGGGTGTTGCAGACGGTGGCCGGGCGGATGATCTTCGCCCAGCCCAAGTCCGGCCAGTGACCTTCCCCCCCGGCGATAGGCCCGCCTCTTCGGTGGGCGGCCCTGCCTCCGACGAGGTGGGCGCCGTCGTGGTGGCTGCCGGGCGTTCCGCCCGCATGGGCGGCCTGGACAAGCTCTTCGCTCCCCTCGGCGGCCGGCCCCTGCTGGCCCGCACCCTCACCGCCTTCCAAGAGTGTGCCCCCGTCCGCCGTGTCGTCCTCGTGCTCGCCGCCGAGAACCTGGCGCGGGGCCTGGCTCTGGCCGAAGATGAGGGCCTGAGCAAGGTGCGGACTGTCTGCCTGGGCGGGCGACGGCGCCAGGACTCGGTGTGGGAAGGCCTGGAGTGCCTGGGCCCCTGCGACTGGGTGGTGGTGCACGACGGCGCCCGCCCCCTGGTCACGCCGCAACTCATCGAAGAGGGGCTGGCGGCGGCCCGGGAGACGGGAGCCGCCGTCTGCGCGCTGCCCGCCCAGGACACCGTGAAGCGTGTGGATGAGCAGGGGCGGGTCCTGAGCACCCTGGACCGACGTCGTCTCTGGCTCATTCAGACCCCTCAGGTCTTCCGGTACGATATACTGCGGGAGGCCCACGAGCGCTCCCGCCGCGCGGCCACCGACGACGCCGCCCTGGTGGAGCGCCTGGGCCACCGGGTACAGGTCTACCCCGGCTCGCCGCGCAACCTGAAGGTGACGACGCCGGAGGACCTGGCCCTGGCCGAGGCGCTACTGAAGCTGACCGGCTAGCGGCCGAGAATAGAACTGGGAAGCAGGCCCAAGAAGCGACCACAGGCTCGTCTTGTCATTCTGAGCGAAGCGAGAGAGTTAATCCTCGAAGGCCAGGCTTGAGCCTGGCTGCCGTGCCGGCCTGAAGGCCGGCCTTCGGGAACCTTGCGGGACGGCCATGAGGATAGGCATCGGCTACGACGTGCACGCCTTCGGGGAGAAGCGGCCCCTCAAGCTGGGCGGCGTCCAGGTCGAGCATGAGGATGGGCTGCGCGGCCACTCCGACGCCGACGTCGTCCTCCACGCCATCACCGACGCCCTGCTGGGGGCCGCCGGCCTGGGCGACATCGGCCAGCACTTCCCTCCAGATGACCCCTCCTTCCGGGGCGCCGACAGCCTGGCCCTCCTGCGACAGGTGGTCGGGCTCCTGCGCACGGTGGGCTACTCGGTGGTGAACGTGGACGCGACGGTCGTCGCGGAGAAGCCCAAGCTGCAGCCCTACATACCCGGCATGCGGCAGCGCATTGCCGGCGCCCTCGGTATCCCGGAGACTTCGGTGAGCGTTAAGGCCACCACCTCTGAGGGCCTGGGGGCCCTGGGCCGCGGCGAGGGTATTGCCGCTCTGGCCACGGCCTTGATAAAGTAGTACGAAACCGCGGTGTGGCATCCTGCCTGATGAGCTATGGCGCTGAGCCGTCTTTCCTGGTGCGAACGCTCCCCCTGCTTTCGCGGTGGAACCCTTCGCTGCGACTGTCCTTCGGGGTACCTCGCGAATCCGGGGCGCCCCCACGACGGCGAAGACAGGGCGAGAGGAGGGGAGCATGTCGCTAATCAAGAGCATCATGCGCGATGTACAGGCCGCCCGTGAGCGGGACCCGGCCGCGGTCAGCAACCTGGAAGTCATGCTGGCCTACCCGGGCTTCCACGCCCGCCAGTTTCACCGCCTGGCCCACGCCCTCTACAGGCTTCGCGTTCCCCTGGCCCCCCGTCTCATCTCTCACCTGAGTCGCTTCCTCACCGGCATCGAGATCCACCCCGGGGTGAAGATCGGCGAGGGGTTGTTCATCGACCACGGCATGGGCGTGGTCATCGGCGAGACGACTGAGATCGGTGACAACTGTAGCCTCTTTCAGGGCGTCACCCTGGGCGGCACCAGCACCAAGCGCGCCAAGCGTCACCCCACCCTGGGCAACAACATCGTCGTGGGCGCCGGCGCCAACCTCATCGGCGCCATCCACGTGGGAGACAACGCCCGCATCGGAGCGGGCTCCGTCGTGGCCACCAGCGTGCCTGAGAATGCGACCGTGGTGGGTGTCCCCGGCCACGTCGTCGCCTTCCACGATCCGGGCGACGACACGGTGGTGCGGCTGCCCGACCCGGAGTGGGACCGCATACAGGCCCTGGAGGAGCGCATCCAAGTTCTGGAGGAGCGCCTCCGGGCTCTGGAGGAGGGCCAGGCTGGAGGCGGGCAGCCCGCCTCGGTGAAGACCGGTAAGGACAAGAGCCAGTGAAGCTAGTCAACACTCTCACGCGCCAGGAGGAGGAGTTCGTCCCCCTGGGAGACACCGTTAGCATGTACGTCTGCGGCGTGACCCCGTACGACGAGAACCACATCGGTCACGCCATGAGCTACATCGTCTTCGACGTGCTGCGCCGCTACCTGGAGTACCGGGGCTATCGCGTCCGCCACGTCCAGAACTTCACGGACATCGACGACCGCATCATCGCCCGCGCCGCCCGACTGGGGATCGACGAGGCGGAGCTGGCTCAGCGCTACATCGACCGTTACTTCGAGGACATGCGTGCCCTCAACATCCTGCCTGCCCACGAGTACCCCCGCGCCACCCAGGAGATCCCGGAGATGATCGGCATGGTCGAGGGGCTTGTGGAAAAGGGTTACGCCTACGTGGCCTCGGCGCAGGCGAAAAGCGGTCACGGCGACGTCTATTATCGGGTGGAGAGGAAGCGCGACTACGGCAAGCTTTCCCGGCGTAACCTGGAAGACATGGTGGCCGGCGCCCGGGTCGAGCCCGGCGAGGGCAAAAAGAACCCCATGGACTTCGCCCTCTGGAAGAGCGCCAAAGCCGGCGAGCCGGCCTGGGATAGCCCCTGGGGACCGGGGCGGCCCGGCTGGCACATCGAGTGCTCTGCCATGTCCCTCAAGTACCTGGGGGAGCAGATCGACATACACGGCGGCGGCGAGGACCTCATCTTCCCCCACCACGAGAACGAGATCGCACAGACGGAGGCCTTCACCGGCAAAGAGCCCTTCGTGCGCTACTGGCTGCACAACGCCTGGGTGAGGATGGGCGAAGAGAAGATGAGCAAGTCGCTGGGGAACTTCGTCCCCGTGCGGGAGGCCGTCCGGCGCTGGGGCGCCGACGCCGTCCGGCTCTTCGTCCTCGCCTCCCACTATCGCAGCCCCCTTACCTACAGCGAGGAGGCCCTGGACGCCGCCAAGCGGGGCGCGGAGCGCCTGCGCACCAGCCTGAGCGGCTCCCCTCAGGTCGGCGCGGCATTGGCGCAGCTGGACGCCTCGCCCTTCCGGGAGCGCTTCATCGAGGCCATGGACCGCGACCTCAACACTCCCCAGGCCGTGGCCGCTCTCTTTGACCTCGCCCGCGAGATCAACCGCGCCCGCGATGAGAACCAGGCGCTGGAGGAAGCCCAGACCACCCTCCGCGAGCTGGCAGACCTCCTCGGCCTCACGCTAGCCGAGGAAGAGGAGTCGCTGGCCGCCGCCCCCTTCATCCAGCTCCTCATCGAGCTGCGCGAGGAGCTGCGCCAGGCGAAGCGTTACGACCTGGCCGATAGCATCCGCAGCCGCCTCGGCGAGCTGGGCGTCGCCCTGGAGGACACGCCCCAGGGCACCGTCTGGAAGCGGCGGGACTAGCGCTGGATCGGGGCGCACGGGAGGTGGCGAGCGACCACAGCGTATTGCGACTCCTGGGCCTCCTGTGCTATGATCCCGTTCGAGAAGCTGTGGAGGGCTCATTGCCGCCTGCCGAATGTTAGCCAAAGAGAAGAAGGACAGCCTCATAACGGCTCACCGCCGTCACCAGACTGATACGGGTTCTGCCGAAGTGCAGGTGGCCCTCCTTACAGAGCAGATCAACCGGCTCACCGAACACCTCAAGGTCCACCGCCATGACTACCACTCCCGGCGCGGACTCCTCAAGATGGTCGGACAGAGACGAAGGCAACTAACCTACCTGAATAACCAGGACATCGAGCGCTATCGCTCCATTGTCTCCAAACTGGGCCTCCGCAAGTAGCGAGAGGCGGAGGCCTTCGCGCATCGACGGGAAGAAGCGAGAAAAAGGGTAGAAGACGTTCCCCGGGATCGTGCGACCCCTCCGGCAGACGGTAGCCCTGGGAAGAGAACGGTCCTCACAGTAGACGGGCGCCCTACCCCGACCAGGGGGCCGGCGGGCCGATTGACGTAGGCCCGCGCCCCACTCTAATACCGATATTCGCGGCCTTTCGAGGCCTCTAACCGCAGGCGGCATTGGCGGGAAACCAGCGCTTGCCTGAGGACCATACCTGCAAGCCAAAAAACGGATCGGGAGGTTCCAGACTCATGTCCCAAATTCATCAACGCACCATCGGCGACCGTACCCTCTCCATGGAAGTGGGGAAACTGGCGCTCCAAGCCGACGGCGCCGTCACCGTCAAATTCGGTGACACCGTCGTTCTCGTCACCGCCTGCGCCAGCGCCGAACCGCGGGAAGGGATCGACTTCCTTCCCCTCACCATAGACTATGAGGAGAGGCTCTACGCCGCCGGCAAGATTCCGGGCAGCTTCTTCCGTAGGGAGGGCCGCCCCAGCACGGAGGCCGTCCAGGCCGGCCGCCTCACCGACCGCCCCCTCAGGCCCCTCTTCCCGAAGGGTTATCGGAACGACGTGCAGGTGGTCATCACTGTCCTGTCGGCCGACCAGGAGAATGACCCCGATATACTGGCCACCATGGGAGCCTCCACCGCCCTCTGCATGTCCGAGATCCCCTTCAGCGAGCCGGTGAGTTCGGTACGTGTGGGTTACATCGACGGGGAGTACATCATCAATCCCACCTTTACCCAACTCCAGAACAGCCAGCTAGACCTGGTGGTGGCGAGCACCCGCGACGCCGTCATGATGGTGGAGGCCGGCGCCCAGGGGGTGCCGGAGGATGTGGCCCTGGAAGCCATTCGCTTCGCCCATGAGACCAACCAGGAAATCATCGGCCTCGAGCAGGAGATCATCACCGAGCACGGGAAGCCCAAGAAGCCCTTCACACCGGACGAGCCCGGGGCCGAGCTGCGGCAGGCGGTGGCCCGCTTCGCCGAGGACAGGATAAACGAGATCATCGCCACCCTCGAGAAGGACGAGCGCGAGAGCGCCATCGCTGAGCGCCGGCAGGAGCTTCTGGAGCGCCTCGGGGAGACCTACCAGCCGGAACTGCTGCTGGCCGCCCTCGACGAGGAGATCAAGCGCGAGGTCAGGACCCGCATCCTCAGGGACGGCGTCCGCCCCGACGGGCGCAGCCTGGCCGAGATCCGCCCCATCACCTGCGAGGTGGGCATCCTGCCCCGCACCCACGGTTCGGGCCTCTTCACCCGCGGCCAGACCCAGGCCCTCACCATCGCCACCCTGGGCTCCACAAGAGAGGAGCAGCGCCTGGACACCCTCTCGCCGGAGGACAGCAAGCGCTTCCTGCACCACTATAACTTCCCTCCCTTCTCGGTAGGGGAGGTGCGGCGGATAGGCTCGCCGAGCCGTCGCGACGTGGGACACGGTGCCCTGGCCGAGCGCGCCATCGAGCCCGTTATCCCCAGCGAGGAGGAGTTCCCCTACACCATCCGCCTGGTCTCGGAGGTGCTCTCCAGCAACGGCAGCACCTCCATGGCCAGCGTCTGCGGCAGCACCCTCTCCCTAATGGACGCCGGCGTGCCCATCAAGGCGCCCGTGGGCGGCATAGCCATGGGGCTGGTCATGGGCGAGGACGGCAACTACAAGGTCCTCACCGATATCGCCGGCATCGAGGACGCCCTGGGCGACATGGACTTCAAAGTGGCCGGCACCGCCGACGGAATCACAGCCCTCCAGATGGACATCAAGGTCAAGGGCATCAGCCTCGAGGTCATGAAGGAAGCCCTGGCCCAGGCCCGGGAGGCACGGCTCTACGTGCTGGAGAAGATGCGGGAGACCATCTCAGAGAGCCGGGGCGAACTCTCCCGCTACGCGCCCCGCATGTATCGCATCCAGATACCCGCCGAGAAGATCGGGACTGTCATCGGCCCGGGCGGTCGCGTCATCCGCTCCATCATTGAGGAGACCAAGTGCACCATCGACGTGGAGGACGACGGGACCGTCAATGTTGGCTCCACCAGTGAGGAGATGGCCAACCGCGCCATCGAGATCATTAAGGGGCTCACCAGGGACGTAGAGGTGGGCACCATCTACACCGGCAAAGTAACCCGCCTCCTCAACTTTGGCGCCTTCGTGGAGATCATGCCCGGCAAGGAAGGCCTGGTGCATATCTCCGAGCTAGCCGACTACCGGGTGCCCAGCGTGGAGGACGTGGTGCAGGTGGGCGACGAGATCATGGTCATGGTGACCGAGATCGACGCCATGGGCCGCATCAACCTCTCCCGGCGGGCGGTGCTGGAAGGCACCTCCGGCCCTCCCAAGCCCGTGGGTGCCGGTGCCCCCTCGACGGGCGGAGGAGCACCCCAACGCCGAGGAGGCTACCGAGAGGGTCCACCTCCGGGCGCACGCCGGCGGGGCAACGGCCGGCCCGGCGGCTTCGACCGAGAGGGTGGCGCTCGCCGCCGCCGCCGACCCGACGTGGGCTTCGACCGGCCTTCTGGGCCGCC
>CAZSSQ010000098.1:7877-9292 GCA_964609465.1 uncultured Dehalococcoidia bacterium
TTCAGCATGACAAACACAAAGCACTGAATCTGTTACCGAATCTCTGACTCACGACGCTAGGGAGCCCTCCGATTCCCCAGCCGGTTCGAATGTGCTAGAATCCAGATGGATGCAGCGACCGGCGCAGCCCGCATTTCAGCGCCTAGGGACAGGCGGCCTGGCCGTTAGCTCGGCAGCACATCTCCCCTACCCCTCTTCCAGGGGCAGCAGCGGTGCAGCGCCTGCCTATCCCACGCCGAAGGCAGGCCGCGGCTGAATGGGTCCACCCGTGGCGGAGGCAGGAGGCCTGAGCCGCCCCCGATCGTGAGCACACCCGCAGTGAAGTCCTGTAAAGGCACATTTGTGCCTGGCAGCCATGACCTGGACCTGGGGAGCGCGGCTTCCCTGGCCCTCCGCGCAGGCGCTCGATTCTGCGCTGTCGTGAGAACCTGAGGAGCAGATGGCAAGGACGGCTCCACCAAGCTCAGCGAAACCGGCCAAGTCGGCCCGGGGCAGCAAGAAGGCGGTCGCCCGGGCTGACGAAGCGGCAGCCCAACGGGCCTCTGCCTACACAGCCAGTGACATCCAGGTCCTGGAGGGACTGGAGGCGGTACGACGCCGCCCCAGCATGTACATCGGCAGCACTGACCAGCGGGGCCTCCACCACCTGGTCTACGAGATCGTCGACAACAGCATCGACGAGGCGATGGCCGGTTACTGCGACCGCGTCGAGGTGGTCATCGAGGAGGACGGCCGGGTCCTGGTGCGTGACAACGGCCGCGGCATCCCCGTCGATAAGCACGCCCGCACCAGCAAGTCAGCCCTGGAGACCGTCATGACCTACCTGCACGCTGGCGGCAAGTTCGGCGGGCAGGTGTACAAGGTCTCCGGAGGCCTCCACGGTGTCGGCGCCTCCGTCGTCAACGCCCTCGCCTCGGAGATGTGGGTAGAGGTGCGACGCGATGGCCGCGTCTACCGACAGGACTATTCGCGGGGCGTCCCCACCAGCGACCTGCGGGTCGTCAGGCAGATGGAGCGGGGCGAGAGCACCGGCACCACCACCTCCTTCCTGCCTGATAGCCAGGTGTTCGAGGCCCTGGACTATGACTTCAATACCATCGCGCAACGCTTTCGGGAGACCGCTTACCTCACCAAGGGCCTCTGGATTCACTTCCGCGACGAGCGCGACTCCGGCCGACCGGCAGGCGGCCGCGAGATCAACTTCTACTTCGAAGGGGGCATCGTCAGCTTCGTCCGGCACCTGAACAAGGGCCGCGAGGTACTCCACCCCCGGCCCATCAGCATCGAACGCACCCTCAACGGCACCGCCGTCGAAGTCGCCATCCAGTACAACGACGGCTTCTCCGAGGCCACCTTCAGCTTCGCCAACTGCATCAACACCATCGACGGCGGCACCCACCTGACAGGCTTCCGCA
>CAZSSQ010000099.1:0-9190 GCA_964609465.1 uncultured Dehalococcoidia bacterium
TCCGACTATATTAACTTCGTATGTTTCCTGCGGATGTGCGTCAGTATAGGATAATTCCGCCAAAGCAGCCAAATGATAAACCGCATCTTTCCCCTTAATTGCTTTTTCTAATTCTTCTGTATCAAGTATATTTCGGGGCAAATCGTAGGTTTCTACTTCATAGCCATTTTTTTCTAGAGCAAGAACTAACTTAGAACCTATGTATCCTTTTCCGCCCGTTATTAAAATTCTATATTTCATAAAATTAAATTTTCTCCATTCGCCCCACAAGAAAAGGGCGAAAAAAGAAATTCAATTTTATCCAGTAGAATAAGTTAAAGACGCACTCCAGTTTCCACCTCCTCCATTCGTTACAGTTATCGCAGTATCAGCAGTGTTTTGTGCTAATCCAATTGGGCGAAAATCTACTACTACAGAAGTTCCTGCTCCCATATAGAAAACTCCTATTCCATCAGAAACAGTTACTGTTCCAGCAGTATCTACAGATAAAATCATATAAAAGATTTTATGTTTTGTAGTGCCAGAACCAGCTGCCAATAAATTAGCACCACTTGCTCCAGAGGGCGAAGCGGCGGTAGTTGGTAAAACCTCATCAGTCGTACCATCAGTTCGTCTAACCCTACCCGCATATTCAGTTCCAGCTGAAAGCTGTATAAATAAAGCACCACTTGCATTTACTTGAAGTGGAGCATAATCTCCATCAGCTCCAGCTAAAGCAGCTAAAGCGTCATTTCTAACCGCTAGAGCTTGAATGCCAATATCACCTGAAACGTGAACTGTGTCTTCTTTAAAGGCACCAGTAACCCACAACTTTCCTCTACTGTCGGTAATCAACGGAGTATAATCATAATCCGCCGAAGTAAATGGCTGAAAACTATCATTTCTTACAGCCATTATGAAATTACCGACATCGGCTGATGTGTGTCCTACATCTTCAGCAAATTGTCCTGAAAGAAGATTTGAGGTTACCACTAAAGCATTACCAGTCCCATCTGATTGAACTACTGCTCTTGTGTTGGATGTAGCATCTTTGATTTCTACAGCTCCAAGTTGGACATCAATAGTTTCTACAGTAATATTAGTATCTGTCCTTAATCTTCCATCAGAAGTCAACTGCAAAAACCCAACATCACCGTCAGCATAAGTCGGCAATGTGGAATTATACATTCCCATCGTAACAATGCCTTCGGCGGCTGTTGGTGTAGCTAAATTGTCAGTGAGAGTTAATCTCCCACCATCTTGTCGGTGTAAAGTTCCCATATTTTTTCTTTGGCGAGCCATCGTGAACCATCACAAAACGGCTCTTTCTAGTTAATAATTATATGTTCACACGACCTTTCTCTCCTATATCTTTAGAGAAGAGCCGAAAAGTTAACCATTAGGAGGAATGACTAAACTTAACAGCTCCTCACTAAAAATTAAGAACTCTATTCGGCTTTCCTCCACAAGCGAAAAGCCGAAAGAAATCTCAATCATTAAGCAAATGCAATTTCGTGTTCGCTTCCTGCACCATCTTGGAAATAAAGTTTATTATCATTTTTGCAATAAACCTTTCCATAGTTGGTATCAGCCGTTGGGGTAGTGCTTTCTTTCATACAAAGAACACCATCTCCCAATAAAGCCAAATCGTAATGAGCAGAAACTGTAGTAGCGTTAATGCTAACATTGTTATTCCCACCATTGATTTCAAAAGCATATTCAGAAGCATCAGTTTCAACCCTGAAATCTTTATCAGCACTAGAGTCGTTGAATACAACAGCTCCATCAATAGATGAATCGCCAGTAATGTCAGCTCCACCAGAAACAACAGTAATTGCTTCAGCAAAACTACAAGTTCCAGCGGTCACTAATAGAGCTTCCATATTCGTCCCGTCAATGTCTATTTCTAGACCATAAACGGTAGCTCCAGCAGCGGTGCAACTTGAATCCTCAATTCTTACCAATGAAGAACCAGCTTTTAAAGCAGTTCCATCAGAAGTAACAAATAACATTGCTTTGTTATCAGCTAAAACTCCAGTTCCTTTAATTTCAACAGCGTGAGTTGTAGCAGAATCAGAATCAATCAACATCGCTTGGCAATCATCCCTAGCGTCCATCTCAAAGACAATAGCCCCCGTGTCAGGAGTTCCACCAGTGGCAACTCTCAATACATTCCCGCCAGAAGCAATAGCTCCTTCAGAAAGTAAAGAAAGAACACCTTGGTCAGCGTGAAGCACCGCATCTGAGTGCATATAAGCAACCGAACCAGTTGTCGGGTCAGCGTCTATATATAGTGCTTGAACTTTTTTAACATTAGCATCAATTAATAAACCAACATTTTCGTGAGTGTCAGTAATGCCAGCAAAGTCAAACTCTACATAAACAGCACCAGAAGCAGGTGTAGCGTTAGAGGCATCTACTCTCAAAATGTTACCGCCAGAAGCGATAGCACCAGCCGAATTTAGATTTAGTAATGCTTTATCAGCTGCGATTACTGCATCTGAGTGAATATAAGCAATATCGTGGTCAGTTGAATCAGCATCAATCTTTAATGCTTCATAAGTATCAGTACCAGCACCATCAATGTTTATTCCCACCACATCAGCTTTCTTCATATTGACATTTACTGCGGTTGCACCAGCGGTAGGAGTAGTCCCAGAAAAGACAACATCCAAGATATAGCTTGAACCGTGAACATCGCCACCAGCATCTAATTTCAATACTGCGGCACCAGTTCCTATTACACCAGCTTTGTTATCTAACAAAAGCAAAGTAGTTGTTCCATCTTCTGACTCAATGATGTTTTCATCGGAGTCGTTCAATAGAATATCACCTGCGGTAATAGTAAAAGCATCAGTTCCAGCAGCAGTACCTTTGATAGTGGTTGCCCCATATCTCATCACCTTAAATTCACTCGTTCCATCATCAACACAATCAATATATTCTCCAGTAAATGAAGCACCAGTAGTGTCAAGATGTAAAAGCGTTCCACTTGTAACGCCATCAGCATTCACATCAATCACATTACCCGTAGCAACCGAATCGGCAACAATGCCAAGGCAACTTGAATTACCGGTTGTGGTAAGAGTCAAAGTGTCAGCATTGTCATCGTCAGTAATAGATAATGAACCATCGGCAATAGCTACATCTCCAGTATCAACTTCAAGACCATTATTGGCTTCAGTTGTACCAGTAATTTTGAATGCTCCAGTGCCATTTAAAGTAGCAGTAATGTCTCCATTACTATCATCAGTAATAACAATTTTACTTGAGTTAGTTCCGCTGTTTGTATGAAGTGTTAAATCAGCCGCAGAGGCGGTTGAAACATATCCAGATGCGAATACTCTAACACCTGTGAAATAACCAGTTTTACTTATATTCCACGTATCACCAGTTCCCTGAACGTCTTTAGCATCACCAGTGCTAGCAAATTGAAGAAGAGCACCGGCGTCAACATCGGCATTACCAGCTATAGTTACGACATCAACGTCAGCTGTTCCAGCAAATGTCATACTCCCACCACTAACAGTTAAAGACTCATCAGCAGCATAAAGTTCATCCCAAGTACCAACAGCTCCACCTCCGCCAGAACCAAAAGTAAAGACACCAGATTCACCATATCCTCGGAAACCTGTACCATTTACATAAGTAATTTGTCCTTCTACACTTGGGTCGGTGGTATTACCATTATCCAAATACAAACCACTAACAGTTCCAGTGTCAGTCAATTCTAAACTTCCTCTATGAGTTTTTCCCATATTTGTCTCCTATTTAATTTTGTTATCTCCGACCTTTTTCAGGTCGTAGATTTACTCCCTTTCGCTTCCAGAAAATCTTTTTGGATGTTATAGGCGAAAGGACAATCCCAAAAAGAAAATCTGATGAATAAATCTATAATCCTGTCTGTCCTCCTCGCAGATGACTTTTCCTCACCGCCTCCTAATAATCACAAGGACAATTCTTGTGAGGAAAAGATATTCTACGAAGATGAGTTGATATTAACTACCTGTTCCATCAGAACCCTGATATGCTCTCCAGTCGTTATGCCTCAAGTCATACATCATTGTTGACTTGTATTTGAAAGAACCAGTGTCAAAGACCAATTCTGGCCCTTCTAAATTAACTGGCTGAGACCATTTGAAGGTTAATCCTTCACTCCCCAAGTTTGGGTCATAAAGAATCCAGAAAGCATCTCCAGAACTGTTGAAATATGGCATTACCACGATTTCGTAAGCTCCGAAGTAGATGTTCTTATCCCAGTCGGCAGAACCTACTTTTCTATCAGTCTTCATTAATCTGGCAGCTGTAGGCCATAGAGCTTTTGGAATTAACAACCTTTTATAGTTGATAACCATTTTTTGCTCTTTGCCATCAAGAATCCTAGGTGCAACATAATTCTCGGCATTGTCAAAACCAGCCTCACTTAAAACTGTATTGTAAGCAGTGCCATCATAAGTTATGTTGTTCTCGGCCGTTCCGCCATTCTCCATTACGTGAATCTTTGAGAAAATACCTTTACCATCACCGCCAGTGATAGAAATTGTATTTCCATCTGAATCAGTGTAAGAAGTTCCTGTTGGAGAGGCCAAACATTCATAGAGATAGTCTTGAACATCTTTCTCTCTCTTTCTGACTAAAGCGTCTGCGAGTTTTGCGGGGAGTTTTTTGATAATCCCCTTTCGGTCAAACTTCCAAAGTTTTTTGGTAACAGCAAATCCCAAACCAAACTCTCTCTGTGTCCAAGAAATATCAAATCCTTGGTCAGGTGACTCATATATTACTGATGCATTCTCGTCCATTTGCTTGGCCATTGAAAAACCAGTAAAAGCTGAGCTTTTGTCAATGTAGAGATTAGTTGTGTCTACATCGCAGAGTTGTTTGTAAGTTTCGGGAGCCGCTTTATACTTGCCGTCAAAAACTCGTTTGATGCTTTCATCGTATAAATCAACTGCATCCGATAATCGAATTGGTACAGCCATATTTAAGCGGAGTCAGAAGGAGCATGAAAGTTTATGGATACTTCAGCTTTAGTTGTACTGATGTATTTCTCAATTCTAAAAACACCAGTATCATCATCAGCATTGGTATCTGAAGCAATTGTTCCGATAGCAGATAATAAAACATTCTTACCAACATTAGCCGTAGCCATACCATCACTGACATCTGCTAGATAAACAGCAGATTGATTAACTTGAACTGGCGTTAAATCACCAGCCGCACAAGTTTGGGTCGCTTCGGATATTCCAGCTATGTTGTGTGTTTTAACGCTGCTATAAGTAGCATTCGTCACACGACCAGTACTACCATCCCAATAAAGAGGTTGTCCCTTAGTTATAGTTACAGCACACGCAGGGTAATATTTAGTCTGAGGAGTAGTTCCATCTTTCGTGTATAGATACACAAAAGCCATAATTTATTTCTCCTTTTGTTTAGAAATAGATTCATCGTCCACCCCAAAATATTTCAGCATTTCCTCCTGTTCGGGAGTTCGCTGTTTTTTGGAAGTAGGAGATGAAGTCGAAGCACCTTCCCCGACCTTAGCTTCTGAAGCCTCATGCCCTTCGGCACGTCCTTCGGCTTTCGCTTTGGAAAGGGCTTCTTTGTTGGTTTCCCCTTCAAATGCCCAGTTGTAAGCTCGTTCCAAATCTTCTTCTAAAGAAGCATTTGGGTCAAAAGGGTCAGCGGGAGTTATTCTCTTGAGCTTATCAAGGACTTTTTGCATCCTGATACCTTCGGGGTCTTTTTCGTTCCCTAAGTCAGGTTTGTCTTTAACAAACTTATCAAGAACTTTCCTTTGTTCGCTTTTTCCTTTTGCTTCTCTCTCGGCTTGAAAAGGAGCAACTTTTTCCTGAACCATCTTCTCAACCTCGTCTTTCGTGAACATACCTAATTTTTTAAGATATGCCCGATATTCTTGGTCTTGAGGAGACAATTCAGACAGAGGCTCTTTTTCTGGAGGTATTTTACCTTCAAGTTCTTTGATTTTAGCCTGAAGTTTCTCTACTTCTGGCCCATGACCAGAGACTTGTTCTTTATACCTCTTTAAGGTCGCTTGAGTTTCCGCCAGAGTCTCTTTGGCAGAGTCAAGTTCTGTTTTTTCTTCTGTGGTGCCTTCCACAGGGGGTTCAGTTGTTGTTTCCTTAGGAGTTTCGATAACCTCCTCTCCTGTAGGTTTAACTTCTTCTGAAGTTTCCATTGTTTTTGGTTCTAATAAGGGTCTATATCACTATAGAGTTGCTTAAAAGAACGACTAATAATAAACAGGACACCTTTCAGCGCCCTGTTGAAGCCTTCTGAGAAATGGTATTCACCAAACCCTTAAGGCCTCAACAAGACACTTAAAGTTTTGAATACCGTTTCTCTAAATTGTCAAAGATTTATTCCTCCCTAAAAAAGAATTCGCTTTCTTTCCCCAACTCAGAAGGAAGTTTTTTCGTTTGTTCTTTTATCCCCGTCATTAAATTTGTTCCCGTTGTCGAGCTTACAGATTTTCCTTCTATATTTGCCTTGATTCTCTTACACCAGTTTTCAGTTTCAATTTTGGCGGTAATTTTATCTACCACAAAAGCTCTAATATCGCCCTCTCTAACGGTGAGTTCTATTGAAAAATCATTTTCTCTCTCGTCTATTTTTATACTAGCGGTAGGAAAATAATTCTCTATAATTTTGCCCAAAATGGTACATTCTCCTGAAAGAAATTTTGAATCCTCTTTTTTTTCTTTTGCCTTTCGCATTTTTTCTCCCCAAGCTTTCGCTTCGGAAGAACCCTTAATAAAGCGTTTTGACATGTTTATTTTTATGTTTTTTATATTCTTGATATTCTCGATATTGTTTTTCGGGAACAGGAATATATTTCACACCAACCTTTTTCGCTGATGACCTTACAAATCGTGAAGGGTCTTTTGTTAATGCCAATAAAAGTGTTTCTAAGTCTTCTTGGCGAATAATAATTTCATCAAAGCTATCAAAATGGTCTAGGTCTTTTTTTATTCCAATTCTTATTAAATCTTCCTTAAAAGCAGTATTGTTCCAGCAAACCTCCATATAAGATTCTCCGCCCTCTAAAGTATCGAAATAAAACCTTTCGTATTTTTTTATTTTTTGCTCCTCCACGTTTTTTCAACTTGTTCACCTCTTGTTTTGGCCGAAGTTCCCATAACACTAGCAGTACACACAGCATAAGCCGCTGACTCTTTGCTTTGCCCAGCTTTTCGTGGTTTAAAATTGGGGTCTGCCATTAAATGTTTTACACAATCTTCTAGTTTTTTTGGCATATTATTCCTGCGAAAATCGCTTATAATATAATTCTAAGGTTCGAGGTAATTCTTCAAGCTCTTTTTTCCGACCTTTAAGTTCGTTGAGCCGACAGATTGTCTCAAACTCAGTTGTTTTTATCGGGTCGTCATCTTTGACTTTTTCAATTCTTTCTTGAATTATTTTTTTCAATGCCTCAAAGGTTTCACTGGCCACTAATGATACAATAAGTTTTTTTTCTTTAGTATTTAACATATTATCTTCCTGTAAAAATCCCCGTTAAGGCACTTAATCCTGCTTTAATTTTTCCGCCAACTCCCTGCGACCTTCCCAATGGGACTTCGGTAGTTCCGCCAGCTTCTGTACCTACTGTCGTTCTTGTAGCCCCGCCAGCTTCAGCACCACTTGGAGGTTTCTCCATTCCCTCAGTACCAGCCATTGCTCCACCCATTGCGGCTTGCTGTTGTTGTTGGGCAATTTGTTCTTCTGGTATCAACCAGTCGTCAGGGTCTTCTTCCCAAGCATCACATAAATTTCTCACAGCTTTATAAGTATCAACATAGGGATGACCACCAATTAAACTATAAAATTGCATCTTCTCCTGTTTAACCAAAGCTTTAGAAATCGGCATCATTGACATGTGTTTTATTTTGATGTCTGGTTCGTTCATTAAAACATCAGGCGTTATTTCAAAAACTCTTTCTTCAGTTGAGGGAACAAATTCCTCCTTTTCTTTCTCTAGGGGCAATCTAACTTTTCGATATTCTACTAAAGTTTCCATACCCTTTTCATCTAATTCCCGTTTGGTCGGTATGGTGTAAATTTGGTTTGTCAATCCTATCATCAGTCGTTCTTTAATCTCCATACCATCTTCCACATTTTCCAAAGGAGTTTTCATTCTTCTTAATCCTGCTTCTCGGTTGATAGCCGTTTCAGTAGCTGTCTGTTTTCTTTGAGCCATCCCGCCAAGTAATTCCTTACTGATGCCCGTTTTTTCGTCTATGTCTCCCTTAATAACCGCCTGCTGGTTAAAAGGTTCAGCCCCAATCCCTTTTTTCTCCAACCACTTGGCTACAGCTGGGTCTCTTAGTCTTAAAATTTTATTAGGAGCCAACTCTAATTCCTCATCTGATAATTCTTCTCCATAACCAATCATCAAAACACTTTTAATATAAAGATTAATCTCATCAACAGTAGCATTAGATAAGTTATCTAACATCGCTTCATCGTTCTCTATCGCCTCGCAGATACCAATACCATCAATGTCTCCAGCCTTCTCCCAGAGTTTAGCCCCAAAAATTGACAACTGCTTATGCCCATAAGGAAGCGGTCTGTCTCTTAAAAGAACTCCGTTACACAATATTGAAAATTCATCCTTCGGCTTATTCTCATAAAAAAGAACTTCATATTGGTCTTTGCCTATGGCAAGCATAGCTTTATCAATCCCTTCCTGCGAAAGGTCTCCACCTGGCTTACATTCTTTAGCTTTGGGATATTTCTTTGCTGGAAACCTGGCTTTAAATTCATCTTCATCATAGAGAACCCTCTTAAACCAATCCCTAAGAGGATGTTCGTCTCTCGGATTCCAACTGGTAGCTTTTTCATCTAAATAAACATCTTTTCTTTCCAGAACTGTCCAATAAGGATTATTAAAATCTTCTATTTCTTCTTCTTCATATTCGGCTTTGTCAGTTTCTGGGTCATAAGATATTTCTTTTTTTACAGTCCTCACATCATATTTCCAATATACCTGCCCGACAGCAGTCCCATCTTTGAATAAGTTAAAGAAAAATCTTTTCAGTTGGACAATCGATTTACCAACATCCCTGATATATTCCATCAATGCCTTCCACAGAGGGATTAAGGGCTTATCTTGATTAGTTCTCTGAAAATATTGGAAAGTCGGATTTTGCTCAATCGTAATGGCTAAAGCTGTTTGGATTTTTGTAAAAGCAAG
>CAZSSQ010000100.1:0-1789 GCA_964609465.1 uncultured Dehalococcoidia bacterium
ACGAGTAGTGACTGCCGATGCGCACCCAGGCCGCGGTTGTGATTGGAGGCTTGCGGGTGATCTGTGCCGCGGCTTGATAGAGGTACCCGAAAAGAACGGCGGCGAACCTGGGTATGCGTAGCGCGGGCGGCCTCACACCCGCTATCTCCGCGATGAGGGTGAAGTATTGCTTGACGGAAAGATTAGCATTGCCCAGGACGTACTTCTCCCCGGGCCTTCCCTTTTCCATCGCCCTGAGGTGAGCGATGGCCGTGTCGGTCACGTCCGAAACGTTGATGCCGCCGTCTACATAGCCCAGGAGCTTTCCCCTCACGACGTTGATGATCAGTTGGCCATTGGGCGTTGGGCCGATGTCGCGCGGGCCACAGGGGTTGGTGGGGTTGACGATGACCACAGGAAGGCCCCTGCGAGAGTAGTCTAAAGCTACCTGCTCGGCGCGGAACTTGGAGAAGTAGTAGGCGTCCCTGGTGTGGGCGAGGTTGAAGCTTGCCGTTTCGTCGGCCGGCCGTTCCCGTCCGTGCGCACCCAGGGCCGCCACGGAGCTTGTATAGACCACCTTCGCAATTCCACTCCTCAGGCTCGCCTCAAAGACGCTCTTCGAGCCCTGGACGTTCACGGAGTCCATGAGGCGGGGGTCGGGCAGCCAGATGGCGTAGATGGCGGCGAGATGGAACACCCTGTCGCAACCGTCCAGTGCCCGCAGGAGCGAGTGGTAGTCCCTCACATCGCCGTAGGCGTACTCTACCTCCAGGCCTGTCAGGTTCCTCAGGTCATCGGTCTCACGTACCAGGACCTTGACCTCCTGGTTGTCTTCGAGCAACTGACGCACCACCGCCGAACCGATGTAGCCGCTGCCACCTGTCACTAGGGCTTTCATCTTCACTCTCTTTGCCGATATCGGCCTTGGATTGGGCTGGGTGGCAATAGTCTATGGCCTGCCCAGGGCCTGGTCAACGTATCGATGCGCCACATTGAAACCGTTGCCGAACCGGTAGCGTTGTCTCAGAAGGCGCGTTACCTCACCATCCGTGAATGGTGTTCGCTGAATGGCGGCTAGTCCCGCCTTGTGGCGACGAACGCCGCCAGGGCCAGGCCAAACATAGTGGCCGTCCACTTCATCTCGGCATCTATTGTGCCAGCCCAGAGAAGTCCCACAAAGATGGCCAGTACTGCCGCGAAGACGTTTCCCTTATTCCTGGCTGTGCGTCTCATGAATGCTTCCTCCTGCCACTCGTCGCGCGCCACTGTGCCACCCCTTCTATTGCCTGTCAAGCTCCGGGCCTAGGCTGTCCTTTCCTTGCCTTTTAATGGGGGCCATTCCTATACTGAATTGCCATGGCGCGAAGGAGTCGTCCGGGCGGGCGGCCGTCCGGCCGTCTGGACATCCTCCTTGTCCAGCGCGGCCTGGCCGAAAGCCGCGAGAAGGCGCGGGCTATCATCATGGCCGGGTCCGTCGTGGTGGGCGAGAGGCCGGCTCTGAAGCCCGGAACCCTCGTTGCGACTGACGCCGACATCCGGGTGCTGGCCGGCCCTCCGTACGTGAGCCGCGGGGGCGACAAGCTGGTCCACGCTCTGGATGTCTTCGCCCTGGACGTGCGCGGCCTGACGGCGGTGGACGCGGGGGCGTCCACCGGCGGCTTCACCGACTGCCTCCTCCAGCGTGGGGCGGCGCGGGTCTACGCTATCGACGTCGGGCGCGGGCTGCTGGACTGGCGTCTGCGGCAGGACCCGCGGGTGGTGGTGATGGAGGGGGTGAACGTCCGCTATCTGGAATCCCTGCCCGTCCGGC
>CAZSSQ010000100.1:1889-9126 GCA_964609465.1 uncultured Dehalococcoidia bacterium
GTGGTGGTGATGGAGGGGGTGAACGTCCGCTATCTGGAATCCCTGCCCGTCCGGCAGGCGGGTCTGCCCGAGAAGGGGGACCTGGCGACTATGGACGTGTCCTTCATCTCGCTGGAGAAGGTGATCCCGCCGGTCGTGGGTGTGTTGAGAGAGGGTGGGCGCATCGTGGCGCTGGTGAAGCCCCAGTTCCAGGCCCGGCGGGAGGAGGTCGGGAAGGGCGGCGTGGTGCGCGACTCCCAGGTGCACGCCGCTGTCTTGGGCAGGCTCATCGCCTGGTGCGCCGGGCGCCGTCTGCGCCTCCTGGGACTCACCACATCTCCCCTACTGGGGCCGGCTGGCAACAAGGAGTTCTTCCTGCTGCTGGGCGTGCCTCCCGAGGCTCTTTCGTGAAGAAGATCGGTATCTGCTACCACCCGAAGCTGGAGGCGGGGCAGGCCCTGGCCGAGGAGCTGCGTTCGCGGCTCGAAGGGGAGGTGAAAGCCGTCTGGGTGAGCTCGGCCTGGGACGAGGAGCCGATGAGGGCACAGATGCCCGGCACCGACCTGCTCATGTGCGTGGGCGGCGACGGCACGATGCTGCGCGCCGCCCGCTCTGTGGTCCCTCACCGTGCGCTGCTCCTGGGGTGCAACATGGGGCGTGTCGGCTTCCTGACGGAGATGGACCAGAGCGCCGTCATGCGCCGTCTGCCTGAGATCTTGAGCGGTAAGGGGCGGGTCGAGGAGCGTGCCATGCTCCAGGCTGCTGTCGTCTCTGCCGCTGATGGGCGCGTCGTCTGGGGTGAGGAGGACGCTTGTCACGATGCCCTCAACGATGTCGTGGTGAGCCGCGGCGGCGCCGCCCGCGTGCTCCAGCTCAGCATCGTGGCCGATGGTATCAAGGTGGCGGACTACCAGGCCGATGGTGTCATCGTGGCCACGGCCACCGGGAGCACGGCCTATTCGCTTGCCCTGGGCGGGCCCATTCTGTACCCGGAGTGCCGGGAGATCGTGGTGACCCCGGTGGCGCCCCACCTGTCGGAGCGGCACTCCGTGGTCCTGGCTTCGACGGCGCTGGTGGAGGTATCTATGGCAGCCGACCAGCGGGCCGTGGTCAGTGTCGACGGAGAGCCCGGCCCGGAGCTTAGCCTCTCGCAAGCGCTGCACGTGCGGCTGAGCCCGCACGTGGCTCGCTTCTTGCGGCTGGGCCCGCCATCGGACTTCTACGCCCGCGTGGCCCGCCGTCTCAACTGGGCGCGCCAGCCCGGCGAGAGCTCGCTGGCTGCCCATCCGGAAGGTGGGCAGCCCGAGGTGGCGACGCGCGAGACTGGGGAAGGAGCGTGAGTGTGCAGGCGGGGACGCCGCGCAAGTCCGGCCGCGTTGCTCAACGCCGGCGGGTTGCGAAGGCGGGCGTCGGCGATGCTGCCCAGATACACAGCCTGGTGAACTACTTCGCCCAGCGTGGCGAGATGCTGCCCCGCACCCTGGGCGAGGTCTACGAGAACCTGCGTGACTTCTTCGTGGTCCGTGATGGTCAGCGGATGCTGGCCTGCGTGGCCCTGCACATCATGTGGGAGGACCTGGCGGAGGTGAGGTCCCTGTCCGTCCGCGAGGAGAGCCAGGCTCAGGGCCTGGGAGCTGTCCTGGTGCGGGCGTGCGTGAAGGAGGCGCGGGCGCTGGGTCTGAAGACCCTCTTCGCGCTCACCTACCGCCCCGCCTTTTTCGAGAAGCTGGGCTTTCGCCAGGCGGACGTCATGAGCCTGCCGCGCAAGGTGTGGAATGAGTGCTATCGCTGCCCCAAGTTTCCCGGCTGCAACGAGATAGCGATGGTTCTCGATCTAGGAGGCGATTCCGCTCCCTGATGGACGCTCCCTCCGAACAATCTCCTGAGCCTCCGCCCTTCGCCACAGGCGACTGCGCCTTGACTGCGGAAGAAACCCTGTCCAGCCGCCGCCTCTACGAGGGCGCCGTCGTGAGGCTGCGCGTCGACCGCGTCCGCATGCCCAGCGGCCGCGAGGCCGTTCGAGAGGTGGTCGAGCATAGTGGCGCCGTCGCGATCGTCGCCGTGGATCGGGAGGGCCGGGTGCTCCTGGTGCGGCAGCACCGCCACCCGACTGGCCACCCCCTGCTGGAGCTGCCCGCCGGCACCCTGGACCGCGACGAGGAGCCCGAGGCCTGCGCCGCCCGGGAGCTGGAAGAGGAGACGGGCTTCCGGCCCGGCCGTCTCCAGCGCCTGGGTGGCTTCTTCGTCTCCCCGGGCTACTGCACCGAGTACATTCAGGCCTACCTGGCCACGGACCTCATGCCTGGCAACGCCGGCGGCGGCGACGAAGAGGAGATCCAGGTACTGGCGCTTCCCCTGGCAGAGGTCCTCCTCCTGGTCGAGGACGGCGAGTTGGAGGACGCCAAGTCCCTGGCCGCCCTCCTCCTCTACCTGCGCCTGGGGGAAAGCTCCTGAGGGTCCCGCTCATGAGCGATCGCCCCGCGTCTGGCGGAGGCGCTGCCAAGGTCTACCACTTCCCTCGCATCGGCCTCGCCCTCTGGGCTGTCGACTGGCTTCTCGGTCGGCGGCGCTCCTTCGCCGGCGATTCCCGCTGGACCCTGCGCGATGTCCGGCCGCGGCCGCGAGCGGAGGGTGAGGAGCACATCCCGCGCCAGGGGCCCTTCGTCCTGGTCGCCAACCACTACGAGCGGCCGGGGCTGAACACCCACTTCGCGGGCATGCACGTCAGCCAGGTGGTGGCACAGCGGCGACCGCAGGCGCCGGAGATCCACTGGATCATCACCAGCGAGTGGTTCGGGCGCCGGCTGGGCATTCTGACGGTGCCGGATGACTTCTGGCGCTGGACCTTCCGCCGCGTTGCCCGCATGTATGGTTTCGTGGTCATGCCCCGGTCGCCGGAGAGGGTGATGGCGCGGGCGGCCGCTCTCCGCCAGGCCATCGCCTACGCCCTGGGCCGGGGAGGTCGGCCCGGCGAGCCGCTGGGCCTGATGCCTGAGGCCCTGGGCAAGGGCGTGCTCATCGAGGCCATGCCGGGCGTGGGCCTCTTCCTGAAGGTCCTCAGCGACCACGGCCTGCCCATCCTGCCAGTGGGTCTCCTGGAGCGCGACGGTGCCCTCACCGCCGTCTTTGGGCCCACCTTCCGCCTGGAGCTGCCGGCGACGGCGGGCCAGGAGGAGCTGGATCGCCTGGCGCGGGAGCAGGTGATGGTGGCCATCGGGCGGCTGCTGCCCCGTGAGTACTGGGGCTTCTACGCCGCTGCCATCGAGAGAGCGGTGTCCGGCGGCGGCGCGAGTTGAACGGCTCCGGATGCATCTGATAAACTCACGCGTTTGGCTCGGGCACATCCGCGGGCGTCTGAGCCATGGAGAGCGGCATCAGCGACCCAGGACGTAAAGGGGGCGAGCTAGTGTTTGAGTACAGGATCGTCAAGTCCAGCACTCATACCGGTCTTGAAGAGGAAATCAACAAGGCTGCGGCTGAGGGCTGGGAGCCGATAATGGTCTACGCTTGGAATACGACACCGAACACTGCAGATCATGCTGTCCTGCTACGGCGTCCTGGGTCCGGGAGTCGCTAGATCACTGTCACATCCGCATAAGGCCAGACACGGCTAGACGGCGAACCTATGGCCCTTGCTGGCCGGGCCGTGCTAGAATTTCGGGTGTCGCGGGTGATCGGAAGATCGGCGGCGGCACGCAGGGGCTCCGACCCTGTCTCAGACCTCATTCGGGCTCCTTTCGCAGTCCTTTCTCATGCCCACCTTGTGGCGTCCAAAGGGTCCGTTGAAAAACCTCTTTCGGCAGCCCCGTCATTCTGAGCGCAGCGAAGAATCTGATTCCTGCGGGCCCTTCGCTTCGCTCAGGGCGACAGAATAGAAGGGTTTGCGGGTGATGTTCAGCCATGACGTTCTGGTGGTGGGGGCCGGCCTAGCCGGCATGAGGGCCGCCCTGGAGGCCTCCCGCCAGGGGGTCGATGTGGCCTTGCTGTCCAAGGTGCAGCCTCTCCGCAGCCATTCGACGGCGGCCCAAGGGGGCATCAATGCTGCGGTGGGCGAAGAGGACTCCTGGGAGAAGCACGCCTTCGATACCGTCAAGGGCAGCGACTACCTGGCGGACCAGGACGCTGTCGAGATCCTCTGCAAGGAGGCCCCGGCCAACATCGTCGAGCTGGAGCGCATGGGTACCACCTTCAACCGCCGCGACGATGGTCGCCTCGCCACCCGCCCCTTTGGAGGGGCTGGTTTCCCCAGGGCGTGCTACATCGCCGACATCACCGGCCAGGCCATCCTGCACGTCGTCTGGGAGCAGCTCCAGAAGGGTGGCGTCCACCCCTACGAGGAGTGGTTCTGCACCTCCCTCATCGTCGACGACGGCGTCTGCCGCGGCGTCGTGGCCATGGACATGATGACCGGACAGTTCCATCCCATCCTGGCCAGGGCTGTTGTCCTGGCCACCGGCGGCCTGGGCCGCATCTACCAGCCCACCACCAACTCCATCATCAGCACCGGCGACGGCACAGCCATCGCCTACCGGGCCGGGGCCCCTCTCATGGACATGGAGATGGTCCAGTACCACCCCACGACCCTTAAGGAGAGCGGCGTCCTCATCACGGAGGGCGCCCGCGGCGAGGGCGCCTACCTCCTCAATTCCCTGGGCGAGAGGTTCCTGACCAAGTACGCCCCGGAAAAGCTCGAGCTGGCCCCCCGCGACCTCATCTCTCGCTCCGAGTGGACTGAGATCGAGGAGGGACGCGGCGTTGACGGCTGCGTGCTCGTGGACCTGCGCCACCTGGGCGAGGCCAGGATCAAAGAGCGCCTGAGCCAGATTCGCGAGCTGGCCCACGACCTGGCCAACACTGACATCGTGCGCGAGCCGCTGCGGGTGAAGCCCGGCATGCACTATCAGATGGGCGGCGTCAAGACCGACGTCGACGGCGCGACGCCGATTCAGGGGCTGTTCGCCGCCGGCGAGTGCGCCTGCGTCAGCGTCCACGGCGCGAACCGCCTGGGCGGCAACTCGCTGCTGGAGACGGTGGTCTTCGGACGGCGGGCCGGGCGCGCTGCCGCCGCGTACGCCCGCGAGCGCGCTTCGCCCGCCGGAATCTCAGAGGCGGTGGTGCAGAGGGACGTGGAGAGCATCCAGGAGCTGCTCTCTCGGCCCGAGAACGGCGATAGGCCGGCTCGCCTTCGCCGTGAGCTGGGCGAGACCATGAACTCCAACGTCGGCGTCTTCCGCAGCGAGGAGGGACTGAAGGAGGCGCTGGAGAGGATCCATGGGCTCAAGGAGCGCTACCGCCGGGTGCCGGTCCAGAACAAGGGGAAGGTCTACAACACGGACCTGATCCAGGCCCTGGAGGTGGGCTTCATGCTCGACCTGGCCGAGGCGGTGGCCCTCGGCGCCCTGGAGCGCAAGGAGAGCCGGGGCGGCCATGCCCGGCGAGACTTCCCTGAGCGCGACGACAAGAACTTCCTCAAGCACACCCTGGCCCTCTGTACGCCGGACGGGCCGAGGCTGGAGTATGCCCCGGTGGCCATCACCCGCTGGCAGCCGGAGAGGAGGGCCTACTAGATGCGAGTCAACCTCAGGGTCCGCCGCTTCGACCCGGAGACGGCCGGCGAGCCCCGCTTCCAGCTCTACTCTATCGATGCGCCGGAGTCCGCCACCGTCCTCGATAGCCTGATCCAGGTGCGGGAGGAGGTGGACGGTACCCTGGCCTTCCGTTGCTCCTGCCGGAGCGCCATCTGCGGTTCCTGCGCCATGCGCATCAACGGCGTGTCGCGCCTGGCCTGCAAGACCAAGGTGATAGAGATCGCCCCTAGAGGCCAGGGGATAGACGTTGAGCCTCTGGCCAACCTGCCGGTGGTGAAGGACCTGGTGGCGGACATGGAGCCCTTCTTCCGCAAGCTCCGCGAGCTAACCCCCTGGCTCGTGCCGGACGAGGAGCATCCTCCCGAGCGCGAGTACCTGATGGAGAACAAGCGCGCACTTTACCTCTCGCAGTTCGCGGCCTGCATCCAGTGTGGCGTCTGCTACTCGGCGTGTCCCATCGTGGCCATCGACAGCGAGTACCTGGGGCCTGCCGCCCTTACCAAGGCCTTCCGCTACTGCAACGACCCCCGCGACTGTGGTCGATCCCAGCGCCTGGCGAGGGTAGCCAGGGAGCAGGGGCTGTGGCGCTGCCACACCGTGTTCAGTTGCATGGAGCAGTGTCCGAAGGGCGTGGACCCTACCGAGGCTATCCAGCAGCTCAAGAAGATGGTCATTCTTAGACGGCTTGGCCTGTCCCGTTAGCCGGCCTCCGAGCCGCTGGGAAAGAGGCGAGATGTACAAACCGGTGGATGCCCAGTTTCAGGCTCGAGCCATGAGGACGGGCACGGCCGCCTGGCTGCTCCAGCGGCTCTCCGGCATCTTCCTCACCATCTACCTCATAACCCACATCATCGTCATTGGCAGCTCCGTGCGGGGCGAGGACTCTTTCGACGACCTCCTGAGCACCTTCGACAAGGCTCCCTTTCTGGTGCTCGATGCCGGGCTGCTGGGCATCGTGGCCTTCCACGCCGTCAACGGCCTCCGCCTCATCCTGTTCGACTTCGCCATCGGCCTTCGCTACCAGAAGGCGCTCTTCTGGGCGGCGTTCGTTGTGGCGGTCGGGGTGTTCATCGGCTCTTTGATAGCGGTACGCAACCTGCTCTGAGAGCAGGGAGAAGGTCATGGCACAGATAGCGTCGAAAGAGAGGCTTCCCCAGGCGCCGGCGGAGCCTATGGGTATCACCTTCTGGCCCTGGTTCCTGCAGCGCGTGACCGGCGCCGGGCTTATCGTCCTGCTCCTCATTCACGTCGTCGTCAACCACTACTTGAACATCAGCGAGGCGGAGAAGGACATCCTCCCCGGCCTGGTCGTCTTCTCCGACGTGGCCGCCCGCTTCAAGACGGCCGGCTACTGGGTCATAGACATCTTCTTGCTCTCCTTCGTCCTCTATCACGGGCTGAACGGCATTCGCAACATCGCCCTCGACTACGGTGTGCGGGGGGCTATCGAGAGGGCGGTGACCGTGGTGCTGCTGGCCATCGGCCTGACGGCGTTCATCTTCGGCATCTTCGCCCTCGCCGCCTTCATCGACTAGCGGCGAGGGCCGGAGACAGGGGGATAGACCTCGTCGGGGCGGACCTTCAGGTCCGCCCGTTGCTTCGGCCCGTGGACCATCATGCGTGTAGCGGAGGCCATCAGGCCTCCAGGGGCTCGACAACGATGGGCACGA